>JAFYXB010000020.1 GCA_017546345.1 Alistipes sp. | reverse complement strand
GGGTGTATGGGGGCGGGCTAAAGCCCTTTTGAGGGCGCAAGCAGAGCTTGCTCTTGGGGACGCTTCGTGTTTGTTGCGCATGAATGTCATGCTGAGCGAAGTCGAAGCATCTCCTCAAAATCGACAAGTGGCTACGTATAAAATAAAACGCTCATAGCACATTGTGCGTAGGAGATCCCTCGGCTACGCTCTGGATGACCCTTTAGAAGAGGCACTTCCCATAAGCACCGTCAGGTGCGATCCCCAAAAGGGCGTAGCACACCCCCAAGAGCAAGCTACGCTTGCGCCCCTAAAAGTGCAGTGCCCCCACAAATTGTGCAACCATCCCCACAATTCCTATAGGCTACCACAACAAACAAAAAAAAGTGCTCCACGTGGAACACTTTTATATAGAGTAGCAACAAAATATTGCCTATTCTATCTTTTTTAGAATTTTGAGCTCGATTATCTGCCGAACTTTACAAGCAAAACATTGATATCTGCTGGCGAGACACCTGGTATGCGTGAGGCCTGACCGATTGTCGTGGGCTGTATACGGCTCAACTTTTGGCGTGCCTCGATAGTCAATGAGTGCATTGCTGCGTAGTCGAAGCCCTCGGGAATGGTGATACTCTCCAACCTTTGCATCTTCTCGGCGAAGTAACGCTCCCTCTCGATATAGCCGCGATACTTGATTTGTATCTCCGTCTGGTCGATAACCTCATCGCTAAGCTCCTCCTTAGCGATATACTTTTTCAACTTTGGCATCGCCTCACTTAGCTCTTTTATCTTCACACCGCTGCGTAAAACGATATCATATAGCTTTCGTCCCTGCGTCAAAGGCTCCTCGCCGACCGAAATTAAATAGCTGTCAATTTCGCCTATTTTGACCGACTGCGCACGAAGGAACGAAATAAGCGATTCTACAGCCTCATTTTTTTTGAGCAATCTCGCATATTTTTCTTCGCCAACCAAGCCAATTTCATATCCAAGAGGCGTAAGTCGTGCATCGGCATTATCCTGTCGTAGCAATATGCGATACTCGGCACGCGATGTGAACATACGATAAGGCTCGTCCACACCCTTCGTCACAAGGTCGTCGATAAGTACGCCGATGTATGCCTCATCACGACGAAGGACGATACCCTCCTGATCTGCGAGTGCTCGATGTGCGTTGATACCTGCCATGAGTCCCTGCGCCGAAGCCTCCTCATATCCCGTAGTACCATTTATCTGACCTGCGAAGTAGAGGCCCTCGATAAGTTTGGTCTCGAGCGTATGCTTAAGCTGTGTTGGTGGGAAGTAGTCATACTCGATAGCATAACCTGGTCGGTATACGTGTACATCCTCCAATCCCGATATGTTGTGTAGTGCATCGAGCTGCACCTCGTAGGGCAACGACGATGAGAAGCCATTGAGGTAATACTCGTTCGTGTTGCGACCTTCGGGCTCGAGGAATAGCTGATGTTGCTCCTTATCGGCAAATGTGCGGAGCTTATCCTCGATGCTTGGACAGTAGCGTGGTCCGATACCCTCGATGCGACCCGTAAAGAGTGGCGAACGATCAAAACCTGTGCGCAAAATATCGTGCACACTCTTCGATGTATAGACCATAAAACACGGCAGCTGATTTTTAACCACCTGAGTATCAGGGTCATATGAGAATTTCGAAGGCTCCATATCGCCATCTTGTATCTCCAGCGCATCGAAGTTTATGGTACGAGCATCCAATCGTGCTGGTGTTCCCGTCTTCATGCGTCCTGCCTCGAATCCCTCCTCGCGTAGCTGAGCAGTGATGCCGTGTGCAGCTTCGTCGCCTGCGCGACCACCCTCAGCCGATGACTCACCGCAGTGCATCATACCCTCGAGGAATGTTCCCACCGTAAGTATCAACTTACGACACTCTATCTCCACGCCCATACGTGTTTTAACGCCTCTCACGGCACATCGACCCTCGCTATGGTCAAGGAGTAGTCCGCACACCGAATCTTGCCACAAATAGAGATTTTGCGTGTTCTCGAGCTCCTTGCGCCATGCTCGCGAGAACTCCGCCTTGTCGCACTGCGCACGTGGGCTCCACATCGCTGCACCCTTCGAGCGATTAAGCATACGGAACTGGATGGTAGCATGGTCTGTAATGCGACCCATACGGCCACCCAGCGCATCTATCTCTCTCACTATCTGACCTTTAGCCACGCCACCCACAGCGGGGTTGCACGACATCGAGGCGATCTTCTCCATATCGATAGTGATGAGCAGAGTGCGACTGCCGAGGCGTGCGGCGGCCGAAGCAGCCTCGCAACCGGCGTGACCTGCACCCACAACAACTATATCGTACTGCAATCTCATAGTATCTCCTCGCGCAGAAGTTTCAGATAGCGGTTCTCCAAGCGGCGCATCTGCTTCTCGGCTGTCGGCGCCTTGTCGCGATGTCCGCAGAGGTGTAGTGCCCCGTGTACGATGATGCGGCGCATCTCGTTTATGGGCAACGAGTGGTATAGCTCGGCGTTGTCCTCAACGGTTGCCACGTCGATATATACCTCACCATTGATCACACCCTCCGTGCGACGTGTGTCGCGCTCTTCGAAGGTGATAACATCGGTGAAGTAGTCGTGTCCCAGGAAGTCACGGTTCATGGCGCGGTGATACTCCGACGAGCAGAAGATATAGTTTATCTCGCCTGCAGTATAACCTTCGCGGCGTATCACCTCCTCTATCCAGCGGCGTAGCTTAAGACGCGCTGCGGGTAGGTAGTTACAATCTTGACTATAAAAATGTATCATAATCTATACAATAATCTCGAAATAATATTGCTATGCCCGACTCCTACTTCTTTTTGAAGAAGTCGATTACCGATATCTGTCGGCCTGCGCGCGTGTCGTGGATAGCAAACTGAACGTAGGCATACTGCTTACCCGTATGGTCCACGCCAAGACCTACGCTACCAATCTTCTGGTCGCGCTTAACCTTGTCGCCAGCCTTTACCGTAACGCCACTTACGTTGGTATATACCGATAGATACTCGCCATAGGCTATAAATACAGCGTAGTGGCTCGTGCTCGAGTTCTTCTCCACGCGCATCACCAATCCCTCGTAGATGCTACGCACCTCGGCACCCTTGGCACCTGTGATGGTTGCCGTTGCTCCGCTCGACTTAGCTATCTCGCCACCCACCACGGGGAGGTTCAAATTTGATGTCTTCGACGAGAAGCTGCCACCCACCTTGTTGCCCTTTGTTAGCTTCGAGAGTTCGGCAACGGCATTATCCAGCTGTTTCTGCTGCTCACGCTGACGTGTTATCGCCTTCTTCTCCTTCTTGCTTAGCTGGTTATAGCTACGTTGTGCCTCATCTCTATCGTTCTGTAGGGCTTTGCGCTCCTTTTCGAGCGAACGCGTTACCGAGTCGAGCTCACTGCGTCGTTTATCCAGCTCGGCATGCTTGAGGTCGTATGCCGCACTCTGTAGCTCTATGGTATCGGCCAGCACACGACGACTGTCGGCAATATGCTGAATACGTGCCATACGGTATGCTGCATCTGTGAGGCTCTGTGCCGAGAATAGGTAGTTGTTATCGTTGCTCTGTCGGTAGTTGCGATATGCCGTGCGTACCGCCTCGCCATACACCTCGCGGTTGTTATTCAGCTCTCTGCCGAGCGAATCGATAAGCGCCTTGATCTCGGCAATATCCTCCTTTACGAGCTGTAGCTCACGCTCCACCTCCTTGATATACTTGCTGCGTGTGCTCACCTGCTTGTCGAGTGCCGATATGCGCTCCGAGGCCGAGCTCTTCTCCTTTTTGAGATTTGCAACCTCCTTTTTGGTATTCTCGACATCCTTCTTAAACTGCTCGACACGCTTGCGCTGCTCCTCGATCTTGTTGCTCTGCGCCGAGAGCATACAAGGTGTAGCAAGCAGCGTGACGATAGCTGCCAGCACGATGGTATATAGCTTATCTCTTCTCATCTTCTTTTAGTTTCATTTGGTGTAGTCGCATCTCCTCGGCATCGTAGCCCATATCTACAGCCTTCTTCCAATAGGTGTCGGCCATAAACTTCTCGCCCAGCGCCCATAGTATATCGCCATAGTGCGCCAATAGCGCCGACTCTTTCTGGCCACTCAGCGACAGAGCCTGACGCATAGCCACCTTAGCCTCCTCATTACGTCCGAGACGGTGTAGCACCCAGGCATAGGTGTCGATATATGTGGCATTACCCCTCTCGAGCTCTATGGCACGTGCCGACATTACCAACGCCCTCTCCAAATCCCTATCTAAGAGGCTCAGGAAGTATGCGTAGTTGTTGAGTACCGAGACGTTGTCCGAGTTGTATTTAAGCGCCTTATCGTAGGCCTTAAATGCACGTTTGTCCTCGCCTATCTCGTGGTATATATCGCCTATAAAGCCCCACGTTTCGCTCCTCTCGATGTCGTTTGTCGATAGCTTCAGGCAGTGCTTCGCCAAACCTATAGCCTTGTCGTATTCGTCGCTCTCAAGTGCAACTATGGCGGCGTAAAGAGGCAATGCTCGACTCTCAGGGAAGCGTGCCAGGCCTGCGGCAAGGTCGGTTGCTGCGAGCTCCGAGAGCGATAGATGGTTCTCGAGCTGTACCAGACCAATGTAGTCCGATGCTGTGGTCGTAGCATCGTCGAGGTGGCGACGCAGCAGGTCTACTGCGGCCATATCCTCGCCAGCGCCCAGCAGGTGCGAGGCGTAGGCATCGACAACCTTGCGGTTCGTCGGGTAGTCGGCCATAAGACCTAAGATGACCGATCCTACATTAAAAAAGTTTTGCGAGTAGAAGGCCATATCCGAGGTGTATAGCTCCAGACGCTCGATCTTCTCCTCAATCGATACCCTATCATCGCGGAATATGCGACGTTCGTAGTTGAACATACGCTCCATATCGCCCTTGCGGTCGTAGTAATCGACCAACGCCACAAGTGTCTCGATGTTTGTTGTGTCGATGCGGAATGCCTCCTCGTAGCTGCGCTCAGCCAATGAATCGCGTCCCGATGCTTCGTAGGCGTATGCGAGGTTTGTGCGTGCCTCGCTGTCGTAGGGAAACTCCTCGACGATGCGCTTTCCATCCTTTATCGCCTTGTCGTATTGGCGTGTCTCGAGGAGCATACGTTGCTTCATCGAGGCGAGATAGAGGTTGTATCCAGTGCGTATCTCTGCTGAGTCGAGAATTGCTATCGCCGAATAGGGCATACCTCCCGAGGCGTAGAGTATGGCCAAGGCGTGGTAGGCATCTATATCTCGCGGATTGAGCCTCAGTAGCGCCCTGTATATGGGCATCGACTCGCGATATTTACGTGCTGCGATAAGCTGCGTGGCGTAGTTCTGTGCATACCAGCGGTTGTTGCTGTCGGCACGATATGCTCTCTCGGCATACTCCAACTCCCTTCCACCACGCTCCGTGCGACTGAGGTTGTAGAGTGCAGGCGAATAGGTGCTATCCTGAGCGATAATCTCGAGCCATATCTCACGAGCACGTGCCGTGTCACGCTCGATGTTTAGTCGCTTGACCGCCTCGGTATGACGATAGCTACGCGACAGCGAATCGGGCATATATAGCAATGCGGCATCTGCCGACCTGCCCGACGGATGGTCGGTGGTTGCAAATGCCACATTTGTAACAAACACTACGAGTGTTAATATGCTAATTTTTAGCCAATTAAGCATAAATATTGTTGCGAGAAAACATTGGGCTTATGGCCTACAATGCGCTCTCAAACTGATTGAGGAATCTCACATCGTTCTCGAAATACAAGCGCAAGTCGCCAACGCCATACTTAAGCATAGCGATACGCTCAACACCCATACCAAACGCGAAACCTGAGAACTCCTTAGGGTCGATATTATTTGCCTCCAAGACGTTAGGATCTACCATACCGCAGCCCAAGATCTCGAGCCAACCTGTGCCCTTGCAGACACCACAACCCTTACCGCCACAGATCGAGCACGATACATCTACCTCGGCCGAAGGCTCGGTGAAGGGGAAGTACGATGGGCGCATACGAATCTGCGTCTGCTCGCCAAAGAGCTCCTTAGCGAAGTAGAGCAACGACTGCTTCATATCGGCAAACGACACATTGCGGTCAATGTAGAGACCCTCGATCTGGTGGAAGATACAGTGTGCACGATACGATATAGCCTCGTTACGGAACACACGGCCTGGGCAGATAACACGGATAGGAGGCTTCTGACGCTCCATTGTGCGCACCTGGATTGATGATGTGTGCGTACGCAACACCACGTCGGGCTGGCTCTCGATGAAGAATGTATCCTGCATATCGCGTGCTGGGTGCTCGGGTGGGAAGTTCAACGCCGAGAATACGTGCCAGTCATCCTCGATCTCGGGGCCATCGGCTACGGTGTAGCCCAAGCGCGAGAAGATAGAGATGATCTCGTTCTTGACGATAGATATTGGGTGGCGTGAGCCTACCTGCTCCGATGTACCAGGGCGTGTCATATCGTCGATGCGCGATGCGTTAAGCTCGGCAGCTGCCGAGAGCTCCTCCTTAAGGGTGTTGATGCGCTCCGTAGCTACGGTCTTGAGGTGGTTAAGCTTCTGGCCAAGCTCTCTCTTCTGCTCGGCGGGTACTCTCTTAAACTCCTCCATAAGTGCGCCAAGTACGCCCTTCTTTCCGAGAATCTTTATGCGAAATGCCTCAACGTCTGCTGCACTCTGTGGGGCAAACGCCTCGATCTCGCTTAAAATTTGCTCGATTTTGTTTATCATAAAACTTAAATTATTGTTTTTCTATAATAATAGTCGTATTTTTGCAATACAACAACCGACCTACAAAGGTACTAATAATTTCGGGAATGAGACTATTTTTATCCATAATTCTATCCATTTTACTGCTTTTCCCTCTCAAGGCCGATGCTCAGAGTGTCGGTGTGGTGCTCAGTGGAGGTGGTGCAAAGGGTCTTTACCACATTGGCGTACTTCGAGCTATGGAGGAAAACGGCATTCCGATCGACTACATTTCGGGTACATCTATGGGTTCAATCATAGGTGCTCTCTATGCTTCAGGCTACAGCCTCGAGGAGATGGAGCAGGTGGCTCTTTCGGGCGATATGGATAGGTGGGTGAGCGGTAAGTTCAAAGATAGCTACGTGAACTACTTTATGGAGCGTGATCAGCTCTCGAATATGATTCAAATACCTGTCGATGTGGCCAATGATAGCCAGAATGACGAGGATAAGCGTCGTATTGTACTCCCCAAGTCGGTTATCAATACCGCCGAGATAGATATCGCTCTTCACGACTTCTTCGCAGCGCCTCAGGTGGCTTGTGGTGGCGATTTCAGCCACCTTATGATACCCTTCAGCTGTATGGCTACCGATATGCAGCGCCACAAGGCCGTCGAGCTTAAGCGTGGCGATTTAGCCCGTGCCATACGTGCTTCGATGTCTATTCCCGTGGCCTTCCCGCCTGTCGATATCGACTCGGTATTGATGTGCGATGGTGGTTGCTACGACAACTTCCCGTGGCAGGCTATGGATGAGTTGCATCATCCCGACATTATCATCGGTATCGCTTGTGGCGATGTGACCACCGAGCCTGTTCACGATGCCTCTATTGTTGAGCAGGTTATGTCGCTTATCACGATGCCTTCGGATTTCAACCTCCCCGAGGAGCGCTCCGTATTTATCCAGCGTGCTATCAAAGCCTCGATGCTCGACTTTAGCTCGGAGCAGGCCGCTATAACTATGGCTCAGGGCTACAACGATGGCCTTGCCGCCATGGCGCGTATCAAGGAGCTTGTGGGTCGTAGGGTGACAGCCTCCGAGATGGCTGAGCGTCGTAAGACGTTTCGTAGTATGTGGCCCGAGGAGAGCATCGGAGAGTTCTATTTCGAGGGGCTGAATGCCGCACAGCAGGCTCTTGTCGAGCGTATGCTCCACATCAATCCTCGTGACCGTAGCTTCCGTCGTGCGATACGTAATGGCGAATATGGTGAGTTCGATAAGATTTGGCATAACTACCTCACGCTCATTGCCAATACGGCTGTTCGCCACGAGTTTCCCACGCTGCGATACAATCCTCAGACCGAGAAGTACGACTTCTATCTACCTATGCGCGTGAAGCCGAAGCTCGACATTATGATTGGCGGAAATATATCATCTACAGCCTTCAACCAGGCATACATCGGCCTTAAATATGGCTGGTGGGGAGAGGTGATTCAGGACTTCAAACTCGATATACTCCTGGGTCCTGTCTACACTATGGCGCGTCTGGGTGGTCGCACATCGTTTGTGCACAATCTGTCGTTGTATCTCGACTATTCGTATAACTTCAACATCACCAATACGATGAAGGGCAACTTCGGCAACCTCACATCTGTCGATAACGCCTCTCAGATGCGTGTTATGGAGAACTTTTTCTCGGTTGTGCTGGGTGCTTCACTTACAAATCATAGTATCGCAGACCTCACGTTCAACGCTGGTCGCGACAACTACAGCTACGAGATGGAGGGCTACAAAACACGACAATATACCCACTTCTCCTACCTCGCTGGAGCCTTCAATATCGCCAATAGCACGCTCAACAAGCCGCTCTTCCCGACGGCAGGTAGCAAGGTCGATGCCTCGTTGATATATGTCTATGGTAAGGATGAGCGCGACTCGAGTGGAGATCTTATCTACCCCGAGGGTGGCGATATCTACAATGCTATTCGTCAGTGGTGGGGAGCAAAGCTATCGTGGGAGCAGTACTTCGATGTTACCAATTCGGGTATCTTCTCGCTGGGCTACGCCCTGGAGGGTGTATATACGACACATCCCGAGTTCGACTCTAAGGAGTCTACACTCTTGTCGTCACCGCAGTATGCGCCACTTCTTCACTCGCGTATGATCTATATGCCCGAGTTTCGTGCCGATAGATATGTAGGCCTTGGACTTATGCCCACCGTGCGTCTTTACGATAATCTCTACCTGCGTCTAAGTGCCTATGCTATGCTACGCGATAAGTTCAACGATGAGTTTATGCACTATATGTCCGATTTATCGTTGATCTACCATACACGCATCGGCCCCGTGAGCCTTGCCCTCACCAAGTACGACTTTAAGTCGAAGAAGAACTTCTATCTAACCTTCAACTTTGGCTACGCTATCTTCGGTCGTAAGGGCACGTTTTATTAAAACTTTGGGCCTCAACAACGGTGGGTAACTGGAGCTTAAGCTCTCTATAACGTGTCGCCAACACGGATGTTATAACCCTAAAATGATAGAGCTCGGATGGGATCCCATCCGAGCTCTATTTGTTGCCGCTATCGTGCGGCCTATCTTGCTATATTACTTGAAGTAGCGGTTGTAAAGACCCTCAAAGCCCTTACCGTGGCGAGCCTCATCCTTAGCCATCTCGTGAACAGTGTCGTGGATAGCGTCGAAGTTGTTCTGCTTAGCCAACGCTGCGATACGCATCTTGTCTGCGCAAGCACCGCTCTCGGCGTTCATACGCTTCTCGAGGTTTGTCTTTGTATCCCATACGCAGTCGCCGAGCAACTCAGCAAACTTCGATGCGTGCTCTGCCTCCTCGAAAGCGTAGCGCTTGAAGGCCTCAGCGATCTCAGGATAGCCCTCGCGGTCTGCCTGACGGCTCATCGCAAGATACATACCTACCTCGGTGCACTCGCCCATAAAGTGGTTGTTCAAGCCCTCCAAAATCTCGGGGTGGTCTACCTTACCGTCACCGATCTTGTGCTCTGTTACAAACTCCAAGGCCTTGTTCTCCTCAGCCATCTCGTTGAACTTATCCTTACCTACCTTGCAAAGTGGGCACTGATCTGGAGCCTCGTTACCCTCGTGAATATATCCGCATACTGAACAAATGAACTTCTTAGTCATAATCTTTTAAGTTTTTTAGGTGTTAATTTATTATCTGTTTTTATTGGTTTTCTTTTTGTTTCTGGTGCAAATATAGAGGCTTTTTTTTATTCTGCAATAGATTTTCCTTAATGAATATTTATAGCCCAATAAGCCGTACTTATATATTCAGAAAATCAGCTACTTAGCCTACTTCTTCTTGAGACCGATTGCTAGGATTACACCCAGTGCTACACCGAGCAATGCTGCAAACAATACGCGAAGCTCGCCAGGAAGCATAAATGTTATGGTGTGTGCAGGGTACCAGAACAACGGAATGGTCTTCTTAAAGATAAAGCCCCACTGTACATCCCAATTTACCGACTTGATGAGGCGCTGCATAGGGATAGGCGTAACGAGCGCGCGGAGCGAGCCACCGCACTCGGCGATATGTGCATCGGTGATCTTGTGGAATGTCATAAACACGGGCGCAAAGAAGGTGTTCATCATCACCGATATTGATAGTGCTACGACAAACTTACCCAATGTGATGCCATCGGCATAGAAGTCGGCAACAAGCTGTGCGCCGCCCATATTGGTAATAAATGCAGGGATACCTGCTGCAAATACGGTCATCGCCATCGAGATTGCCATACCCAATAAGCCCCATACTACCATGCGTGGTGCTACGCCAAATGTGGGGTGCGTGTAGCTACCCGTAGATATGCGGCAGCCGAGCATCTCGCCGAGAGTCGATAGAATGGCGAACTTAAGGAATGCCATAATCATTGCGTGCTCGGCGTTGAATGTCTTATACCAGCCGTAGAGCTCGGGAGATACGAAGAATGGAACGAAAATCGCCAACATCACAAGGGCGAAGTAGAGGTCACTACGTTTCATAAATTCAGGTTTTAGTTCGATACATATATATAATAATAGCAAAGATACAAAACTTATTCGAAAAACCTCCATTCGGGTTAAAATTTGCTATTGTTCTCGCTTGAGTCTTTATGCGAAGAGAGCCCTTGTGTTATTTCGAGCTTAGGGAGCAATCTCCTCGAAGAGTAGGAGTAATGTATGGAACAAGCATAAAAAAACGCTACGGGTACTCTTCTATTGGAAGTAGCACCCGTAGCGGACACACACAAAGATTTTCATTAACCAAATTTCTTGCCTTCGGGGGCCTCGCGGCAACCTTGTCCCTAATCATCCTCTGTGAGGATGGCGTTTGGGATGCGGCTATCTATTTATTAAACACTTCAATCAATCGTTCAAACAACTTTTGTGCCGCACTTTTTCGCTCCTCTGTAGTAGACTCGAAATAGCTATTTTCTTCTGCTGCGGCTTTTTGTCATTGCGAGGTTGTCAGATCAGACTGTTCCCCTCGTTTTTCATAGTGCAAATATATAGGCTTTATGCTATGTAGCAAAATTTCGGGGCAAAAAAGATTTCCCCGAGCCATTTTTTATATACTGATTATCAATGAGTTACAAAAACAATTCTTGAAATATTTTCGCAGAATTTTCTTCTTGCTGATAATCAGTGAGTTACGCGGTTTGGCGTGTGTAATTTTATAAATGTGTGTAAAATGTTGATTTTCAGCGATTAAAGGTCGTTAATCGCTGCGATTAAAATTTCGGCATCTTCGCCGCCGCTCTCCTTGATTTTTGTCTTGATGCGGTATTTCACCTTCGAAAGGGCCGTAGGATTACTCTCAACAAAGATGCAAATGGCGCGTGTCGAGAATCCAGCATAGCTATATAACGCTACTTTTAGCTCCTTCTCATTGAGCTTTGGGCACTGCTCTCTAAGGCGTGCCATCATATTGTTGCGACACTTATCCACCAAGCTCTCAAGCTCCTTTAAGCGACTCTCATCGCTCTTGATCGACTCTATTGTACGGCGCACCTGCTCGAACACCTTGGTCGTCTGGCGCGATGTGTCGCTATGGTCATAGTAGGTCTCGCAAAGGTCGTTAAGGTCGCTCAGTCGATCCTTGTAGAGCTGCGATACCGCCTCGATAAGGTGCTCCGAGCCACGGCCACTCGTAAGTTGCAGCTCGTTGAGGCTATCCATATAGTGCTGTATATCGCGGTTCTTGGCCTTTATGCGGTTCATGAAGTATGTCACTACGATAACGATAACAAGCAGAATCGACACATATATAAATGTGTTGAGCAGCAGGCTCAGACGCTCCTTCTGCTCGTGTGCTACGATAGAACTTTGTAGCTGACCTATCTGGTAGTTGAGTACGGGTTGCTCCAACACCTGAAGGATGGTGTTATCCTGACGCTGTGTAGCCTCCTCCAACCATAGCAGAGCGGCCTTATCATTGCCGATAATGCGGTGTACGGAGTACTTAGCATAGCTTATGAGGTGCTCGTTGCGAGGTTCGCATAGCTCGGCGAGGGCTAAGTTCTCGAATGCCTCCTCAATATTGTCGTTCGTGGCACAGATAATGGCCATCAACGAGTGGTAGTGCGAGGGGTCGTAGATCTCGCAGTCGCACGCCTCATACCAGGCGAGAACCTCGGCACACTCCTCATACTTGGCCTGTTGAACACGCAACTCGCTGAGGTGATAGATGATTAGCGATAGAAACTCCTTGTCGTCATTCTCGCGGGCATAGTTGTACGCAGCCATTAGCGAGTTATCGGCCGACTCAAAATCGCGCATGGCCATCGCCAGACGTCCGAGGTCGTAGTCGGCGTATGCTATATCATCGACACTCTCCGCGCGCTCGAAGTAGCTCTTCGAGACTGCGTAGGAGTCGTAGCTGTTGCGATATAGACAACCTGCGCCATAGATATCGCCCTTGGCCTGGTGCACCAATCCGAGGAGCTGGTAGTTATCCGTATTCTCGAGTATCTTCTCGGCCTCCATAAACGACATCATAGCATCCGTTAGGCGCATCATATTGTAGTTCGCCTGACCGTGATAGAAGTGAGCTCGTGCCAACTTCTGCTTGTTGCCGTGTTGCTCGAAATACTCCACCGCGGCGAGTGTCAGACTATCGCTCTCGATACGTTGGCGACCATAGTAGCACGCCTCCGAGTAGGCCAAGGCATACTCGGCATATCGCTCCTTCGATGATAGGCTCTTCGGATTTATCGCCTCCAGAATTTGCATTGCCTGCTCGGGCTCGCTATGCGCCAAGCTCTGAGCGCGCGCTATCTCCGACTTTGCGGTATTCGGTATCGAACAACCCACCATTAGTCCCATAGCAACAACGACAAATGCCACCCACAAAGTAGTGGGCAGCGTGCTTGCAGCGTGTATGCTACGTCGTATATGGCTAAATCGCGGCATCATACCACAAAGGTAGTAATTTTTCTGCTTTTTCGCCCCCATAAAGCGAAAAGATTATCAGCCGAGGAGATCTGACGGCCGTTGTCTATACTAAATTCGATTTTCTTTCGTACATTTGTATCGGGTATATATGCCCGATGTAAACCTCCTCCGTGCTAACACGCTGCGGTGGACGAATTGAAATAGGACTATGAGAAACCGATATAATAGCTCTTTTTTAGGCGAGCTGCTGCGTCGCCTGTCGCATACGCGCCTTGCAATAATCGTATGGCGTATCGTGATGCTGTATGCCACCATGCAGCTCTGTCACGCTATCTTCTACCTCTATAACGCCGACCTTGTGGGCGAGATTACCGCTGCCGAGATAGGTCAGCTGTGGCGAGGTAGCCTACTCTTTGACAACGCCTCGATTATCTACTCGATGCTGCTCTTTTTGATCCTCTCGGCACTCCCTATCCCCGACCGCTGGTGGAATAGCCGAGTCTATCGCACGACGCTCTTTGCGACCTATATCATTCCCGCGGCTGTTGTGGTGGCGGCAAATATGGGCGATACGGTCTACTTCCACTATACGCAGAAACGCTGCACGGCCGACGAGCTCTTCTTTGCCGATAACGACAATACGGCCGAGCTTATGTTGCAGTTTATGTGGGAGAATATGCACCTCGTACTCCTCGCCCTTGCCATTATTGCACTTCTGGCGTGGGGCTACCGTCGATCTCGCCACGCTGAGGAGCTCTTCGATGGCATTATCCTGCAATCTATATCACGCATCCTTTTGCTGCTGTTTGTCGTATTCTGTAGCATTGTAGGCATACGTGGCGGTATGACGCGTATGACGCGTCCAATAACTATGTCCAATGCGATGCTCTACACGCAGTCACCCGCTAAGGCCAATATGATCCTTTCAAACCCCTTCTGTATAATCCGCACGTTGTCGGGAAGTGTCACAGTGCCCGAATTTTTCGAGGAGGAGGAACTCAAGGCGATATACACTCCATCGCACTACCCTGCGGAGTACCATAGCGAGATGTTTGGCCGCTACGAGGGCTACAACGTCGTGCTCTTCATCCTCGAGAGCTTCTCGGCCGAACACTCGGCCTACCTACTCCCCGAGGAGCATACGGGCGAGGGTTATACTCCCAACCTCGATAGAGTTATGAGCGAGGGTCTATGTTTTAGCCGTTGCTATGCCAATGGCGCGACAAGCATCGCCGCTCCCCCTACAATATGGAGCTCGACACCATCCTACGAAACGCCATTTATGCTTATGTCGGAGTCGTTGGCCGAGTGTCGTCCTATGCCCCGCATCTTGGCCGATAAGGGCTACGATACGGCCTTCTTCTGCGGTTCGGAGCGTGGATCTATGGGCTTTGGTGCATACGCGCGTATGACGGGTATCGAGCGCCTATATAGTATGGAGGATTATGCCGCACGCTACTCTATGGCCGACTTCGATGGCAAGTGGGGCATCTGGGACGAGCCGTTTATGAAATTTATGGGCGAGGAGCTCACGGAGCTGCAACAGCCCTTCTTCGCTACGATCTTTACCCTCACGTCGCACCACCCCTTTATCGTTCCCGATGAGGTGCGCGATGAGCTCCCCGCGGGCACTACGCTCAACCATCGCCCCGTGGCCTATAGCGACCGCGCTCTTGGCCGATTTATGGAGCAGTGCCGCCAGGAGTCTTGGTTCGAGAATACGCTCTTCGTATTTGTCGCCGACCATGTGTCGAGCGAGCGTATGGCCGAGCGCACGTTGCACTCTCCGGGATGTTTCCATATCGTGGGTTGCATCTATGCTGGTGATGGCTCTCTGCGTGGCGAGTACGACAGCATTATGTCGCAGACCGACTTTATGCCTACAATCCTTGGTCTTGTGGGCAACGATGAGCCCTACTTCGCTATTGGCCGCGATATATTCAACGAGCCCTGGCGCGAGCCCTTCACACTTATCCGTTCGGGCTATGGCTATGTAGGTCTCAGCGACGACTACGTTGTGGACTTCGATGGCTGCGATATTTTGGGTGTTTATGGCTACGATGACGTGCATAGAGAGAGAAATATTGCCACTTCTGCCGATGTCGAAAATATCGAAAAAATGATGAAAGCGACGCTTCAGAGCTATTATACGCATGTTGAGGCAAGAAATTATGCTCCTGATGTCGAATAGCTAAAATACAGATTAATAACTATTTAGCTATTATGCTCCTAAAAAAGTGAAAAAAAATATTGAAAAATATTTGGTAGATTAGAAAACTTGCCTTACCTTTGTCCTTTGGAGAGGTGGCAGAGTGGT
>JAFYXB010000019.1 GCA_017546345.1 Alistipes sp. | reverse complement strand
GTTAAGCCCTATAAACAAAAAAACAGACAACTGAAAAGTTGTCTGTTTTGGTAGTCGATAGGGGATTCGAACCCCTATGTCCTGCGTGAGAGGCAGGTATCCTAGCCCTTAGATGAATCGACCATTAAGTTTGTCACCTTTTGACGCTGCAAATATACGACTTATTTTAATATAAACAAATAGTTTTGCTATAAAATTTTGTTCTACACCGCAAATTTGTGTGAATATAGGGTTACAACTCCATTAGTTGGCCTTACATTGCACCTCCAATTGGCTAATTGGTCTATTTTAGAACGGATAACCCACACCGAAGTTAAGGGCCATATTCGACCATCTAAAGTTGTGTATCCATCGCTCGCCCTCGGGACGTCCAGGATTATGTAGTTGCATACCGAGATCGAGGCGTAGCACCGCAAACTTGATATCGAGTCGCAGACCCACACCCGTATTGAAACCCAACTGCTTGTAGAAGCTGTTGAAATGGAAGATATCCTCGGGGTTGCTATCCTCGGTGTCGCGTAGATACCACACGTTACCAGCATCGAAGAATACGGCTCCGTGTAGTAGCCACCATATCGGGAAACGGAACTCGAGGTTAGCCTCCAGACGCACGTCACCCACCTGTGCGGGATACTCCGCATTATTCATCTCGGGGCTATTTCCTGGGCCGAGGGTACGTGGCACCCATCCGCGCATAGAGTTGGCACCTCCGCAGTAGAACATACGGTCGAAGGGTATGGAGAAACCATCCGAATTACCATACGTCACGCCGACACCACCAAACAAACGACCTGCCAGCACCATGCTGTGGCCAAGGTTTATGCGGTGGCTCGCATTGATCTCTGCACGCAGATATTGCGAGTAGCGTATGCCGAGAATCTCGTAGTAGTCCTTACCTTCGGCATGCTGCGAGAAGAGCGACTCGAGACCCTGAATAAGGTTGCCCGATGTCTCTATGTTGGCACGTAGGAACGTCGTATTGCGCGAGATGTCGAGGTGCTGGTTGTTAAATGTATATGAGAATGATAGTCCCGCATTTAGCTGTGACTCGAAGCTGGTACGCAGGTACTGGTTGTCGATATCTGCGAGGAATGCCTCATCGACGCTCTTGACATCAATCCAGTTGATATCTATGGGGCGTACGACGAATGATGAGTTTTGTGCATGCTTCCACGAGTATGCCCAGCGCGCACTCGATAGGTTACGGCGGTAGTAAGGTCTATTCTGGTAGTCGAACGACAGCTCGAGGCGTGTTCGCGACTGCGAGATATTATCGCCTGTCGTAACGCGGAATGGTAGCAGGAAGCGGGGGAATGTCAAACCGGTCGTAACACCTAACTCCAGAGCGCTGCGCTTCTTAGCATCGGGGGCATACATATACTCGAAACCAAAGCGCGCAGCGATGTCGAAAGCCTCAGCACCGCGGAAGGCATTGCTATTGGCATACCCCACCGTTGTACTAAGTCCATAGAATGTCGATGTCGTCGAGGCCTCCACCTCGAGTTTCAAACTCTGCTTAAGAGCTGGTGTACAGTAGATGTTGCAGTCGAGATACTCCTCTCGGGTGTTGAGCATCTGTCTGCTACTATCATTACCCATGAATGTAACATAGTTGCTACTTTGGCTGGGCACATGCTCGAAGCTTATCTTAGCGTTGCGGAAGAAGCCAAGTGACATAAGCTCGGAGTAGGTGCGCTCCACCTGCTCGGCATTGTAGATATAGCTTGGGTATAGTGGTATCGTACGTCGCAGCACGGCATTGCGTAGCTGTGGTGTGAAGTTCTTGTCGCGGATTATCTCAAGACCGTAGTACGACGTGCTATCAATCTCGGCTTCGGCCTTAAATCCCGAAGTTGAGCGTAGCATAGGATCGTATGTTGGATAGACGTTAATTTTGCGGATGCGGTATATGGCGTTATCCTCCCATATAGCTGCGCCACGCTGGTCGTAGCCCTTAAGTGTAGGGCGTACGATCATCAACACGTCGGCGAGGTTCTTGCCACGTGTGGTATCTATCTCATAGGTGATGTTGTTTGCCGAGAAGTCGAAATATCCGCGGTTGTTGAGATACTTAGCTATGCGCGTACGCTCCTCGTCGAGGGTTACGATGTTGAGTATCTCACCACGATGTAGCAGACTGTGAGTCGTATCTGCAAGGATTATGTGGCGTAGCGAACTGTCGCGAAACTCGTAGCTTATATCGGCGATGCGTGTCGCAGTTCCTTGCTTGATTATATACTTCACTCGGGCACGTTGCTCACGATATATGGTATCTACCTGCGCTGTTACCTCCGAGTTGAAATAGCCGCTCTTGTCGAGGTAGGCCTTGAGGTTCTGCACCGACTTTTCGGTGAGTTGGTCGTTGAGCAGTACGGGTTCCTCGCCAATCTTACGTTTCGTGTTGTTCCACCAATCATCCTTCTCGGGGTTTGCCTTCTGGTATATCCATACGAAGAAGTCGAAGCCGAAAAGACGCTTGTTGGGCGACTGTCGAACATAGGTGTCGATGCCATCCTTCTCTTGCGTAATACGCTGGTTGCGAGGTATGCTGCGATCGGCCTCGATGCGAACATTCGAGAGTAGGTAGCTATCCTCGGGTATAGAGCGCGTGACATTACACCCCGTCGCAAAGGCTGCAACGACGAAGAGTAGAAGGGTGTATATCCAGCGGTTACCTCTCATGCCAACTATAAAACTATAAATTCTATATTACTTACCTAATTGTTCCACGTAGCGCTCCCAGCTCTCGCCTTCGGTGGTCTGTTCGCAGATCTCGTAGCTTAGCACGCCACTATCCACACCTGCTCTGCCTCGCCACTCAACCGTAGCATTGCCCTCAAGAGTTGTTATTGGGCTGCCATCCTCGATGCGTGTCCTGCAAAATACCTTACCTCCACGGTTGCGCACACTCAGGTGTGTTCCCTCCTCTACCAGACCGAGTAGTACGGCTGCAGTTGCCGATGAGGTCATCGCCGTACCGCACGAGAGTGTGATGCCTGCGCCTCGCTCGTATGTTGCAACGAATATCTCGCTGGGTGATAGCTGCTCGTATAGCGAAATATTCACACCATAGGGGAATATGTTAGTAAGGCTCTTAACCTTCTCGCCGAGGCTCTCCAATAGCTCCATGTCGATATGCTCGACAGCCGCTACGATATGGGGATTTCCGGGGCTTAGGGCGGTAAATCGCAACTCGGGGTGTAGCTCCTCTATTATCTTGCCAATGTGCTGCTCGCCATCCTCGAAAAAGGCAAAATCTTTGCTCCATAGCCTTAATGGAATATCGACGGCAAAGGCCTCGACACCTTCGCTAAGAGCATTGGCGCGCTTTACGGGGTAGCTACGACCGCCCGAACGAATGACACCTTCGGTGATGTATCCGCGCTCATCGGCAATGCGTGCTACACAGCGTATGCCATTGCCACACATCTCGGCATGCGTGCCGTCGGGGTTGAGCATATCCATCACGCAACGACCCTCCTGATCGCGCTCCACGAAGAGGATGCCGTCGCCACCTATGCCGTTTGTACGGTCGCAGGCCAGGCGTGCAAGCTCTTCGCGATTGATGCTCTGTGCTGCAACATCGCCTATCGTATCGACCAAGATAAAGTCGTTGCCAGAACCGTGACATTTTACTATTTCGAAATATTGCATAGGGTCGTTTGAAGCTACGTTTTACACATTTGCGCATGCACTTTGTGCCACGCATATTATCCCTCAAAGATACAAATAATTTCGAGGGCTGCAAAATTATACCCCGCCAAAGCGTAGATTTTAGGTAATTTACTTGGATTTACGGATAAAAATTATTAATATTGTGATACAAAATTTACATACTATGGTCGAAAAGTTCATTATGGCGGGCGATGTCCCGATGCACGTATGCGATACGGAGCGTGGTGATAAATGTGTAGTGTTGCTACATGGATACCTCTCATCAATGATTGTTTGGGAGGAGTTTGTGCCGCTGCTCAGTGGCAGTGTGCGCGTGGTGACGCTCGACCTTCCAGGTCATGGAATATCGACTATCGTAGGCGAGGTACACACCATGGAGTTTTTGGCAAAGTGCGTAGCCGATACGATGACCTCTCTAGGTATCGAGCGCTATACGGTTGTGGGTCACTCGATGGGTGGCTACGTAGCCCTGGCTATGTGTGAGGCATACCCCGAGCGTCTCGACTCGGTAGTTTTGCTAAGTTCTACGACTACTGCCGACTCGCAGGAGAAGTGCGATCGTCGTCGTCGCGAAATAGAGCTTATCAAGGCAGGAAAGAAGAATACGATGGCTCGTCTGGTGCCACACGCAGGGTTTGCTCCACAGAATGCAAAGCGCTTTGCAGACTATATTGCCGATCTCGGTGAGCTTATTATAATCACTGAGGATGAGGGTGTTATCGCCATACTTGGCGGTATGATCGAGCGTAAGGATAGAGATGAGTTGTTGCGTACGACTAAGGTGCCACATATGCTCATCTTTGGTCGCCACGACTACTACATCGCCAACGATGTTGCCGAGGAGTTGGCCGCAAAGCACCCCGAGGCCGAGGTTGTATGGCTCGAGGAGTCGGGACATATGGGCTTCTACGAAGAGGCCGAGAGGTGTGCCGAGGCGATACTTCGCATGGCGCTAAGATAGTGCGCCTCAAAATCGTTTGACTAATAGGATTGAAGATGAAGCAGGCAATAATCATAGGTGCGACATCGGGTATTGGACGAGCTGTCGCCGAGCAACTGCTTGAAGAGGGGTGGCGAGTAGCCGTTGCAGGTCGTCGTGCCGAACGTCTGGAGGCACTACGTGCTAAATATGGAGCCGATAGGGTGGTGTGTCGTACGATGGATGTGACGCAGGAGTCGGCAACCGAGTTGCTCGATGAACTTCTTGCTGAGGTGGCTACGCCTGATGTGTTGCTCTATGCCGCAGGTATCGGTAAGCAGAATCCCGATTTGGAGGAGGGTATGGAGCTACGCACCGTAAAGACAAATTGCGAAGGTATGGTGCGCATTGTGGATCACTTTATCAACTATGTGAAGCGCGTGTCGCATTACGGGGCGGAGCACAGGGCACATATTGCCGTAATAACATCTGTAGCGGGAACGATGGGTATGGGCCAAGCTGCGGCATACTCAGCAACTAAGAGTATGCAGAGTGCCTATCTGGTAGCTCTTGCTCAGCTTGCGCGTATGCAGCGACTACCTATTACGGTGGGGGATATCCGTCCAGGCTTTGTTGCAACCGAGATTCTTAACCCCGAGAAGCGCTATCCTATGCTTATGACCGCAGAGCGAGCTGCTCGCTACGTTGTGCGTTCGTTCGAGCGTCGTGAACGCATCACAATCTTCGATTGGCGCTATAAGTTGTTGGTTGGCTTCTGGCGACTTATACCTCGCTGGCTGTGGGAGCGTCTGACGATGATTAAGAATTAGAGCCAATCGTTTGCGTCATGGCCTTGGCTTATAGATATAAAAAACGGACAACCATCAGGCTGTCCGTTTTTCTTTCGAAGATACCGAGAACTACTCCTCGCTCTTCTTTGTAACGATACGACGCTCCTTAATACGAGCCTTCTTACCAGTGAGGTCACGGAGGTAGTAGATACGTGCGCGACGTACAACACCATACTTGTTAACCTCGATCTTGTCGATGTGAGGTGAGTAAAGAGGGAAGATACGCTCTACACCTACGCCGTTAGATACCTTACGGATAGTAAACATCTTAGTACGGCCAGAACCCTTAATCTGGATTACTACACCACGGAAGCTCTGCAAGCGCTCCTTGTTACCCTCCACGATACGATAAGTTACCGTGATAGTGTCACCAGCACCAAACTGAGGTACATCTGCCTCACCCTTGGCCCACATCTGCTCGTTAACGAGTCTGATCAATGCATCCTTGTTCATCGTTGCAACAAAAAAATTAAATGTTAATCGCTCAACATTATCGCTGTGCCTGCCATACCATACCGCCACCCTCGACGGCAATCCTTCGTTAGTTGCACTACCGAACAAAAACCCTGCTCCTCAGAGCCCGCTTTTTGCTCATGTGCCCTCCGACAAATTGGCCTACACCCATTATAAGAGGTTGATACGGGCGACAAAGGTAGAAATAAAAATCGAAATAGCAAAACAAACCCTATAAAAAACTATGTGATGCAGGGTGTTACGAGTCAAAATATTGTGCTACACCACAATAAAATAGAGGGCAGCTCATCGAGCCACCCTCTATTAGTTCGGTGTTATATGCTATTTTGTATTGCAGTAGAATAGATCGGGCAATGAGCGCATAACAGGTACTGAGCCATCTTCCGACTCTACGGCAAAGACAATAACCATATAGCGCTGTCCCTTCTCGAGCTGTACGCTAATCTCGCGAGAGCCCTTATAGCACATCGTGCTTAGGAACTTCTCTGCGGTCTGTCCCTGCGACATATAGCTACGACCCTTCTTGTAGAATGCCGTGCTCATACCCTTCACTACAAAGTCATCGGGTGCCGAGCCCTGCTCGACATAGTAGAGCGATGAGTCGGGGGCAATCTGGATATAGTAATAACCATCCCAATTCTTTGGGGTTACGGCTATGGTTGCCATGTAGCTTGTGTTGTATGCAATGCTTGCCGAGAAGTCTACGTCATACATCGTTGGCATAGGAAGTGTCACAAGCTCGTAGTGGATAGGTACGGTGACATTGTAGCTATCGCCCGAAACCTCTACGCCGTAGCAATATACGACATAGGTGCCACCAGGCTGCATGCTGCCAAATGTGCGAGTGATCGTGCCCTTACCACCGAGGTTTGCTGCGGGGATAAGTTCCTCCAAGGTGCGACCATAGCTATTGGCAATGGCGATGTAGTTATTCATCTCGGCTGAGATAAATGCCTCGGCTGTAGATACTCCCGACGATGTGAAATACTCCTTGTCGATGATATTTGCAATGTAGAGTATGTCGTCATTTGCGGGGGTATATGTCACGACGCACGAGTTGAACGTGATGTTATCAACCGTGATGGTGAACTGGTTTAGCTCCATTTCGGCCTGCTCCACGATAATCGAGCGGCTGCTCACCGCACCCTCGTAGCTTATTGTAAGACGACCATATCGCACCTCGGCACTATCACTCTCGGCAACCGTAAAGTTGATGAGTCCGCTGGTGATGTTCACATCCTCAATCCAATCAACATCGCTCTTGTATGTTGGTAGTACGCCCTTTATGCCATTCTCGACGGTGTATGAGAGGCTGCAGTGGCCGCCCTTGCCACTAATCTGTATTGATGAACGCTCGATATCGAGTTTGGGAGGGTTGGTGGGGTCGATGTTGATGTTGTCGCACGACACCATAACGGGAAGTGCGAGAAGTAGGGTTGCGACGAGTGAAAGTAGTCTATGCATGGTTACTTATATAATAATTCTGCGACAAAGGTAAACATTTTCGCGTATTCTGAAAATTTTTATAACTTTGTATTCATAATATTTCGCACCTATGAAGTACAATAGCGACATACTACGACAGCTACACGTCGAGCTGCGTGACATTCTCGCCGAGGTGGCACGCGTCTGCGACAAAGCCAACATCCCCTATTTCTTGCAGGGCGGTACGGCTATAGGTGTCCATTTTTTCGAAGACATAGTGCCCTGGGATGACGATATAGACCTCGGTATGACACGCGAAAACTACGAGCGTTTTTTGCGCGAAGCACCTGCTTTGCTTACCGAAGGCTATCATCTTCAGGAGTTTACCACCGAACAAAATACGCCGTTCTACTTTGCTAAGGTGCGTAAAATAGGCACTCGCTTTGTTGAGAGCGAGTGGGTTGGACTCGATATATCAGATGGAATATACATCGACATCTTTCCCTATGATCTCATACCCGATTCGCCAAGTGCGGAGCGTAGGCAGCGCCGTAGGGTAAAATTTTGGGTGAACTGCTTTACGGCTAAGAGTGTGTGGATTTGGCGATGGTTTGGTCGTGCCAACAATGGGGTAGTGATGCCAAAGAGTATGCTCTCATGCGCGTTGCTGCGTGTAGTTAGTAGTCTGATGACTAAGGAGCAGATATACAGACGCTTAAATCGTGAACTTACACGATATAATGCAACATCAGCTACGCGCTACAACATCGTGCGTATGCCTAAGGATATGATTCCTCGCTGCGATATCGAGGCTTGTGAGCTACGACCATTTGGTGATATGCAACTTCCTGCACCTTGCAACCTTGAGTCCTATCTACGCAACCACTATGGCAATATACAGAAGTGGCTTCCCGAGGAGTTGCAGCTAAATCATGCCCCCGAGATACTCAATTTTAGTGAGCCTATCACAAGTTCTGCTTCGCGCTCAATATCCGTTGTTATTCCGCTGTACAATAAGGCGGCAGAGGTGGAGCGTGCCCTGCGTTCGGTTGTCGGTCAGAGTATTGCCGTAGGCGAGATTATCGTTGTTGATGATGGCTCGACGGATGGCTCGTCAGATATCGTGCGAGAGTTTATTGCAAAACATCCCGAGGCAGGGATACGTCTTATCTCGCAGCCTAATGCTGGTGTTAGTGCCGCGCGTAATCGAGGTATTGCCGAGGCTAAGGGCGACTATGTTGCACTGCTCGATGCCGATGATGAGTGGCTAACGGGATATGTTGCCGAGGTGTGTAGACTTATGGAGTACTACCCTTCGGCTGCGGCATACTCTACCTCATTCTACATTGTGAGCCGAGATCGACGTGTTGTAGCTGCAACACCTACAACCGAGGGGTATATCAATCCTGCGGATGAGGCGTTGCGTAGTCGTTACCCGATTATTCCATCTACGGCAACCCTCTCGCGTGCAGCTCTGCAGCGCATAGGTGGCTTCCCCGAGGGTATGCGTATTGGTGAGGATCAGTGGGTGTGGATACGTCTTATGCAGTTGGGTGAGCGCTTCTGCTTCTCACCGATGCCTCTTGTGCGCTACTCACGCACGGCGAGCAACCGCTCGGCTGCAATATATCGTAGTGAGGCGTGCAGTCACACTATTGCCGAGCTCTATGATGCGGCGCAGGATACAACGCTTAATGAGTACGTGGCACGTGTAGGTCTTGGCAAGGCTATCACGCAGTCGGTGCGTGGTGGTACGGATGACGCACGTAGAGCGATTCTCGATTTTGCATACACCACGCATTCGCGTCGTCAGCTACGCCGCCTACGATTGCTTAATGCGCTACCTTGTGCCCTGCGTCCTATGTTCGATGCTGTGTATTGCGCTCTTGCGTGGATTATTAAGCGTCGCGGAGCATAGAACATATCTCCACAAAAGAGTGAGGCTGTCAACCTAAAGTTAGACAGCCTCTCTATTTTAACTACCTCTCCGTTTCGTCCATACGCCAATAAACCGATGTAATTCTACGGAAAGCCGATGTAATTCTACGGAAATGTTTTGGGGATTGTTGGTGTTGCTATTGGAAAAGGGATGATAAAGAGTATAAACGAAAAAAGACGACTAAAAGTCGTCTTCAATCTTTGTGGGAGCAAAGGGATTCGAACCCCTGACCCTCTGCTTGTAAGGCAGATGCTCTGAACCAGCTGAGCTATGCTCCCGTTATTAATGCTTGGGCGCTGCAAAGGTAAGCATTATTTTTTAATTTGCAAATTTTTTGATAAGTTTTTTAAGAGTCTCGACATCTTTTTCAGAAGCTCGACCGCGTCGTTCGCTTATCTTTTGCTACCTCGCTTTGTGCGACCCTCGCACTTAGCGCCTGAACAAGGACTTGAACCTAGGACCCCATGATTAACAGTCATGTGCTCTAACCAACTGAGCTATTCAGGCTTTGTAAAGAACCGTTATCTTTCGATTGCGGTGCAAAGGTAGTGCATTTTTTTTATTCTGCAAACTTTTTCACAAAAAAAATTCAAAAAAATGCAATTTTTCGCAAAATAACGGATTATTTCTATCTTTGTGCTATGATTTTCGCATCTAAAACGTGGCAAAACGCCTTAATTCTCCTATTCGCACTTCTCTCTGTTAGCGCATCGGCACAGCAGCAGAGTAGTGCTCTACGCTTTTTATCGACAACCATCGACCTCGGACACATCAAAGAAGAGGGTGGTGTGGTGTCGAAAAATGTGGAGGCAATAAACGATAGCGATGATACCTTATATATATTAGAGGTTGTCGCAACGTGTGGATGCACTACGGCAAATTACGAAAAAAAGGAGCTACAACCAGGCGATACACTATCTTTAGGGGTGCAATTCGATCCGATGAATCGTCCAGGGCGTATAGATAAGACGCTTTTTGTTACGGCTTCGGATTGCGAAGAGCCGTTGCGCCTGCATCTGGTAGGGTATGTACAACCGAGGGAGCGAAGCGTGGAGGAGATATATCCCTTCGATATGGGCGAGGGACTAAGGCTGAAGAGTAATTTTCACGCTTTCAGCTATCTGGAGCATGGCAAGATGGTCGAAGAGCGCATCGGATATGCAAATACTTCGGATAAGGAGTTGCGTGTTGTGTTGCAGCCACGAGCTATATCTGGTCATCTACAAATTATTGTACCAGAAGTTGTAGCGCCAAAATCAACGGGCGATATTATATTGCATTATGCTCTTGCCGAGTGGTGCGATGTATATGGAGTTTTGGAGGATAGCTTTGACTTCGTGGTCAATGAACAAAAGGCCTACTATCCCTTCGGTTGTCAGGCTGTGGCGGTGGATAATTTCGATAATGTGGACGATATTTCTGCTCCGAGAGCCGATATTTCGAAAAAAATCATTAAATTTGGGGATGTAAAGCGTCATTACGCAATTTTGGAGCAGAGCGTTGAGCTGATAAACATCGGTTCGTCGCCTCTCGTGTTGCGTGCTGTAGCCTCAACAAGCGAGGCTTTGAGTGTAGAGCATGTCGAAGTAGAGGTGGCCGCGGGTGATAGTACGACGATTGTCGTACGATTGGACGTTCGCAGGATTGAGGATTGGGATAATCCCTTTGTTGCGCGATTGATGCTTATCACCAACGATCCTATTCGTCCGATGCTTAGCATTAGGGTAAATGCCCTGCCCGAGTAGAGGGGTTTGGGGCCTGCAGGAGCAGATGCTTATAGAGCAAACACAGAAGAAACACAATAGAAAACTTAAAACTCAAGGAAATGTTCAAGATTGTTGAAAAACGCAAGCTGGCAGAGAATATCTACGAGATGAAGATCGCAGCTGAGCGTGTAGCACGAGCTGCCCTTCCCGGACAGTTTGTCATCGTGCGTGTTAGTGAGGGTGGCGAGCGCATACCTCTCACCATCGCCGACTATGATGTTGAGGCGGGTACGGTGACTATCGTTACGCAGACTATCGGTCTTTCGACACGTAAGATCTGCGCTTTGGAGCAGGGTGACTATTTGGCAGACTTCGCTGGTCCGTTGGGTCGTCCTTCGGAGTTCGTACATATGCCTTTGGAGGAGCTTCGCGCGATGAAGTATCTCTTTGTGGCAGGTGGTGTAGGTACAGCACCCGTATATCCACAGGTAAAGTGGCTCAAGGAGCATGGCGTGGAGTGCGATGTGATTATCGGTGCTAAGAATAGCGATATGCTAATCTATACCGATGAGATGTCAAAGGTTGGTAACGTACATATCGCAACCGATGATGGCTCAGCAGGTTATCATGGCCTCGTAACAGGTCTCGCTAAGGAGCTTGTTGAGGTTGAGGGTCGCAAGTACGACGAGTGCGTATGTATCGGTCCTATGATTATGATGAAGTTCCTTACGATGACCACTAAGCCATGGAACCTTAAGACTACCGTATCGCTCAACGCGTTGATGGTCGATGGTACAGGTATGTGTGGTGCATGCCGTGTATCGGTAGGTGGCAAGACCCTCTTTACATGCGTCGATGGTCCCGAGTTTGATGGCCACGCTGTAGACTTCGACGAGGCTATCCGCCGTCAGTCTATGTATCGCAACCAGGAGAGAACAGCAGTAGAGAATCACGAACATAAATGCAAGTGTTATGGCGAATAAGATACCCCGCGTCCCCGTCCGCGAACAAGATCCGTTGGTGCGTGCTGCCAACTTTGACGAGGTATGCTATGGCTACAACCACGAGGAGGCGTCGCTCGAGGCTACGCGTTGTCTAAATTGTAAGAATCCACGTTGCGTTGCTGCCTGCCCCGTAAATATCCATATTCCCGACTTTATCAAGCATATTGTCGATGGCGACCTTCGTGGTGCTGCCGACACTATTCACCTCGATAGCTCGTTGCCTTCGATTTGTGGCCGCGTATGTCCTCAGGAGTCGCAGTGCGAGGGCTCGTGTGTCCTTGGCATCAAGGGTGAGCCTGTGGCTATCGGTAAGTTGGAGCGCTTCGTGGGCGATTGGGCTTTGGAGCACGCTGACGAGGCTGAGGCTCCCGTTATCGAGCCTAATGGCCACCGTGTAGCAGTCGTAGGTAGTGGCCCTGCAGGTTTGGCTTGTGCCAGCGACTTGGCTAAGCTAGGCTATAAGGTCGATGTTTTCGAGGCTTTGCACAAGCTCGGTGGCGTGTTGTCTTACGGTATCCCCGAATTCCGTTTGCCTAAGGATCGAGTTGTAGCTCGCGAGATCGCCGAGGTTAAGAAACTTGGTGTGAAGTTCGAGACCGACGTAATTGTTGGCCGTACACTCACTATCGACTCAATGCTCGACGAGGAGGGCTACGATGCAGTATTTGTTGGCTCGGGTGCAGGTCTTCCACGCTTTATGGGTATCGAGGGTGAGAACCTCAATGGCGTATTGTCGGCTAACGAGTTCCTCACACGTGTAAACCTTATGGGTGCTTGGAATCCTGAGAAGTCTGATACTCCCGTATATGTAGGCCGCAAGGTTGTTGTCGTCGGTGGTGGTAACGTAGCTATGGATGCTGTGCGTACAGCAAAGCGTCTTGGTGCTGAGGCTGTTATCGTCTATCGTCGTGGCGAGGCTGAGCTTCCCGCACGTAAGGAGGAGGTACACCACGCTAAGGAGGAGGGTATCGAGTTCCGCATGCTTACCAACCCTACACATATTCTCGGCACTGAGGATGGTTGGGTAAAGGGTATCAACTGCGTTGAGATGGAGCTTGGCGAGCCCGATGCATCGGGTCGTCGTTCACCTCAGGAGAAGGCCGGTTCTGACTTCACTATCGACTGTGATGTTGTTATCATGGCTTTGGGTACATCACCTAATCCACTTATCGCATCGACTACAGGTGGTTTGAACATCAACCGTCGTGGTTGCATCGAGGCTGACGAGATGGGTACTACATCGCGTGCAGGTGTCTTTGCGGGTGGTGATGCTGTTACAGGTGCTGCTACCGTTATTCTTGCGATGGGCGCAGGCCGTAAAGCTGCAAAGGCTATTCACGAGTACATTCAATCCAAATAATTTCTTGTGATAAGGGGTCATCTGCGACCTCTCAATCATTGCCCCAAATGGGAAATACACTTAGTATGTCCCATCTGGGGCAATTTCTTTATCGAGGCCACATCTAACCCCTTCTAACAAGAAATTAATTTCTCGTGATAGTGGCTCATCTGCGCCGCTTTAATCAATGCTACCAAATGGGAAATACGCTTAGTATGTCCCATCCGCCATTTTTCATGTCATAGCCAAATCTAACCCCTTCTAACAAGAAATTTCCTGTGATAAGGGGTCATCTGCACCGCTTCAATCAAAGCCACCAATGGGAAATACGCTTAGTATGTCCCATCCGCCATTTTTCATGTCATAGCCACATCTAACCCCTTCTAACAAGAAATTATAATTTCTCGTGATAGTGGCGCATCTGCACCGCTTCAATCAACGCCACCAATGGGATGTACATCAGGTACTACCCATCGGTGGCTTTCTTATGTCAGCGTCACATCTGCACCACTCTAACAAGAAATTAGGGTGTGTAATGTTGTCTCCTATACTCTCAATCAAAAAAAAGGCGACAATGGAGCGTTACAGCCCATTGTCGCCTCTTTTATATGTTCCCTCTACCGGGGTCTACTTATTGATCTTAGCCCATGAATCCTTCAATGTAACCGTGCGGTTGAATACCAAGCGCTCGGGTGTTGAATCGCTATCGGCACAGAAGTAACCTACGCGCTCAAACTGGAAAGGCTTGGTAGGCTCAGCATCCTTAAGCGAAGGCTCCAACCAGCCCTCAACCTTAACCAATGAGTTAGGATTGAGGTTATCCTCCCATGATGTCTGACCTGCAGAGGTGTCGTTAGGATTCTCTGTAAGGAAGAGCGTGTCGAAGAGACGAATCTCAGCAGGGATAGCGTGAGCCGCTGATACCCAGTGGATAACGCCCTTCACGCGGCGGCCATCGCTTGATGAGCCATCGCCCGACATAGGATCGTAGGTGCATCGCAACTCGACGATGTTACCCTCGGCATCCTTGATAACCTCCTCGCACTTGATGAGGTATGAGTAGCGCAAACGCACCTCAGTACCAGGGCTAAGGCGGAAGTACTTCTTAGGAGGATTCTCCATAAAGTCGTCACGCTCGATATAGAGCTCGCGGCTAAATGGTACCTCGCGCATACCTGCAGCCTCGTCCTCAGGGTTGTTCACTGCCTGACGCATCTCTACGCGGCCCTCCTCCCAGTTGGTGATAACCACCTTAATAGGGTTGAGGACAGCCATACGGCGCTCAGCAACCTTGTTCAAATCCTCGCGAACGCAGAACTCCATCTTCGCAAGGTCGATAACATTATCACGCTTTGCTACACCTACCATCTCGGCAAACGCTCGTACCGAAGCAGGTGTGTAGCCCTTACGGCGCAAAGCGCAGATAGTCGGCATACGGGGATCATCCCAACCCATAACTGCACCCTCCTTCACGAGCTTGAGAAGGTTGCGCTTCGACATCATCGTATAGGTGAGGTTCAAGCGCGCAAACTCGTACTGGTGTGAAGGGTAGATGTTCAATGCCTCGATGAACCAGTCGTACAAGGGGCGGTGTACGTCGAACTCCAAAGTACAGATCGAGTGTGTAATCTTCTCGATAGAGTCGCACTGACCGTGTGCATAGTCGTACATAGGGTAGATGCACCACTTATCACCCGTACGGTGGTGGTCGGCGTGGATGATACGATACATGATAGGGTCACGGAAGAGCATATTGGGGTGTGCCATGTCGATCTTAGCGCGAAGCACCTTCTCGCCATCGGCAAACTCACCGTTGCGCATACGTGTAAATAGGTCGAGGTTCTCCTCTACCGAGCGGTCGCGCCAAGGTGATGGCTTACCGGGCTCAGAGATTGTACCACGAGTCTCGCGAATCTGCTCCTGAGTCTGATCATCGACATAAGCCAAGCCCTTCTTGATAAGCTCGACAGCCCAATCGTAGAGCTGCTCGAAATAGTCCGATGCGTAGTACTCGGCAGCCCACTCGAAGCCCAACCACTTGATATCGCGCTTGATAGAGTCTACATACTCGGTATCCTCCTTCACGGGGTTGGTGTCGTCGAAGCGCAAGTTACACTTACCGCCATACTTCTTTGCAAGGCCAAAGTTGATGCAGATACTCTTGGCGTGGCCAATGTGAAGATAGCCGTTAGGCTCGGGTGGGAAACGTGTCTGAACACGGCTTTCACCCTTAGCAATCGACTCCTCAATAATCTCCTCAAGGAAGTTCAACGACTTCTCCTTTACCTCATTTACTTCTACTGTCATAAGTTTATTTTGTTTTATCGTTTGTTTTCTATAGTTAATTCTTATCCTTTCGGCTAAAGCCATAGTCGAGTGCAATGCTGACCTGCAACCACTGTCGCGTACCCCAACCTATGCCATCGTACTCGAGTGTTATGCCACCCTCCAGGCGTACGGTATCCTTAAAAAAGCTATTGCCATACGAGGCGGTAATCGTGTTATGAAGACCCTCCGTCGTGCGGTATATCAGTTTGCCGTGATAGAGATCCGTGCCATAGCGGTCGAAGTGTGGTAATAGGTTGCCACCGACATAGAGTCTGTTCGAAAGAGTTACACCCCAGCGACTTAGAGCTACGTATAACTCACCACCCATAGGTGCCAACCATCTATTCTCGAAATGTCGGTCACGCTGCAACGACTGTATATAGGCAAGCTGCAACTGCAAGTCAAACTTTCCCAAATGCAGGTCGTAGCCTACGTGCGGTGTGAGCAATGCGTTATCGACCACGCCATCGTCCGTTGCAGGATTATCATCCTTGGCATAGTGGCCTACCATGATGTCGTAGCCATATCTGAAGCCTCCGATGATATCCTCCGCCGAGGTGATAAGCATGAACGACTCGCGTGTGTTGAAATCACGCATACCCGTATAGTCGAATACGAACTCTACGTAAGCTCCCTCGTGCTTAGCTGCCTCGAAGCGTGCCAAAACGCCACCTATGCGATTGTTGTAGTAGCGATAGGTGCGGTCGAAAAATAACGGGCTTCGTAGACCTCGCATCTCTTCGCGGGGAAAGACTCCGGCCAACACCTTCAATCGTGGAGCACGATAGGCGTAGTAGAGCTGCAGGTTGGCATCCGACAGGAACTTAGCCTGATAGCCTATATCCTGTACCAAATCGACTGCAGCCATAAGTTCGTTGCGCTCGGCCCACGCTACACCTATACGAGGCGTTAGGCGACTGCTGAACAATGTCCACGACTCGTCGAAGCCCATTGAGGAGTACTCCTTATTGTCGAACAATGTCGTGAAATTGGCTCCTACGCGCAGTTGTTGCGCCTCGGCCACACCGATAGTGGTGAAGAGTGCAATAACCAAAGTTATGTATCGGAGCAATCGGCGCATCGTTTACTACATATAACAATTCCGTGCAAAATTACAGAAAATATTTTTATTTGCTTAATTTTGCGGCGGAATAATTAAAAATACTTAAAATATATGCGTAAATTGCTTAACGACGAGTTGGGTCGCCCCTCACTTGAGGAGTATGCCGAGCAGCAGAAACTACCCGTGGTTGTGGTATTGGATAATGTGCGTTCGGCGCAGAACGTAGGCTCATTTTTCCGCACTGCCGATGCTTTTGGCATCGAGCGTATCGAACTATGCGGCATCAGCTCAACACCCCCTAACCGAGAGCTTCATAAGACAGCCTTAGGCGCAGAGATGAGCGTGGCATGGCGCTATCACGAGTCTACGGTAGAGTGTCTTGAACAGCTACGCGCAGATGGTTATGAACTACTTGCTATTGAGCAGGTTGAGGGTGCTACGATGCTCGATAAATTCGAGGCGCAACGCGACAAGCGCTATGCCCTAATTTTTGGCAACGAGGTGGATGGCGTATCGGACGAAGCGGTGGCTATGGTCGATGGTGCAATCGAGATTCCCCAGGTGGGTATTAAGCACTCGCTAAACGTCTCGGTAGCAGCGGGCGTACTGATGTGGGAGGCATTTAGACAGCTTAAATAAGGCGAGTTATTCGAATCGAAATTTGACATATTGGAGTGTGGACCAATCGACGAGTTTTAACGACTTTTAGATTAGGTTCACACTCTTTTTTCGATTGGTTTTTATTGCTGTTCGTCTATAAAATAACCCATTCAGTGCTAAAAATTAACCATTCGTACATTTATAGTCACCATTTATTAAAAATATTTAAAAAGATTTTCTCTTATTGAATATTTGTATTACCTTTGCAACGTGATATGTTATTTACTTATGTAAAGCACGACCCCTATTCTTCACCAAGAGTAGGGGTTGGATAGCTATAAGGTATTGAATAATCTATAACAAGTAATAGAAAAATATGAACAATGTAAATCTGACCCCCCACTACCTATTTGAGGTTAGCTGGGAGGTGTGTAACAAGGTGGGAGGCATTCACACGGTAATCGCCTCGAAGGCTCCCATCGTGAAGAGCCAGATGGGTGATAAGTATATCACCATTGGCCCTGATTTCTCGCAGGATGCTGCAAATCCTGAGTTCCAGGAGGATGCAACGCTTATGGCGGCATTGCGCGAGATGCTCTACAACAAGGGTGTGCGTGTACGTATCGGCCGTTGGGCTATCGAGAGCTCTCCTATTGCGATTCTTATCGACTTTAAGTCGTTCTTCTCGCAGAAGGATGCAATTCTCAAGCAGCTTTGGGAGTCATACAACGTAGACTCATTGTCTGGTGAGTGGGATTATGTTGAGCCCGTACTCTTCGGTCACGCTGCAGGTGTGGTTATCGCAACATTTGCTGAGGCTATGTGCGCTACATCTGACAAGGTGGTAGCTCACTTCCACGAGTGGATGGCAGCAGCCGGTTCGCTCTACTTGCGCGACAACGCTCCCTACGTAGCAACTGTGTTCTCAACACACGCTACAGTAATGGGTCGCTGCATCGCAGGTAACCGTCTTCCTCTCTACAACGACCTTCACAAGTTCAACGCTGATGAGCTCGCTCGTCAGTTTAACGTGATGGCTAAGCACTCGTTGGAGAAGTCGGCAGCAACCTATGCAGATGCTTTCCTTACAGTTAGCGACATTACGGCTAACGAGTGTAAGTATTTGCTCGGTCGCGAGGTAACACGCATCACTCCTAACGGTTTCGAGAATAGCTTTGTACCACAGGGTGAGGAGCTCGAGGCTAAGCGTGTTGCTGCACGCAAGCGCATCATCGATGTAGCATCAGCATCGTGGGGTTATGAGTTCCGCAACGAGCCTCTTATCGTGGCTACAAGCGGTCGCTACGAGTTCCGCAACAAGGGTATCGATGTATTCCTCGAGTCTTTGAAGCAGCTCGCAGCAAACAACATCGAGCGCGATGTATTGGCAGTTATCGCCGTACCAGCAGCTACAGCAGGTGCTCGTCAGGATCTTATCCAGCACCTTGAGAACAAGGATGTAGCTATCGACCCAGCACAGAAGCGTTACCTTACACACTACCTCGAGTCTGAGGCGTGGGATCAGGTATCACAGAGCATCGAGGGTAGCATTCTCTCGACTACAGCTTCACGTGTAAAGGTTATCTTCATCCCTACATACCTCAACGGTCACGATGGCATCTTCAATATGCCTTACTACGACCTCTTGGCAGGTGTTGATCTCTCGGTATTCGCATCATACTACGAGCCATGGGGTTACACTCCTCTCGAGTCAGTAGCATACAGCGTACCTACCGTAACTACCACATTGGCAGGCTTCGGTTTGTGGGTATCTAAGCACGCTAACCACGAGGGTGTAGACATCGTACGTCGCGACGACTACAACGAGCGTGAGGTTGTATTCCAGATCACCGACACAATCAAGAAGTATATGGAGATGAGCGCCGAGGCATACGCTTCAGCACGTCGCTCGGCAGCAGCTATCTCAGCTACAGCTCTCTGGTCTAAGCTCTTCGCTGAGTACCAGAAGGCATACGAGGAGGCTTTGGACAACTCAGTATCACGTACCAACCGCGTAATCTTCGATGGTGGTAGCCGTGGTGAGCAGATCAACTTCCTCCGTCAGCAGCTCACATCTAACAAGCCTACATGGCACCGTTTGATGGTTGAGAAGGGTGTGCCCGAGCGTCTTAAGCCACTTGAGGAGCTTTCACGCAACTTGTGGTGGTGCTGGACTCCAGGTGCGCAGGAGCTCTTCGAGGCAGCAGATAGCGAGCTTTGGATAAAGGTTGATCGCAACCCTATCGCTTTGCTCGATAAGATTTCTGCAGTACGCTACGAGGAGTTGCTCGCAGACAAGGAGTTCCTCAAGAAGATGGACGAGGTATACAAGCAGTTCTGCGACTATATGTCAGAGAAGCCTGCACCTGAGCACGCGAAGGTAGCTTACTTCTCAATGGAGTATGGTTTGCACTCATCACTCAAGATCTACTCTGGTGGTCTTGGTATCCTCGCAGGTGACTACCTCAAGGAGGCATCAGACCGCAACGTACCTATGGTTGCAGTAGGTCTTTTGTACCGCTACGGTTACTTCACACAGCGTCTTTCGGCTCAGGGTGCTCAGGAGGCAACATACGAGGCTCAGAACTTCTTTAAGCTTCCTATCTCTCCCGTACGTGACGAGTTTGGTAACTGGGTAACTATTCAGGTGGCTCTTCCTGGCCGTATTCTCTCGGCTCGCGTTTGGAAGTGCCAGGTAGGTCGTACAGACCTCTTCTTGCTCGATGCTGACTACGAGGCAAACCTCGAGGAGGATCGTCAGGTAACATACTACCTCTATGGTGGTGATTGGGAGAACCGTCTCAAGCAGGAGATCTTGCTCGGCGTGGGTGGTATCCGTGCCCTCGTGAAGATGGGCATCAAGCAGGAGGTTTACCACTGCAACGAGGGTCACGCAGCATTTATTGGCGTGGAGCGTATCCGCAACCTCATCGCACGTAAGCACCTCTCATTCTCAGAGGCTTTGGAGGTTGTACGTTCATCATCGCTCTTTACGACACATACACCCGTGCCCGCAGGTCACGATGCGTTCCCCGAGTCTATGATTCGTCAGTATATGTCGCACTACCCCGATGTATTGGGCATCACTTGGGATCAGTTCATCAACCTTGGTAAGACTAATCCAAGCGACCACAACGAAAAGTTCTCGATGTCAGTTTTGGCATGTAACCTTTCACAGGAGGTTAATGGTGTATCTTGGCTCCACGGCGAGGTATCTAAGGATATTCTCGGACACATGTGGCCTGGTTACTTCAAGAATGAGCTTCACATCGGTTATGTGACAAATGGTGTTCACTTCCCAACATGGGTTGCTTCGAACTTGCGCCGTCTCTATGCTAAGTACTTCGGTAAGGCATTCGAGGGTCACACCTACGATATCCCCGCATGGCAGGGCGTACACAAGATCGACGACGTGGAGTTGTGGAATGAGCGTATGATACTTAAGGAGCGTCTTATCAAGACTATCCGCAAGCGCTTCAGCGATCCTACACAGGTACGTTTGCAGTCACCTCGCCAGATGGTACAGGTTGTCGAGAGCATCCGTCCTGAGGTTCTTACTATCGGTTTCGCACGTCGTTTTGCGACATACAAGCGTGCTCACTTGCTCTTCACTAACTTGGAGCGTTTGTCAGCTTTGGTTAACAACAAGGAGCGTCCCGTACAGTTCATCTTCGCTGGTAAGGCTCACCCTAACGATAAGCCAGGTCAGGATCTTATCAAACGTATCGTAGAGGTATCGGCAATGCCCGAGTTCGTAGGTAAGATCGTATTCTTGCAGAACTACGACATGGAGCTTGCACGTCGCATGGTTCAGGGTGTCGATGTATGGCTCAACACGCCTACACGTCCTTTGGAGGCATCGGGTACTTCAGGCGAGAAGTGCGTTATGAACGGTGTTATGCAGTTCTCAGTTCTCGACGGCTGGTGGGTTGAGGGCTACAAGGAGGGCGCAGGTTGGATGTTGCCTATGGAGCGCACATACGCCGACCAGCGTTTCCAGGACGAGTTGGATGCAGAGATGATCTACAACACTATCGAGGAGCAGATCGTACCTTTATACTACGACCGTGCCGAGGATGGCATCCCACACCGTTGGGTTAATTCGGTTAAGAAGTGTGTTGCCGACATCGCATCAAACTTCACAATGAACCGTCAGCTCATCGACTATGAGGAGCGCTTCTACAACAAGCTCGCAGCACGTAAGAGCCTTATCGTTGAGAACAACTACTTGATGGCTCGTCAGATTGCCGCTTGGAAGCGTAAGGTATCGGCAGCTTGGGACAATGTTGCTATCTTGGACGTTAAGCGTGCCGAGATCGAGAGCGAGGCAATGTACGTAGGTAAGAAGTATCACTTCGAGCTTACCCTCGACCTTGCAGGCTTGCAGAAGGAGGATATCGGCGCTGAGTTGGTAGTAGCTACTCAGATCGAGGCTGGTCAGGCAGCAAACGTTGTTGAGACACGCCGCTTGGAGGTAGTAGCTGCAGAGGACAACACCGTAACTCTTGCTTTGGACTACAAGCCTGAGCAGACAGGTATGTTCGACGTAGCATTGCGTATCTTCCCTTCTAACGATAAGTTGGAGCACCGTATGGACTTCGCGTTGGTTAAGTGGGCATAAGCCTCTTAGCAAACGATATATAGTAGACCACCGCTTGGCAGATGCTGGGCGGTGGTTTTTATATGCTTACAATAAGATGAAAGTGGGGGGGTAATGGTGTAAAAAAAATGGGAGGTTGAAAACCTCCCAATAAAAGTAGCATACCCTATAAGCCGAGTTCTGTACCCTACCGAAATAGGGCCTCCATCATTTATCTACGACGACAATCACTTGTCGCCTCTAGCAACCTACCCCCCGACATTGGACGAGCAGCCCTTAATTGTCGGTATACATGGTCTTGCAACCCACGAGACGTACTGCCGAGTGTATCGCTACCCTCGCGGTGGGCTCTTACCCCGCCTTCTCACCCTTACCCTTGCGGGCGGTCATTCTCTTCTACGTTACTATATCCTCTCGGATATCAAGCCGTTAACTTGCGTGGCGCTCTGCGTTGCTCGGACTTTCCTCCCCCACCTTGCGGTGGCAGCGATGGAGCGTGTATGCGCCGCAAAGGTACAAAATAATATCGAAGTGGCGATAGTTTGCCCAATAATAATTCGTTGCCCTGCTAAATTTAGGCTAAGGACGATAATTCCAGCGACGTAGCGTGTCGGCACACCACTGCTCGACAAGCTTCATACTACGTAACTCGTAGTAATAGTTATTCTTCCTAAATCCGTGTAGACTATCGACATAGCGTTCCACACGGCTACGCACACGCTCGAAACTACCCAGCGAGAGCATTCCGTATACCTCCTCAGTCATCGCTATAGGGTCGGCCTCGAAATCTTCGAAGCGAGCTTCATACAGATTGCCACTACGTATCAGCACCTTATCGCGTTCGTAGCGATCAATCAACGCCTTATACGTAACGAGTATCTCACGCTCGAAGCTCTCCGTATCGAATGGCTCGAGGGTTGTCGAAGAGATTGTCCGACCAAAGAAATTGCGCGTAGACTCGAATACGGTATATGGGTTACGCACCAGATATAGGAACTTGGCATCGGGCCAGAGTTTTAGAATCTCGGCAATACGTGCGGTGTGAGGGGGATTTTTCGATAGGAAGAGCTCTTTGCGCTGAACATGGAGTGCAGTAGAGACAAGCTCGCGCATTGCTCTGCGCCACATAACCCGTTCTTCGTTACCGATACCATCCATAAGCAGTGCTCGTTCGCGCCAGTGAGCGATGCGCTGTGGCGAGCTAAGCGCGTGATAGAACGATAGATAGGTCATATTCGATAGCGCAACTTCCTCCTCTTGCGGAGTATCGACTCCAAGACGCATACCATCGGTGGCACGCGACGATGGGATAAAGAGTCGTACAAGTTGCCGCATCGGAGTATAGCCTCGAAGCATCAGATGTGGAAATATTGTCTGAAACGTGGTGCAGTAGCCGAAGCGATCGTCCTGCGTGAGGATGTTATGTACGTAGGTTGTGCCACTCCGCCAGTGTCCTATGATAAATAGTGGGGGAGCGACGCTACTACGATAAGATAGCTTACGCGTATGGCGTTTGTTGTACTCATACAATGGCGACAAGATGCGCTGCACACAGCGAGTAGTAAGCACCTTACGGCGGTAGCGCTTATTCGAGGATAATCCCGCAACCACTCGGTTGAATGTTGCACTATCGGCACCCACAAGAGGACTTGCGGGGAGTTGTTCGAAGTTTAGTATTCCCATATTTTAGCTTCGAAGGTCAATATCTATACCATGGCGTTCGCGTAGAGCAACACAAAAACGCTCAATCACTCGCTGCTCTTCGCCCGCGAAGCCCATTTCAGCGAGCGATACATAGCCTCGATTGGCCTCGGCACTCTCCCGATCTTCGCAAATAATCATTCCTACGGCCGAGGTAAAGTTGCTCACAGGGTCGATAAGGATAAAGGCCCCCGTAGCGCGATTAGTGACGTATGCGTCATAAAATAGAGGTGATGAGGTGGTGAGTGACACCTCGGCAATATCGTTAAGTTGCAGTCTTGAGACATCAACCTTCGTTGCACGATTCGTATCTACGCGATAGTGTAGTGTCGTCACGCGGCCGCGCGTAAGGCGTGTCGTATGCTTCAGGTAGAACAACTTTGCCATATCCATAGGCTGCTCATCCATCCATACGAGCATCGCTCGAAGGTTATGGCCGATAGAAGGCCGATCTTCGGGGCGTATGAGCATCTCGCCACGCGATAGGTCGATCTCATCCTCGAGCGTAACGACCACCGATTGCGGTGCAAAGGCCTCCTCGAGAGAGCCTTCATAGGTAACGATATCCTTGATATGCGACCTGCGCATCGAGGGTAGTGCCACAACCTCATCGCCACGCCGAACAATACCCGATGCAACCTTTGCAGCAAAGCCTCGAAAACTCTGGTCAGGGCGAAGAACATACTGCACGGGGAGACGAAACGAGCTAAGGTTGATATCCCGATTTATCGGCACACTCTCCAGATGCTCCAGTAGCGAAGCACCTTCGTACCACGCCATATTCGCACTACGCTCGACGACATTATCTCCTTCCAGAGCTGAAAGAGGTATGCAGCATAGATCCGCAAAGACAATATTTTGAGTCGCCAACCATTGATGATACGTAGCGACAATATCATCAAACGGTTTGCGGTCATAGCCCACCAAGTCCATCTTGTTGATCGCCAGGACAACATGGTGTATGCCGAGCAGCGATACTAAGTAGCTATGGCGGAGAGTCTGTTGAACGATGCCGTGGCGAACATCGACCAAAATTATTGCCAGATTTGCCGTGGACCCACCAGTAATCATATTACGTGTATACTGCTCGTGTCCTGGGGTGTCGGCAATGATAAACTTACGTCTCGAGGTCGCAAAGTAGCGATAGGCGACATCTATGGTAATGCCCTGCTCTCGCTCGGCACGCAGACCGTCACATAGCAGTGCATAGTCGATATGTTCCCCTGCGTTACCCATCCTGCGGCTATCGCGCTCAAGAGCCTGCAACTGATCATCATAAAGGCGTTTGCTATCGTATAGCAGCCGTCCGATAAGCGTCGATTTACCATCATCTACCGAACCTGCGGTAAGCAGTCGCAGTAGCTCCTTACGCTCGTCCTGAGCCAAGAATTCATCTATAGTTGTTATGTCCATATTTTCAGCTTGTTAATCTCAATCGCGTTCACTGCCTAAAAGTATCCTTCGCGCTTTTTCTGCTCCATGCTACCCTCCTGATCGAAATCTATAACACGCGTTGTGCGTTCCGACTTCGTAGTGGTCATCATCTCCTCGATAATCTTCTCTAATGTATCGGCCGAAGACTCCACAGCACCTGTCAGTGGATAGCATCCCAATGTGCGGAAGCGTACCATGCGCCACTCGGCACGTCGGCGTAATTCTCGTGGCATACGCTCATCATCGACAAGTATAAGATTTCCATTATGCTCAACAATAGGTCTTCGTTTGGCATAGTATAGCGGCACGATAGGGATACGCTCCATGCGTATATATTGCCATACGTCGAGCTCGGTCCAATTCGATAGCGGGAATACCCGAATACTCTCTCCTTCGGCTATGCGTGTATTGTATATATCCCACAGCTCGGGGCGCTGATTCTTGGGCTCCCACTGCTGGAAGGCATTGCGGAACGAGAAGATACGCTCCTTGGCCCTGCTGCGCTCCTCATCGCGGCGGGCACCGCCAAACGCAGCATCGAAACCATAACGTTTGAGGGCCTGTAACAGCGCCTGCGTCTTCATCAGGTCGGTATGCACTCGGCTGCCGTGCGTAAAGGGGCCTACACCCTCCTCGTACGCCCGACGATTATACTCTACGATTAGCTGCCATCCCTGCTCGCGAGCATAACGATCGCGAAACTCGATCATCTCACGGAATTTCCACTTCGAGTCGATATGTAGCAGCGGAAAGGGGACACGCCCTGGAGCAAAGGCCTTCTCGGCAAGGCGTACCATAACCGACGAATCTTTGCCTATGGAGTAGAGCATCACTGGATTGCGAAACTCGGCAGCCACCTCACGAATGATATGTATAGATTCGGCTTCAAGCGTTCTTAAATGGCTCAGACTATACGACATAGCTTCTCTATTTAAGCGTTATTCTCGGTCTAATATATTGCATAACGTCATCCACGCACTCCTCCACATCTCGCTCCTCGGTATTGATGATAAGTTGTGGCGCGTGCGGTGGCTCGAAGGGAGAGTCCACACCCGTAAAGTCTGTGATTACGCCACATCGCGCCTTGCGATATAGCCCCTTGACATCCCTGCGCTCACACTCCTCGATAGGCGTACTGAGGTAAATCTCTACAAAATCATCCTTGCCAATAATCCCACGTGCCATGGTTCGAAGCTCCTCACTTGGCGATAGGAAGCTTGCAAGTGTGATAATCCCAGCATCGACAAACATACGACACACCTCGGCAATACGACGGATATTCTCTCTGCGCTCCGCATCGCTAAAGCCCAAATCGCGATTTATGCCCGAACGCACATTATCGCCATCCAGAATGTGGCAGAGAAAGCCCTCGGCCGAGAGCCGCTGCTCAAGAGCCAGAGCCAAGGTGCTCTTGCCCGAGCCAGAGAGTCCTGTAAACCATAGTACGACACTACGTTGTTGCAGTTGTCGCTCCTTGTCCGTGCGCGATTGCACACGCTCGAAGATAGGGTAAATATTTTCCATATAGATCTACTATTTAGCTTGTTAGAATGGCCAGCATAGTGGTATTAGTGCCATAGATATTAGAAAGGCTATGGCATTTAGCGGTGCTCCCACGCGTAAGAAATCACGAAACGTATAGCCTCCAATGCCCTGCACGATCATATTTGTTTGGTAGCCAATAGGCGAGGAGAAGCTGCACGATGCCGCAATGGTTATGGCCACCATAAATGGCATAGCGCTAACGGCCATCTGTTGTGCAAGTGCAAGTGCTACGGGGAAGGCAAAGGCCGCCGCAGCATTATTGGTGATAAGCTCCGTGATGATATTCGTAACGATATAGAGAAGAGCCAGAGCGACGAGTGGCGAATACTCCTCGGCCAGACGTACAAGTCCGATAGCCACCCAATCGGCAAGCCCTGAACGTGTCATAGCCGTACTAATAGCGAGTGCCGAGGCGATAGTCACGAGTATATCCCACGATATATATTTGGTGTACTGCTTTGCGGGGAATAGTCCCGCAAAGGCCATGATAACCGAAACTACTGCCGCCCAGAAGAACATATCTAACGACATATCGGGGAGCAGCCGCCCAACGAAGGGCATATCGCTAAGCGTTGCTCCAGCGACCATAATCAGTAGCAGTATGAGCGTTACCCATTTACGCAGTGGTGTGCTACGTGGCGTGTGATCGTGATCGTTGGTCAGAATAAGAAAGACGCTCGAGTCGCCCCACGTAGGTATAAAGCCTTTGTCGGCGGCCAAGAGCAGTGTATCGCCCTCGCGAAAGCGCAGACCACGCATATCGGCAACAGCCTCTCCGCCGCGTCTAAGTTGTAGGATACTGGCGTTGTAATGACTCCGAAAGTCAAACTCCTCGAACGTAGAGTTAATACCCGGAAAGCGAGGGCCGATAACCGCCTCGACAATATGGTATTTACCATCGCCGATATCCCTTTCGTCGGCCGCATCACCTGGCAGTAGCCGATTGCCCCAAAGCTGTATGTAGCAGATACCTGCAATGGCAATAGGCGCTCCCACCTTGCCAAGTTCGAACATCGAAAAGCCCTCCATACCAGCATCGAGCATAAGACCATGTACAACAAGATTTGTCGAGGTGCCGATAAGCGTACATACTCCTCCAAGCATCGCGGCATAGGATAGCGGAATAAGAAATTTCTTCAACGGCAGCCCCACGCGACGTGCCCATGCCTTGATATGTGGGATAAAGATTACGACGATTGGCGTATTGTTTAGAAAGGCCGAAGCTGAGGCCACAACGCCCATTATATATAGCTGTCCTTTACGCACTGAGCTATGCTCCGTTTGAGGAAATATCCGCCGCATAATACCGCCCAAAGCATCGCTACGTCGCACACCCTCACTAACCAGGAATAGAAGAGCTACGGTTATCATACCTCTATTCGAAAAGCCTGCCAATGCCTCGCTCGGCGTAATAATACCCAAAACAATGAGTAGCACAACCACCGAAAAGAGGAGTATGCCAGCACGCATTCGCTCACGAAGGAGCATCCATACCATAAAGACTATAGCTGCAAGCACTACATATTTCTCATATCCCGACATACGTATAATGCGATTGGTGAACGACTTGGCAAACACACGACGGGCAAAGATATGAAAAAAGCATGCGCCCAATATAGCTTATATGCTGTTCGGACTGAACAGCATATAGGTTTGGACAAAATGGTAAATTGACGAGTAAAAGAAGCTGTCTAACAAGGTGCTTCTTCATCGCCCTTGCTCTCAAAATGCTCATTTACCCTTAAGTAAACTCCGCTTTTTCGAGCTTCGTGCGCCTAAAATTAGCTCTTGTTACACAGCTTCTCAAAAAAATAGGAGGCTGTCTAACAAGTTTTGTAGACAGCCTCTATCTGTAGGTTTAAGGCACCTTAAGTTAGTCTAAATACTCATAATCTCGTGTGCCGTTTGCTGGACACACTGCCGTATTGACCACCTCGTAAACGCCACTACTATTTGCTGCACTTACAAGGACAAGTACCTCGAGATTGCTCTTGTTCCAACCGCTCTCAAGTGCTATGGTGTAGCTCTTATTAGCCTTCTCGCCAACGCTTAATGCAGCAAGCTGATCACCAGAGATGTCGCCACGGCTGTATGCACCACCAATAGCTCGCAACGCATGGTTATAAGTTGTGTGAATATCGGAAGTTGCGCCATTCTGATTAGGCGAGTATATGTTGTTCTCGAGCACCCATACAGCCACATTATATTTATCATCCTTAGCCGCTGTAACCTCGATATCTACCTTTACGTTGTTCGACTCGATTTTCGAACTTATCGCAATACCTACATCGGCACCCAACGACTTACGATGCTTATTGAACATCGCTGTCATCGTATTCTCCACGAACTCCTGATTAGTCTTATTAGTATGGTCCACCTTACCGCCCTTGAAGTTAATGGCGATTGTAGGATATCCTCCATTGATAATCGATGAGTAGAATCTATCTACGGTGTTTGCGGCCTCAGAGTAGGCTGGGTCGCCATTAGCGAAGCTGCCACCGTGGCAAGTCACCTCATTGTAGTAGCTGCTATAGTCGTATCGCTTATCGGAGTAGTTTGCCAAGGCGTGGAGCTTATCCGCAGCATCAGGACAATAACCACAATTTACGCCCGTATGGTCGATGATAAGGATGCGGTGGTTAAAATCTGTTCGTACACTGCTTGGGTCATCATCCTTAACCTCCTTACCAGCGACAAAGTCGTAGGCACGGATGTAGTCTGCAAACTTGCTCCAGCCGGGAGCTACCTTATAAGCCTCAACAGCCGACTTAGGAACAAATATCTTAGCCTGCACGTATGATACGTAACCCGTGCCACCATCATCCATAAAGACATACTCACCCAATGTTGGAGGTGTCGTAGCGCGGCAATAGATCTCCTTAAGATGACTACTGTTAGTAAACGCACCCATTGAGATTGACTCAATATTCTTGCCCAAATGAACTGTTAGAAGCGAGGTGCAGCCAATGAACGCAGACTGTCCGATTGTCGTAACGCTATGAGGCAAGTAGAGGCTCTCGATATTGGATTTAAGCATAGCCATAGAGGCAATACTTGTAATATCCTTATCGAAAGTAATAGCGTGAAGACCAGCGATATCTGAACCGTAGGCTTTGTTTGATACTACGGTAGCATCGTCGCAAGGCGAATTGGTAACGGTGATCGACTGACCATTATTTGATGTATACCAAATCTGGTTATTAGCAGGGTAGAGAAGCTCCTCGCCCAAATCACTGCCACTATCGTCATCATCATCATCGCCCGTTGTAGACAACGAGAACTCGGCCATAGGAAGGATTGTATTACGCTTGATCGCAACCTCACGCTCCAACGACTTAGTATGCTTTACGCCTGACGCATCCTCAACAACCACGGTAAAACCTTTGGTGAATGTCTGAGGAGGCAATGCGATGTAGAAGGCTGTAGTCGAAGAAGAGAGTGCCACACCATTGCCACAATCGAGCGTTAGCTCCTTGTATGATGGTGTGCCTACGTTAAGATATGCCTTAGCGCTCTTGGCCTCGGCATAGATCTGACCTGCTACCTTCTCGTCGTTGTTACCGCGCACCATGATACTCTTAACGCGACTGCCGCTTCCCGAGATGTTGAGCTTAAGCCAGCCACAAACGCTCTTTAGTCTGAAATTATCGAGATCGCTGCTGGCAATCATAAGGCTTGCACCCACGCCATAGCTATCCTCCTTATAGCTCTGTGTAGCGGGTAACGTTGCAAATACGCCACCTTCGGAGTCATATAGATAGTCCTTGTTGTAGGGATATACCAACACAACCTCGTCCGTAGTCTGCTCGTCAGACAAAGCCTCGACGGGTGCAATGGTACCTAAGCGCTCGCCATCCTCGCCCTTGAACTCGAATTTGAGGTTTTCGGCAGAACTGTAAAATACCGATACAAGATCGCCCTTGCTCCAGACCGTCTTACCTGCCTCGAGGTGAACACGTGTCTCATCGCCCTCGAAGCCTACGGTTAGGCTGCCAGGAGTCTTGGTACCTGCAATAGCCGACTCGTCGATATCGCTCTGCGAACATGCAACAATAGCAACGGCTGCAAAAATAAATGAAAGTAGTTTTCTCATGGAATATGTTTTAGTTTAGGTTCAATTTTCACACAACCAACGAACAAAAGTATTGATAATTTACTAAATAAACAAACATTGCAATAAATTATAAGGTGTAAGAGATGTGCGAGAAAATAAAAATGCGGGACTCTCCACTAATCTTGTGGAGGGTCCCGCATCGTGAGAAGCCGTGTAACAAAAACTACTTAGAGCCCGCTACATAGCCGAAATATTGGTTTAGCGCACCAAGATAATGTAGTCGTGAGCGCCGAGATTTGCAGTATAGCTCGAGCCGAGATTTACTGTCTCATCTGTCATAAGGTTGCGCCACTGACCCGTAATTGGAACATTAACAGTGGTTGAACTTGGCTGATTTGTGAAGTTTGCAACCACGATCACATTGTCCATTACAAGCTGCTTGCCACTCATGTTGCTATCGCCAACCTTCCATGTGTGAACCGACAAGTTGTCCTGACCGTAGATATGCTCGTTATCGTTACGATACTTTAATACCTTAGACAAAGCGGTGTAAACCGCCTTGCGGTTAACATCGTTGAAGTAGTCCCAACGCACAGGCTTGCGGTGTGTACGGTACTCATCGCCCGAGCCTACAACGCCACTCTCGTTAGAGTTGATAGAGAAGTCGTAGCCAAGCTCACCAAACTGCCACAACATCTTTGGATAAGGAGTGAGGAAGTGGAATGCGTATACAGCCTGCAAGTGCTTAGAGATTACGCTCCAGTCATCCTTAACATAAGACTGACCATAGGTGATAGCCTTGTAGGCAATACGCTCCTCATCGTGAGTCTCGATATTGTTCATACGGCCCTTCTTGAAATCTGCAAAGTTACTCTTGTTCTCGCCAGCGCGTGTTGCATACTGAGGACGAGCAACCGAAGGCTTCGCACCATCGTTCATAACATAGATGGTCATGTTGTTAGGTGAGAAGTAGAAATCGTACTTTACTCCTACCTGAGCATTTACGAGCACATTAGCGCTACCATCAAGCGAGATAACCGTACCCAAGTTGCGCAACTTCGAACCATCTGAAACGCCATAAGACTCGTTCCAGCTACGATCCTTACGCACCTTGAACACACAGCCCTCCTTGTTTGCATCTGCGAAGACTACATCCTCGGCAACCAAGAAACCGTCACGCTCGACAAATGCGATATCGTTAGACCAGTTGTTGCTCTGGAAGTCACCCATAAGGCCCCATGTAGTAGAACCTGTAGAGGTGCCACCCTCGTACCAACCCATAACAGACTCCATGTAGCCATTCATCTGGTTGTTGTTCCAGCAAAGACCACCTACGCGGTTGTAGAGCTCGCTCTCCTCAGACTGATCGCAGAAGTGCTCGAAGATGATGTATGCATCGGGAGTCACCTCGCGGATAGCGCGTGCATAGTCCGACAAGATATCGATACGCTCTGCCGAGTAGCCACCAGCATCGTAGTTGCTTGGATTCTGCACAAGACCCTTCGTAAGGTCGAAACGGAAACCATCGACCTTGTACTCTGTGAGCCAGAACTGAAGAACCTCCTTAAAGTAGCTACGTGTCTTAGGATAGAGGTGCTTGAAGTCGTGGTATACGCTCCAGTTGTGAGGTGCCGATACGTTGAAGAATGGGTTGTCCGAAGCTGTGCAGTTCTTCGATGAATCCCACCACATCTTAGCCCATGGGAACTGACCAGTAGCGTGGTTGAACACTACATCGAGGATTACGGCGATACCACGCTTGTGGCACTCGTCGATAAAGCGCTTGTAAGCCTCCTCAGTACCGTAAGCCTTATCGGGAGCGAAGTAGAAACATGGGTTGTAGCCCCATGAGTCGTTACCATCGAACTCCTGAATAGGCATAAGCTCGATAGCATTTACGCCCAACTCATCCAAGTAGTCGAGCTTTGCCAAAGCACCATCTACCGAACGGTCGAGGGTGAAATCGCGAAGCAAAAGCTCATATACTGCCAATGAGTTCTCTGCGGGACGGTCGAAATCCTTAACTGTCCAGTTGTACTCAACATTGTCGATATCGAATACCGATACGATGTCGGTAGTATATTCTGATGGGTATGGCTTAAGGTTTGGATACACCGAAGCGTTGATCCACTTATCATTCCATGGATCGAGAATCTTTGTTGCATATGGGTCACCCACCTTGATAGTGCCATCAACGAGGTACTGATAGCCATACTCAACGCCTGACTGAAGACCCTCGACAGTCACCCAGAAGTAGTCGCCATCGCGCTTCATGAGGTGCTTGTTTGTAGGAGCATAGTTGTTGAAGTCACCGATGAGCGATACCGACTTCTTGCCAGGAGCGTAGAGCACAAAGGTAGCCGATGTACCGTCAATGTTCACACCATCCTTAACACCTGCAGGGCGAGCCTCGCTTTGAGTCTGACCTAAAACAGCCACATTAACGCTATCCTCAACGGTGTTTGTGCCGTCGGTAGCTACAGCGCGGAATACTACATCCTCAGGGCCTGTAGGGGCGTATGTGTAGACAACCTGCGAGAGAGAGCTGTCGGCAACTACCTCCTCGTTCTTGTAGAGCTTAACGTTTGTTGCAGCCTTCTGGTTTACAACAACCTCGCATGTCTCGCCAACCTGATAGATAGAACCGTTTGCAGGGCTTATGATAGCAACCGAGAGACCCTCCTCGACGATGTCGATGAAGATGTCGTTGCCATTATCCTTAACCTCAAGGGTGCTGTCAGCAGAGCGGAATACGAAAGCAAGCTTCTCGATAGTCTCGCCTGAGGGTACACCGTAGTAGGCACGAGGACCACCCTTGATTGTGAGGAACCAGATGTTGTTACCCTTATTCTGGAGTTTGCAGTCGGGAATATTCTCACCCCAAGCCGACTTCACATACTTCCAGTCGCTAGTGCCTGTGCTGAGGCTTGTGAGGACACCTGTGTGTGCATAGAGCTCGCCAGTGAAGCCATCAGCAGCTGTGCCCTTGGTGTTGAGGATAACGGTTACATCCTCGGTCATAGCCTCGGTTACAAATGCTGGATCCGTAGAGATGAATGGGTACTCCGAAGGATTTACAGGAGTCTCGGGAGTGTCATTACCTGGATCATCATTGCTTGGATCATCATTACCTGGATTCTCAGGCTCCTCGGTAGGATTGTCTGGCGTAGGTGGGTAGAATGGACGATCTGGTTCACAAGCTACCGCCATTACTGCCACTACGAGTGCCAATAGAAAAAATCTAAACTTCTTCATTGCGTCTCTATTTTTGTTATTAGTTAATTGTTTTGCAGCCTTATCCGTCGTGCATACGCACGCGATAGGGCAAAGTTACTCATTTTTTCGTTACCCGACAGACTTTTGCCGAGGCTAATTTACCCGATGGGACTAATAATGAGCCGAGTGGTGTGTTTCAAATGACGAGTGGCGAGGACTCTTCATAAGAAGAGTCAAAATAAAATAGCGAAACGACCGCCTCAAATTATGCAATATACGTTCGTCTTTAGGCATACAAAAAGCGGGCGTCGCAGCCTGCTTGATGCAAGCGTGGACTCCCGCCTAAAACACAATCTCGACTTAATCGTTACTCGCCCTCTGATAGATACTCCGAGAGCTTCACACGCCAATCCTCGGGGATAGTGACCGTCTGCTGTAACTCGAAGTCGAAGGCTACCATAACTGACGAGCTCTCCGTGAGACACTTATCGCCACACATAATCCTCTGGTGCAGCGTCATGCTCTTATTGCCGATGCGCGACACATCCGTACTTACGACAATATCGTCCGTCAAGCGCACCTGGCCCCAATAATCGGTATGTGTCGAGGCAGTGATAATGCGCAACTTATCAAATACTCCCGTAATACCCAACACCTGAGTATAAAACTCCGTCTTGCCCATATCGAAGTAGCTCTGCTGCCAGATGTTGTTTACGTGCATAAACGAATCGACATCTGAGAAGCGCTTCTGGACAGGGGTTATCAATCTCTTAGCCATGCTCCTACTGTCTGATAATTTCGATCTCGCCACCCTCGCCAAATGCGATAATTGAGCTGGGCTTAAGCGTAGGCTTACCCTCGAAACGAGGATTTACGACATAGTCCACGCCATCGATAATCTCCTGTGCAACCTCCTTTAGACGCTTCGCCGTGGGCTCACCCGAGATATTTGCCGAAGTCGAGACGATAGGCTTGCCAAACTTACGCAACAACGCCTGGCAGAACTCATGTTGCGGAACACGCACACCAAGAGTGCCTGCCTCGGGGATAAGGCTCTTAGCCACACCTACAGCGCCTGGAAGAATAGCCGTAAGTGGCTTATCCGAGAGCTCCATAACCTCGAAGGCAATACCTGGAGCGCGGTTCACATAGCGTACAACCATATCGGCATCGCGGCACAAGCACAACATAGAGTGCTTATCCTCGCTCTGCTTAAGCTGATAGACCTTCTGAACAGCCTCCTCGTTTGTTGCATCGCAACCGATGCCCCACACCGTATCGGTGGGGTATAGGATGAGACCTCCCGCGCGGAGAACCTCAACACACTTCTCTACTGCTTTCTGCATATCCTTAATCCTTCTTTATCAACTCCTTGAAACAGTGACGACATATTGGCTGATAGGTGTCGTGGGCACCCAACAGCACCTGCTTATCCTCGGCCGTGAGGCGGTGCGAGTGGTGGGCCAAATCGCCACAGCGCACACAGATAGCGTGCACCTTAGTCACATACTCTGCCGTAGCCATAAGCGCTGGCATAGGACCAAAGGGCTTACCCATATAATCCATATCCAAGCCAGCAACGATAACTCGAATACCGCTATTTGCCAACTCGCGGCATACATCTACGATGCCAGCATCGAAAAACTGAGCCTCGTCAATACCTACAACATCGACATCCGAAGCCATAAGCAAGATATTCTGTGCCGACTCCACAGGCGTAGACTGTATGGCGTTTGCATCGTGCGACACGACCTCCTCTTCCGAGTAGCGCACATCGATCGAGGGCTTAAAAATTTCGACCTTAAGGTTGGCAAACTGAGCACGCTTCATGCGACGTATCAACTCCTCGGTCTTACCCGAGAACATCGAGCCACATATCACCTCAATCCACCCCTTATTCTTATTATTCTCCAAAAACATTTTTACTATCCGGGTTTTAAGTTTTGCTAATTATTCCGATCGAGCCAACTATATCCTATAACCGAGTGGTTAGGCTGCGTAGCGACCCCTTAGGGTATTACGAGTCATTTATAAATCGAGCCAACTATATCCTACAACCGCCTAGGTAGGTGATATAACGACCCCTCAATGTATTACGAGTCATTTATAAATCGAGCCAACTATATCCTGTAACCGCCTAGGTAGGTGATATAACGCCCCCTCAATGTACTACAACTCCTTTATAAATCGAGCCAACTATATCCTACAATCGCCTAGGTAGGTGATATAACGACCCCTCAATGTGCTACAACTCCTTTATAAATCGAGCCAACAATCAGCTCCAATCACTTAGCAAAGCTACATCTATTAAAACTACTCCTCGATACGTGTGATACGTGCACCAAGAGCATTAAGACGGCCGTCGATATCGCGGTATCCGCGGTCGATCTGCTCAATATTCTGAATTGTACTTGTACCCTCAGCGCTCATCGCGGCGATAAGCAGAGCGACACCCGCGCGGATGTCGGGCGAAGTCATATTAGCAGCACGCAATGGCAAGCGGTGATCCAAGCCGATGACCGTAGCACGGTGTGGATCGCAGAGGATAATCTGAGCACCCATATCAATAAGCTTGTCTACGAAGAAGAGACGACTCTCGAACATCTTCTGGTGGATAAGCACCGAGCCCTTAGCCTGCGTAGCAACAACCAAGAAGATAGACAACAAATCGGGTGTAAGACCTGGCCATGGAGCATCGGCAATGGTCATAATCGAACCATCGATAAAGCTCTCGATGCTGTAGTTATCCTGCTGTGGAATGTAGATATCATCGCCACGCTGCTCGAAACGAATACCCATACGAGCGAACTGCGCTGGGATGATGCCCAAGTTGTCGTACGATACATTCGTAATGGTAAGCTCCGAGCGGTTCATTGCCGCCATACCGATAAAGCTACCCACCTCGATCATATCTGGCAACATAGTATGCTCCGTGCCACCCAATGACTCTACGCCGTCGATAGTGAGCAAGTTAGAGGCGATACCCGAGATGCGAGCACCCATGCGGTTGAGCATCTTGCAGAGCTGCTGCAAATAGGGCTCACAAGCTGCATTGTAGATTGTCGTACGACCCTCGGCCAACACAGCAGCCATAACGATATTGGCAGTGCCTGTAACCGAAGCCTCGTCCAAGAGCATATATGTACCCTTAAGACGCTTTGCTTCAACAGTATAGAACTCATCACTGATGTCGAAGTTGAACTCTGCGCCAAGCTTCTGGAAACCGAGAAAATGGGTGTCCAAACGTCTGCGACCAATCTTATCGCCACCGGGCTTAGGCATAAAGCCCACGCCGAAGCGTGTGAGCAATGGACCAATCATCATCACCGAACCACGCAAGCGGCGACAACGCTTGTGGTAGTCCGCTGTACGTAGATAGTCGAGATTGATATCGTCGGCCTGCAGAGCAAAGCTATCGTCAGACAGACGCTCAACCTTAACGCCCATAGCTGCCAAGAGCTCCAAGAGCTGCATTACATCGGCAATGATAGGTACGTTATGCAACACTACTCGTTCGGGTGTAAGAAGTGCTGCGCATATAATTTGAAGTGCTTCATTTTTAGCACCTTGGGGTCTAATCTCACCCTTTAGGCGGTGACCGCCCTCAACCTTAAATAGAGCCATATTCCAAAAATTTTATCAAAGATACGAAAAAAAAGAATATCACCCACACTTTTTTCGAAATTAGTTTTCAACAATCGTCATATAAATGATGGTTGAAATGTCGCATTACATTTGGCTAATTTGCATGTAACGAGGTGGTTTACGTCATTTTTTCAGTATATTGTGCTATAATATTGGCCTATTTGTCGCACATTCTCGCTACGATGAAATATTGAAGCCTATTCTTGTGTTATCTTTGTAACAGTAAATATTTATATACGACGATATGCACCAACTAATATCCGACATAAATATGGAAATCGGCGTTACGCCAGAGGGTAACATCTTCATTGGCGATGATTTGTCCATCACCGTGCATGATGCTAACACGATGCGCTTAGATGTCCCTCTAAAACTAGACAGAGCGGTCATCGTATTGTGTACATCGGGTATGCAACGCGCGAAGATTAACCTACGCGAGTATGAACTCGAAGGATCGATGCTCATAACACTTATGCCCGGGCAGATTATCGAGACGTTTGAGTGTAGTCCCAACTTCAAGGCCTACGCCATAAGTCTCTCGAAGCGTTTTATCGATATGGTAAACATCCCTGGTTGGCAACAGAGCTATATGTCGATGTATAACAACCCGACGATGATCCTAAGCGCTGCACAGCTACAGGCATTTAATACCTTCTTCTCGATACTCTATCGTGCTGCCGAAGATCACGATAACCCCTTCCGATTGCAGGTTATCGAGAATCTGATACGTGTATTCTACTACGGAGGTATCAGTCGTTTTAGGGTTTCGGTGCATACGCAGACCAACATAAAGAATGGGCTTATCGAGCGTTTTATGGAGTTGGTACACGAGAACTATCGCACCGAGCGACTTATTGGTTTCTATTCAGATAAACTCTGCATCACGCCTAAGTACCTATCGAAGTTAGTAAAGGAGCATACGGGACGTTCGGCAAGCGACTGGATCGAGAGCTATGTGATACTCGAGGCACGCGCCATGTTGCAGAACTCGAATATGACCATACAGCAGATTGCTACATCGCTTAACTTCTCGAATCAGAGTTTCTTTGGTAAGTACTTCAAGCGAGCTACGGGAATATCGCCAAAGCAGTATCGAATGAATAAATAGCACGCAAAAAAGATATACACACCGTGCAACGATAGAGACCACTCTAAGGTGGTCTCTATCCATTTTTATAGGTTGTTCTGCTCGATTTTTGCAGCTGTTCTCTACCACGTAATTGGCTCTTTGCCAATTGATAGCAGGTAGTTGTTTGCTGCCGAAAAGTGTTTGCACCCGAAGAAGCCACGATAGGCCGATAGGGGTGATGGGTGCACGGCACGAAGAATGAGATTGCGCTGAGGATCGGCAATTGAGCCCTTCTTCTGTGCGTAGTTGCCCCACAACATATATACTACGCCCTCCTTGCGCTCTGCAATGGCTTTTACTACAGCATCCGTAAACTTCTCCCAACCTCGTCCTGCGTGCGATGCCGCCTCGTGAGCACGCACTGTAAGCACAGCGTTGAGCAACAATACGCCCTGCTCGGCCCAGCGCTCCAACTCACCCGACGTAGGCATCGGAGAGCCTACATCGTCGGCAACCTCCTTCAAAATATTCTGCAACGAAGGTGGAAACGCAACGCCCTCACCCACTGAGAAACATAGGCCATTGGCCTGACCGACACCGTGATAGGGGTCCTGGCCTATGATTACGACCTTGAGCTTGTCGAATGGGCAACGATCAAATGCTCGAAATATGTTGCGTGGCTCGGGAAAGACCACACCCGTACTATACTCATGCTTAACAAAGCCAACAAGTTCATCGAAATAGGGCTTCGAAAACTCCTCCGCAAGAATCGCCTTCCAATCCTCGGCAATACGTACATCTGCCATAACTTATATATATTAGTGGTTGCGAAGATAATATTTTTTTCTTAATTTTGCATATTATATCAATACTTAACACTCCGAAAATATGAGAAGAAAACTCATTTCACTTTTAGCCCTACTGCTTCTACCCGCGATGCTTTGGGCGCAGGAGCCTATACGCAATATTATCTTCCTTATTGGCGATGGCATGGGTCTCTCGTCAGTTACGATGATGCAACTTGCGGAGGGTACGCCTACGATTTTCGACAAGGCCGAGAATATCGCCTTGACACGCACAGCTTCGGCCGACAACCGTGTGACCGACTCTGCTGCCGCAGGCACAGCACTCGCTACGGGTTGCAAGACAAATAATACATACCTCGGTATGGCTCCCGATGGCGAGGAGTTATGTTCGCTTACGGCCCTTGCATCGGAGCAAGGTAAAGCAACGGGTGTTGTCGTAACAACATACCTACAGCACGCCACACCCGCAGCATTCTATGCTCATAGCGACAGTCGTCATAATATGCCGCTTATCACACGTCAGCTCACTGCGAGCCACCTCGATGTAGCAATAGGTGGCGGTATGCACTACTTTATTGAGGTGTATGGTGATAGCGTGGCCGAGGAGCTTAAGGCGGAGCATAAGCAGCTCGCGACAACCCTTGAGGAGGTTGCAGCTATGGGTGGCGATGACCGTGTCGTGGCGCTACTTGCCGACTACGAGGTGGGCTCGGATAGCGGTGATTATCTGCGAAATGCAACACGCGAGGCGCTTCGACTTTTGGAGAGACAAGGTGGCGAGGAGGGCTTCGTGCTTATGGTCGAGGGCTCGCTTATCGATGGTATGGGCCATGGTAACAATGCCGAGGCTATGCAGAAGGAGATGCGCAGCTTTATGTCGGCTGTGGAGTATGCAGTGGAGTATGCCACAAACAATGACGGAACGCTGGTGGTGGTCACTGCCGACCATGAGACGGGAGGTCTGGGCTTGGTAAGCGGCAATGCTGATTTCAACCTTAGTGAGCAGGGTGTGGAGTATCGCTGGTGCACAACGGGGCACTCGGCACAGATGGTTCCCGTATATCTCTATGGCACGGGCGCAGAACTTATAAATGGTATCATGGAGAACTCTGAGTTGGGCACAAAGCTCAAGAGTCTCATCGAGTAACAAACATTGAAAATGGCGTATAAAAAAAGCGTAGTTGGCCTCAACTACGCTTTGCTATTTTTATTCAGGACTATTCCATCCAGAATAATAATGATGACTCTAATTGTCCCTCGGGAGTGTAGAGAATCTCGCCATTCTCATCTACGCCATAAAGCTGTATGATGTAGACATCGATATTGCTAATCTGAAACTCGCCCTTAGGCACAAGAATACCAGCATAGCGCGCACCATTATCGAAGTTTACCGCCACAACATCGAGCACATTATCAAAGGTGTACTCAAAACCCTCGCGCGAGATCTCCTTTGTGCGCTCGGCATCCTCATAACCGATCATCTCGCCATCGTTCGCCGCAAAAACCACATCGTAATAGGTTGTCGTGGTCTGATTGTAGCTATACCATAGCGTATTGTCGAGCGTGTTAAGTTCGGGATATTTCACGCTCTCCACCTCGGGAGCGCAACTCGCAAATGCTACTATAAGTAGCGTATAGGCGAGTGTGTAAAAAAGTCGTTTCATAGTATCTATAATTTTATATTTTTAACGTCGTATTGCGCAAAGATAGTACATTTCTCTATAAATTACACCTATGGACTAAAAATTTAGGGGTTAAGTTGCTGAGTTTTAGATTTTTTTTGTACCTTTGCAGGCCTTTGTGCGTATGCGAATCGTGACGAGGAGTGTAAGTACGAGGCAACTAACTAATTATTAACAATTTAACGGGCGATTGTATCGCAAAACTATTTTTCCATTATGGAGCAGAACATTTTTGTAGCGAACGAGAATTTCGATTGGAATGCGTTCGAGAATGACCTTGGCATTTACAACCAGTCGAAGGAGGAGATTGCAGCGGCTTATGGTCAGACTTTGTCTAACGTAGCTGTAGGCGAGGTTGTTGAGGGTACTGTAAGCGAGATCAACAAGCGCGAGGTAACTGTAAACATCGGTTACAAGTCTGAGGGTCTTATCGCAGCAACAGAGTTCCGTTACAACCCCGATTTGACAGTAGGCGAGAAGGTTGAGGTTTACGTTGAGTCGGTAGAGGACAAGGGTGGCCAGTTGTCACTCTCACACAAGAAGGCTCGTCAGCTCAAGAGCTGGGATCGTGTAAACGAGGCTTTGAACAACGACGAGATCATCAAGGGTTACGTTAAGTGTCGCACTAAGGGCGGTATGATCGTTGACGTATTCGGCATCGAGGCATTCTTGCCAGGTTCACAGATCGACGTTAAGCCTATCCG
>JAFYXB010000018.1 GCA_017546345.1 Alistipes sp. | reverse complement strand
TTGTTGTCTATCCATATAGTGACGATTACCGCGTGTCGCTGAGCACTGGCGCGATAGATGCCTATCTTCCTGCTGTGCAGTATTATGCCGAGGGTAGCTATGGTGTTGGTAGTAACCTTATGGTTGCCCAGAGCGAGTTTACGCAGTTCTCGTTGAAGAGTGTCTGTGGCTGGTTGCGTATCGACCTTACGGGCGAGGGTCAGAAGGTGCGCAAGATTAGCTTGCAGGGTAATAATGGCGAGCAATTGGCAGGCCTTATTAATGTAGACACAAATACGGCTGAGGCAATATTGGCTTCGTCGATGGGCGAATATGACGATATTGAGAATGGTGTTGGTGGCAATGTGGAACTCGATAACTCGATTATTACGACTCTTACGCTCGATTGTGGCGAGGGCGTGGAGCTTGGCGAGAAGGCAACAGCCTTCTATTTTGCCGTTCCTCCTCAAACCTTTGAGGAAGGTGTTACCGTGGAGGTAAAATGTGAGGGCTACGAGCCTATGACCCTCTCAACAACTGAGGTATTGACTATCGAGCGCAACCATATCAAGCCTATGGAGAGTGTTGCGTTTGAAGCACAGGAGATTATTCCATATAACGAGATTCGCTACACCGCAACGGCTAAGGTCGAGGTGAATAGCGATTATCCCTGGTCATTCGATACCTTTGGTGCAAATATCGTCTCTAACGAGTGGGATTCAGAGAGTGGCGAGGGTGTAATCACCTTTAATGCCGATGTAACGACGATTGGAAATAGTGCATTCTATGGTTGCGAACGCCTTACAAGTGTCACTATCCCCGATAGCGTAACGACGATTGGAAATAGTGCATTCTATGGTTGCGAACGCCTTACAAGTGTCACTATCCCCGATAGCGTAACGACGATTGGAGGTTGGGCATTCAGTGGTTGCTCCAGCCTTACAAGTGTCACTATCCCCGATAGCGTAACGACGATTGGAGAGGCTGCATTCAGTTGGTGCTCCAACCTTACAAGTGTCGCTATCCCCGATAGCGTAACGACGATTGGAGATAATGCATTCTATGGTTGCGACAGCCTTACAAGTGTCACTATTGGCGATAGCGTAACGACGATTGGAGGTCGTGCATTCGAAGGTTGCGACAGCCTTACAAGTGTCACTATTGGCGATAGCGTAACGACGATTGGAGGTCGTGCATTCGAAGGTTGCGACAGCCTTACAAGTATCACTATCCCCGATAGCGTAACGACGATTGGAAATTATGCATTCTACAATTGCGGCAACCTTACAAGTATCACTATCCCAGATAGCGTAACAACGATTGGAGAGGGAGCATTCTATTGTTGCTACAGCCTTACAAGTATCACTATCCCCGATAGCGTAACGACGATTGGAGATTATGCATTCTCTTCTTGCTACAATCTTACAAGTGTCACTATTGGCGATAGCGTAACGACGATTGGAGATTGGGCATTCTATGATTGCGACAGCCTTACAAGTGTCACTATACCCGATAGCGTAACGACGATTGGAGAGGATGCATTCTATCATTGCGACAGTCTTACAAGTGTAACTATCCCCGATAGCGTAACAACAATTGGAGATTATGCGTTTTATTATTGTAACAGCCTTACGAATATAGATATCGGAAATAGTGTATCGTCGATTGGTCGTGCTGCTTTTGGCTATTGTTCAAGCCTTACAAGTGTCACTATCCCTGAGAGTGTAAAAACAATGGGTAAATATGTATTTGCCTATTGTAGCAACCTTGCAACGGTATACTGTAAGCCTACAACTGCACCGATAGGTGATTACGGAATGTTTGATAATACGGCATCAAATCTGATTATATATGTGCCGTTAGGTTCTCAGGTCGCATACAGAGATTGGTCGATGTATTGGTGCGATTATGCCGATGCAATAGTTGGTTATAACTACTATACAGGCGAGGTAGAAGAGTAAGACTTTTCGAGATTGTTTAAGCGACACGGGTGCTGGTGCGTATCCGTGTCGTTTTTTATGCCATTCATCCTCAATGTCATCCGCCTGAATGTCATCCCGAGCGTAGCCGAGGCATCTCCTACGCGACAATATGCTATGTACATCGTGACAATCAACCATGTGCGCTTTGTCTGTTGTCACTTGTCGGCTGCGAGGAGATGCTTCGACAAGCTCAGCATGACATACACGCGAAACGCCCGCCCCAAAGTCACACACTGAATGTCACACTCTCAATGTCATTCCGAGCGTAGCCGAGGGATCTCCTACGCGACAATCAACCATGTGCGCCTTGTCCATTGCCACTTGTCGGCTGCGAGGAGATGCTTCGATAAGCTCAGCATGACACACTGAGTATCACACGCCCTCAATGTCATCCGCCTGAATGTCATCCCGAGCGTAGCCGAGGGATCTCCTGCGCGACAATACACCATGTACAACTTGTCCATTGTCGTTTGTCGGCTGCGAGGAGATGCTTCGACAAGCTCAGCATGACACGCTCAGGATGGCGATACGTATATCCGTTTCGCTCAGCATGACACGCTCAGGATGGCGATACGTATATCGACAAGCTCAGCACTACATAACAACCAAACAAAAGGCTACCACACTCGGTGATAGCCTTTGTATATCTGATCGATTGTTTGCTACTCTCTCACGCAGCGCACGGGAAGTGCGTTCGCGCGGTGCATAGAGCGTGATGTGTTGATAGCATTCCATGTGCGAGTCTCGGTGTTAAGGTCAAAAAATAGTGCCTTAGCCTGAGCACCGTCGGTGGTTGCTGTCCAATAGTAGCCCGACCATGGAATAGGGCGGAAGTCATCATCGTTGATGATGTCGAGGCGACCATCGAGGTAGTTGCGGCGACCAGCAGCCGTGAAGAAGTGGCTCTCGCCCGTGGTGCTATCCTCCAAGTGCCAACCATACATAGGCTGAGCATCCTCCCAGTTCATATCGTCATCCATAGCTGCGATTGTCAAGTTCGCGAAGACCGACGCATCGGCAATGCGCCAACCTGCAGGGCAGGGATCCTGCTCGCTCTTCGAGGTTGCACTCCACAAGGTGTCGTCGTGGCTCGCAAATAGCCAGTCGTAGCCATTATCGGGGTTGCCCTTGACATACGATAGGGGGTTCGTGTCGGCCCATGCGATATCTCCCGTCTCGTCGGTAGAGTCGTCGTAGGCAAGGTAGAGAATGTTCTCCTTGGCGTTGTACATACGGGCATCGGTATTTCCTGAGAAGTTCCACTCCATAGGGCCTACGAATGGCGTGCGACGGCCCCACTGATAATAAAGACCATACGAGCGGAAGATAGCGTCGCTATCCTTCTCTCCCTCGCTGTTGCAGTCGGCACCGAGGTTGATATTCATCACCTCGCGGCCGTTGAGCATAAAGGTGTCGGTCGTAGGGGTAGAGTTCGTAACCCAGATGTGCCAGCTCCAAACAAGTTCACCATCAGCGTTATATCCGCCGATAATGGCATTACCTGGTGTAATCTTGCCTGTAGGTTGGTCGTCATCAGTCTCCTCGCCAACGTAGAACGAAGCATAGCCATTACGCAGGTCGAGATACTTGATAACGCCGATCTTCGACTCCCAGATAAGGGCGATATGGTCGGTATCGAGCTGCGTCGTAGAGCCGCCAACATAGGGGTTGAAGCGGTAGCGAGTCTTGGCAGCATTGGCAATATAGCAGTTTGCGGGTGCTGCTGTGTAGTCCACATCGGCATTGGGAAGAATAGCTACGTAGATGTCGATGCTCTTGGTCTCACCCGTAGGTGTGTAGCCCTTGAGCGATAGTGTACCCTCGGTAACCTCCTTGTTATCGAACGACGATGGAGCAGTAACGCTAATCGTGCCACTATACATGTCGATATTAAACACGGTCCAACCCTCGGGAGTCGATGTCGCGGTGATAGAGGTGATATTGTGGCTGTCGAAGTTGGTGGTGCCAGTCTCACCAGGCATGCTCACCAAGATACTCTTCGATGGCACAGCGAGGCTATATACCTCGTCCTTACTACACGCTACGATAGCGCAACCCAGGATTAGTGATGTGATTAGAAGTGTTGTAAATCGTCTCATATATCTTTTTACTCTTTTTCTGATATATTATGTTAGTTGAGTGAAATCTCCTTTGTTGTAACCTCCAACTCCTCGAACATCGCCTTTAGCGAATCGACGAGCGTGTTGGCCTCGCTGCGCTCTACAAACGGACCAACGACAAACTTATTGCCCGCACGCGATATGCGCTTGCCTGGAGCTACGGCCTCTATCGTAGCCTGCACATCGCCGCTGATAGAGTCGCTCGCAATCTCGACCATATAGCGCACGTTGTCATTAGCTGTCGTCTCCGCAGGCTTATCCTTTGACTCGCCACCTTCGGCCTCCTTTGTGAGGTTGGTCATTGTGCCATCCTCCCAACGGCACACTTGGGGTGCTCTAAAACCCTTGTTACGGAGCATCTGTGCAGCTTCATCGGCCTCGGTGAGTGTTGCGTAGCCACCAGCATAGTAGCTGTACATATTATCCTCACGTACGATGTATAGCGGCTGTACGCCCTTGAATATTGTCAAGTTCTGCATCGAGCGGAAGCGGCCAAGAAGGATGCGATATATCGTGCCACGCTCATAAACCTTGAGCTGCGGTATGGGGTTTGTGTTGTTGTAGAACGATGTCTTGCCGAAGATGATAGGCTCATAGTCGATGAATAGTCGTATCTCAAGCTCAATATCTTCGATGCGATACTCTGGCATCTGTAGGCTCTTTGCAACCGTGCTAAGTGAATCCGCCGCTGCGCTAATATCCATAGCTCGTGCGATGCTAAGTTCGGTATCGAGAAGCGTAGGGTGGCCAATAGCATAGTGCATAATAGCGTTAGATGCGTAGTAGTCTTCATAGTCGCCATACGCGCGCTGCATAGCAGCAAACTCCTCGGTCATACGATCCAATAGTTCGTGCTGCTGCTTTTTTTCGAGAACATAGCTGAACGAATACTGCTTAGTGTCTATAATCTCGTGCCACAATGCCTCGATGTAGTTATTCATAGCCTCGTTATGTTGCTTGAGCGTCTCAAAGGCGGTGTATAGCGAATCGGCCGTTACTTCGCTGTCTGTTGTCATATACTCTTCGGCTACGTTGCGCATCGACTCGTGACGCGATAGATACTCTGCGATCTTCTCGCTAATCTCGCTTTCGGCAGCGTGCGCACGGCGCAACATGGTGTAGTCAGCAGCCGACATCTCCTCCGTAAAACAGCTATTGTCGATGAGATTGCGATAGTTAGTAGCTACGACTACCGACTCCTCGATGGGGTCTGCCCAGCTATCCTCAACGGGGGTAGGGCTTGGGTTGTTGAACTGCGATAGTACCCACTCCTGCTCTATTGAGTTGATGCGATTTGTGACGATGCCACGCTCATCGCGTAGATCGAAGATGCGTTGCTCGAGACCAATGATAAGTTTCGAGATGCTATCGCGCTGCTCTGAAGTGCGCTCCACGCCAGAGTCCCATCTGTCGCGTAGATTGTTGCGCACGTCGTTCATGACGTAGGTGAGAGAGTCGATGCTATCGCTAAGCTCGCTATTGTGGCGCATCAACTCTTGATACTCCGTATTATCTGCAAGGCCAGCAATGCCCATAGGACGTTGCGCTATAAGCGAATAATTCGAAGTCGTAGCACCGATGATGAGGGCTACACAAGAGGTGATGATAAATCTATGCAATCTCATTATTTTGTCACTTTGCTATTCATTAATTTCAATACGCTCGACCTATTTCCATGAACTGATAAAGAAGAGCTGTATAAATCCAAAAATCTCCAAACGACCTACGAGCATAAGTACCGTAGAACCGAACTTGAGCACTGCTGGTAGAGTCGAGAAGTTGTTCATCGAGCCCACCTCACCAAAGCCGGGACCTACATTGCTTATGCATGAAATAGAGGCTGTGAAGCCTGTCATAAGGTCTGTGCCAAAGGTCGTATAAAGTATTGTTCCGATGAGCACAAGAGCGATATAGGCTACGATAAAGCTCATCACAAGGCTCAATATGCTGTCATCTTGTACCATGCCATCAACCTTGGTGCGGATAATAGCGTTGGGGTGTTGCTGCACCTTCATACGGTTGTGGATGACCTTGAATGCCATAAGAACTCGATCGACCTTCATACCTCCTGATGTAGAGCCTGCGCAACCACAAACAACCGAGCAGAAAACGAGTAATACAATGGCCAAAGAGCTCCACGTGTTGGTGTCGGCCGTGGCAAATCCAGATGTAGTCGTAACACTCACTACCTGGAAGGCTGCATGACGCAACGACTCGCTTAAGCTGTCGTATGTACCACTGCTATAAAGACTTACGGCAATGATTAGGCTTATGACCGTGAGCATACCGATAAACGTGCGTACAACTTCTGAGCGGAAGATGTTGTTGCGACGACGTGTAATCGTTGCATATAGTATACCGAAGTGGATACTTGCCAAAGTCATAGCCCCCATCATAATAATCTCGATTATCGGGCTGTCGAAGAATGCCATTGAAGCGTTCTTGGTGCTGAAGCCGCAGGTGCTACAAGCCGACATAGCGTGTGTCACGGCATCGAACCAGCGCATACCTGAGTACTTCAAAAGTAGGGTGGTAATTATCGTAAGACCGATGTAAACCGATGATAGGATACGGATAATAACCTTCGATCGGTAGTGAAAATTATCCTTGGCAATCGTCGATAGCTCAACGTTGTAGAGCATCTGTCGGCTGCGACCCATCGAAGGGAGGACAACGAGGGCAAACATAACTACGCCAATACCTCCGATCCATGCCGACGAAGCACGCCAGAAGAGTAGGCCGTGGGGTAGGAACTCGATGTCATTGAGGATTGATGCTCCGGTTGTTGTAAAGCCCGATACGCTCTCGAACCATGCGTTGATGAGCGTAAACTCGCCGCCCCAGATAAGGTAGGGGAACATACCTACGATGCAGGCTACAAGCCACGAACCGACAACAATAACATATCCCTCCTTACTCTTGATCTCATCGGCTCGCTCAACAAATATCATTGGGAATATGCCGAGTAGAGCGGTCATGAATGATGAGAGGAGAAGAGGGTAAAATGCCGAGTCGTAGTCGTTGAGCATAGATACACCAGCAGACGCGAGCATAAATGCCGCGATGAAGACCAATATCGATCCTATGTAACGTATGACGACGTGTACTCTCATCTTCGGGTAGGATTAATCTTATCTAAGTTTGTCGATAAGCATAATGATACGCTCACGCAGTGTTGCCAACTCATCGCGACACGAAGCATCCTTCTCGAATGGTATGCGGAAACTTAGGTAATCTCCCAAGTTGCGGTTGATGCGTTGTACGGGGCGGATGAAATATACGTGTAGGAAGTAGTAGAGCATAAGCATCGCTACGAACATAACCACCAACGAGATGAATACGGGAGTTACGGCGCGGCGTGCTGTGTGGCTTAGGCGGTTTACATCGGGGCCCAATGTGCTCTGCGAACCTGTCATATACTTTGTAATCTCTTCAGATAGGTGCATATACTCGGGCTTATAGCTCTCGATATACCACTTGCGGCTACTGTAGGTCGATGTCGAGTCGATAGCCAAAATCTCGGCTACGGAACGAAGCACATTACCGCTCAAAAAGTCGTTGGCAAGACCGTTGATACGGTTGGTAAATAGCACCAATGAGTCAGTTGCCGTTGGGGTGTCGGTATTGAGCATACGGCGATGCGCAAGCTGCGAGGCCTCATAGAGGCGAGAGATTGACTCCTCACACTTTACGCCATAGGTGTTGATGTCGCTAAACGTGCGACCCATAACGGCCATGTGAATCATGGCGTCGTCCTGCTCTTTGAGCGCTGTGATCATCTCGCCCGCAATGTCAACATTCTGCTTGCTGGCCAAAAGAATTTGCTCGGTATCGTGGCTGACGCGCTCAAGCTCGAGGAGCGAAATTGCGCCCGAGAAGCAGAGTAGTAGCATGATACTTAGGAAAGCGATGCTGATGCGTCGCTTGATAGAGTTGATGCCGAATAGCTTTCCGAATATCTTTAACATTCCTGTAGGTCGTTCAATTGGTTTTGATCAAAGCACAAAAGTAATACTTTTGTCCGAATTATCCAACTATTTCGCAGCTAATATCTCCATCCTCCTCGACACGCAACAGTTTAACGTTGCAAATGGTATTGATTAATGCAGTGTTATAGGGTGCACGAACACGCAGGTAGTTGTCCGTGTAGCCATACATCGTGCCGTTGCGGTCGGTGCTCTCGAAGAGTACGCCACGTACCTCGCCGAGGAACTTCTCGGCAAAGCTGCGATGTAGTCTATTGCTGAGTTCTTCAAGGCGTGTAACGCGCTCGGTAGAGATACGAGGAGTTACCTTGTTGGGCATATCGACAGCAGGTGTGCCAGGACGCTCCGAGAATGGGAAGATGTGAAGGAATGAGGCTCCGACATCCTCTAATAGGTGGTAGGTCTCCATAAACTCCTCTTCGCCCTCGCCTGGGAAGCCGACGATGACATCTACGCCAAGGAAAGCGTCGGGAATAAGTTCGCGAACACGAGCTATGCGCTCCTTGTACTTCTCGGCAGTGTAGCGACGGCGCATCATGCCAAGGATGCGTGTGGAGCCACTCTGTAGCGGAATGTGGAAGTGAGGCTGAAATTTAGGTGATGCGGCGCAAAACTCTATAATTTCGTCAGTTAGCAAGTTAGGCTCGATGCTCGATATGCGGTATCGCTCGATGCCCTCCACCTTATCCAATGCACGGAGCAGGTCGATGAATTTCTCGCCCGTTGTGCGACCGAAATCACCAGTGTTGATGCCTGTGATAACAATCTCCTTCTGACCCGCTGCGGCAATCTCCTCGGCCTCGCGAACGATCTCTTCGATAGCGATGTTTCGGCTCGAGCCACGAGCGTAGTGAATAGTGCAGTATGCGCACTTGTAATCACAACCATCCTGCACCTTTAGGAAGGAGCGTGTGCGGTCGCCCGAAGAGTAGGCTGCAAAGAAGCGAGTGATGTTCTCTACGGAGCAGCTATAGACCTCGGCTTTACCTCGATTTTGAAGTTCAACTACACGTTTATATAAGTCGCCTTTATCGTTATTGCTCAATACGATATCCACACCTTCAATCGCTGCAATATCGTTGGGCTTAAGCTGTGCATAACAGCCCGTAACAGCGATGATTGCATTGGGGTTTCGGCGGTGTATTTTGCGTATTATATTGCGACATTTTTTGTCGGCATGCTCGGTTACTGAGCAGCTGTTGATAACCGCTACATCGGTAGGCTCATTGCTGCCCACACGCTGGTATCCGCCCTCTTCGAACTGACGAGCTATGGTTGATGACTCCGAGAAGTTGAGCTTGCAGCCCAAAGTATGAAAACTGACACGTTTAACAGCCATAAATTTTCTAATGTTAGATAACAAAATCGGTGCGAAGTTACAAAAAGTTATATGAAAATGGAAAAAAGATTTCGTTCTGTCGCGAAAAAAGAGTAAATTTGCGCGTTTATAATATTAATATTTAGGGAAGCGTGAACATTGTTCAAGACATACTCGCCTATGACTTTTTGGCTTATGCCTTTGTTGCGTGTATACTCTCGGGTATAACCTGCGGCATCATAGGTAGTTATGTTGTTGCACGTCGTATAGTCTTTCTAAGTGGTGGTATAACGCACGCCTCGTTCGGAGGTTTGGGTATTGCGCTTTACGCAGGCTTTGATCCGCTGCTCGGTGCATTGGGCTTCGCCTCGGTGTCGGCCTTGGGTATAGAGTATGCTTCGCGTCGTGTCGGTATTCGCGAAGATTCGGCCACGGGCATCATCTGGTCGATAGGTATGGCCACGGGAGCGCTGTTTATGTCGCTTAGAGCGGGTTATGCCACAGATCTTACGAGTTACCTCTTTGGCAATATTCTACTTGTGGGTCGCGAAGATGTGCTATGGCTTGCGGTGCTTACAGCGGTTGTTGTCATCGGCTCGATAGTGTGGTTACGCCGTATAATGTATATCACGTTTGATGAGGAGTTTGCTCGTAGTCAGGGTGTTGCGACCACTTTGTCTGCCTATATCATGTCGATTGTGGTGGCTACGACTATCGTATTGTCAATCAAGGTTATGGGTATTATATTGCTTCTGTCGCTAATATCCATGCCTACGGTTATTGTCAATATGCTCACCAAGGATTATCGCCTCATAGCTCTCTGGTCGGCTGTTGTTGCGGTAGTGTGCAATATATGTGGATTTACGTTGAGCTACACCTTCGATCTTCCGACGGGTAGCTGCATCATATTTATTCTCGCGGCAACGTTAGTATGTGTCAAACTATTTACGCTTTGTCGTAGACTAAGACTTAAGAAGGTATGAAGAAGATACATATTCTTGTGCTAAAGGCCTATGTAGGCCCACTTATCGCCACGTTTTTCATCGTGCAGTTCGTTCTGATGATGAACTTCGTGTGGCGCTATATTGATGAGCTCACGGGTAAGGGCTTGGATGTTAGCACCATCTCAGAGCTCTTTATCTGCGCATCAATCAACATGATTCCGCTGGGTTTGCCTCTGGCTATGCTTCTCTCGGCAATTATGGCTATGGGTAATTTGGGTGAGAACTTCGAGTTGCTGGCGATGAAGTCGGCAGGCTTATCCTTGACACGTATTATGAGTCCGATGATTGTCGTGGTGTCGATGATCTCGTTTGGTAGCTTCTTTATATCGAATAACCTTGTGCCCTACGCTAACGAGCGTATGTACGACATTATGTTCAATATTCGTGAGCAGCGTCAGGAACTCAACTTCAAGGATGGTATGTTCTTTAATGGCCTTCCCGATATGAGTATCCGTGTGGGTCATCAGGATCTACAGACACGCCTGCTTACCGATGTGCTTATCTTCGATACGCGTGATGAGAATGGTAATATGACCACTACGATTGCCGACTCGGGATATATACGCATGTCGGATGATAAGTCCTACCTCTATGTCACGTTGTTTAACGGACAGACATACGAGCATACGCGAAATTCGCAGTGGTACGACCGTAACACCATGCGTCAGCATTCGTTCGAGCGTCAGGATGCGACAATTCCTGTGGCTAAGATTACACGTCCGGGTGATATGTCGAGGGAGTTTAGTGAGTCGCAAACACGAAATATGGTCGAGCTTGAGGAGCTTATGGACTCGCTAAATATCCTTATCGAGCGTAGTACGTTGGCATCATACGAGCCGTTGCTCAAAAAGCAGATCTTCCAGCGCGATACGACGATTCTTCCTTCGCGCGACACATCCGCAAGAGTTGATAAGAGTAGTTTCGTCGCTGCTAACTTTGTCGATTCTATCGCAAAGTTACCTATGCGTGAGCGTGCTAAGGTCTATGCTCAGGCAACGAGTGCAGCACGTTCGTCGCAGGGTGCCTACTCCTACGATGAGCAATCTTCGAAGTTGGCGCTCACGCAGCTATATCGTACCGAGAATGAGTGGCATCGCAAGCTTACGCTGCCAATTTCGATTATCGTATTCTTTATGATTGGTGCTCCGCTTGGAGCTATCATCCGTAAGGGTGGTTTGGGTATGCCTATCGTTATCTCGGTGGTCTTCTTCGTTATCTACTACATCATCAGTATCTCGGGTGAGAAGATGTCGAAGGAGGGTACTTGGGATGCGTTCTATGGTATGTGGCTGCCGATATTTGTGCTTACTCCGCTATCTATCTACTTGACATACAAGGCTACAAACGATACTTCGCTGCTTGATATGGATTGGTACGACGTGCGTATCCGCAAGATGCGCAAGGCGATAATGAGTCGCCTACCAAAGAGTATGCAGCCAGAGCGTAGACGTAGAAAACAACAACTAACCAAGCAAAGACGATGAAAGCAAAAGATCTAAGAATAGTATTTATGGGTACGCCCGAGTTTGCATCAACCTCACTGTGTAGACTTGTTGCGGAGGGCTACAATATTGTCGCAGTAGTAACTACGCCCGATAAACCCGCTGGTCGTGGTCAGAAGATGCACGAGAGCGATGTGAAGCTTACGGCTAAGAAGTTGGGATTGCCTATCCTACAGCCTGAGAAGTTGCGTGATGAGGCCTTCTTGAGTGAGTTGCGTGCCTTGAATCCCGATTTGGGTATCGTCATAGCCTTCCGTATGTTGCCCGAGGTGGTGTGGGCTATGCCTCGCCTCGGAATATTCAACCTTCACGCCTCGTTGCTGCCTGAGTATCGCGGTGCTGCACCGATAAATTGGGCGATTATCAATGGCGACAAGCGTACGGGCGTGACTACGTTCTTGCTCAATCACGAGATTGATAAGGGCACGATTATCGAGCAGGAGGCAGTAGATATCTTGGATGAGGATAATATCGGCACGCTCTACGATAAGTTGATGAATATCGGTGCAGAGCTCGTGTTGAAGACCGTGGAGAAGGTTGCCGAGGGTGGCTACGAGGTTATTGAGCAGATGCACATCGACGAGAGTACGCTCCGCCCAGCACCAAAGATCTTCAAGGATGATTGTGTGATTAAGTGGAATAAGCGAGGCGAGGATATCATCAACCTCGTGCGTGGCCTTTCGCCATACCCTGCAGCGTGGACATATATATATAAGAATGGCGAGGAGTGTGGCACGGCTAAGATTTTCAAGGCGCGTTTCGAGGCTGATAACCGAGAGGGTAGTGCAGGTAGTGTCGTTACGGATGGTCGTAGCTACTTTGGTGTTCGCTGTGCCGATGGCGTGGTCTATATCGAGGAGTTGCAGCTCGCAGGTAAGAAGCGTATGCTGATTAAGGATCTACTTCTTGGCTGGCGCGATGCGGTAGAGGTG
>JAFYXB010000017.1 GCA_017546345.1 Alistipes sp. | reverse complement strand
GGGTGTATGGGGGCGGGCTAAAGCCCTTTTGAGGGCGCAAGCAGAGCTTGCTCTTGGGGACGCTTCGTGTTTGTTGCGCATGAATGTCATGCTGAGCGAAGTCGAAGCATCTCCTCAAAATCGACAAGTGGCTACGTATAATTCGCTCATGCTACATTAGCGCATAGGAGATCCCTCGACTACGCTTGTGATGACATTCAGCAGGACAGCTATTGTCTATAAACGAAAAAGGCTTAAGTTGCAATCCCTCGAATGACCACTCCGTTCAAGCCTAAAGTCTGTAATTCCGATAAAATATAGTGCACAAAAAACGAGGTTGCCCTTTCGGACAACCTCGCACTCTCTTAAGAGAAAAAGCCTCTTACTCCTCCTGACGGTAAGTGTGCTCAACGTAGATAGCATGCTGCATAGCCTCACGCTTTGCGATTGAAGGCTTTGTGAAGTACTGACGACGACGAAGCTCCTTCAATACACCTGTACGCTCATACTTTCTCTTAAACTTCTTGAGGGCACGCTCGATGTTCTCACCCTCCTTAACTGGCATGATAATCATGATTCTATACTTTTTTTAATTTTTAATAGTCTTCTTTTTTCTTGTTGCCTAACGACTCTTAACTCTTTAGGACTTTTGCACTCTCGTGCGCCTATTTCTCTTCAGCCACCTTGTGGCCTCCAAGAGTTCCACGCGTAATCTACTCGGGGTTTGTACCAAAATCGAGATAGGGAGCAATGCGCTTGGCCTCCTCCTCGGTGAATATGTTAGATTCAATCATCTCTTCTATGGTACTCCAACCTCCTTTCAATTCTCTGTGGTTAATAATTCGCCTAAGCATGCGGTTCGTAATATATGGATGAACCTCCAACGCTTTTAGGCCCGCAAAGTTAATACATATTTTTTTAATTCGTGCACTATCACACCAAATTTGTTGCGAAATTATGCGAAAATTATCGGGTGTAACCACCTTAAGTTCCGAAATCTGCTCCACAGAGTAGTAGCCACCAAGCAGTTCGCGGTAGCGGAGGATGTGCATAACGCTCTTCTCGCCAATGCCACGCACACGGCGAAGCATCGCCGAGTCGGCACTATTTACATCTATGGGGAATGTCACACGCTCAGCACTGTACGTCGCAACGCTATCGCGCGGAGGAAATACGATATATGGTTCGAGCCACTTAGCACGCTCCGCACCTACGGCATAGCACTCCTCGAACTCCTCGATAGAGCGGTAGCCGCCAATCATATCACGATAGCGGATGACAAGCTCGGCCTCGCGAAGCGAGAAGCCTATGGCGTGAAGATAGTTTGCCGTAACCGTGTCGAGGCTAAATCTCGATGGCTCGATGGTTGTGTGCGGCTTATCTGCTGGTGTTGATCTTTTTGTGCGTACCGTGTCGCGCACGATACGATACTCGTTACCTATATTAATATATGGCTCCAATAGGAAATACAACGAGTCGGTCATACCGTAGCATAATGCTACATCCTCCTTGATGCGGAATACCTTGCCTGCCTCGCGCCATTTTAGTAGGCTTACGGCAATATTGCGTGGCACGCCAGCCTCAAGCATCGTGCGATAGTCCGCCTCGTTAGGATCGAAACTTCGTAATTGGGGCCTGCTCTCCGTAGCTATATCCTCCCCCGAGATGCTGTCGAGCAGCATCGTAGGCTCACTCTCCTGGGGTGTGTTGGACGAATAGCGCTCCGAGGGGCGCGCCAATAGTATCAATGTCAGAGCAATGACTATCAGCGGCACGAGGAGCAACACTCCGCGTATATTCTCCTTCGAACTATCTCTCATACACTACCACTCGGCACCATCCGAGAGCCACAACTTACGATAGCGGCGTGAGGGTGACTCTATCTTCTCGCCGAGGCCGTACTCCTCCCACCTATCATCAACAAGATGTATGGTGTCGGGGTGCGAAGTCACCACATTTGGAAAACGTGGAGGATTATCGCCATAGCCAGGGCGCTTAGAGCGTGCATCGATGATAACCACACCATCGCTTAGGCGTATGTCGCGTCGTGGGTCTACATTTGCTGCGGCCAACCATAGCAGGTCGCCACCGCGCATATTTCCTGCTGCGCCATGGTCGAAGAGTGCGACATACTTAATGTTTTTGATATTATTCTTGCTCAGATAGCCCTCGACATCTATCTTCTCGCGCCACTCCCTTTCGGCATAGAGCACCAAGAGGCCAAGGTCGTGGCAATACTCCGTATTGAATAGCTCCACACCACCCTCGGGACGTGCCGTACGAGGTGCCTCAAAGGTCGCGTTGCACGCCTCGCTCGATATATCCGTAAGGTCGATAGCCAACTTCGAACCGTAGCCTGTGGTTGGTGTCGTATGATCCAAAACATCGAGCACTCCCTCCGACCAGATAAGGTGTCGTGCGGGATCGAGGCCTCTCAGAAGCTTGAATACCGCATCGCGTGAGCGGATGTCACACTCGGCGGGTGCAATCACCATATACTTGTTAAACATCATCTGTCCTGCGCCCCAAAGTCCCTGTGCAACCTTGCTTGCCTGGCCCAAGTAGCGCTTCTCGATAGAGACCAGCGCGAGGTTGTGTGCTGTGCCCTCCATAGGCATATAGAGGTCGCGAACCTCGGGTTGTATGGCGAGGCGTATTGGTGCGAGGAAGATTGTCTCGGTAGCCTTGGCAATATAGGCATCCTCCATAGGAGGTACACCGACGATAGTCGCGGGATATACTGCATCACGACGCATTGTGATTGTCTCGACGTGGAAGCGTGGATAGAGGTCGGTGAGTGAGTAGAAACCTGTATGGTCGCCAAATGCTCCCTCCACGGCCAACTCCTCGCTCGGATCTACATATCCCTCCAAGACGATGTCGCAGTCGGCAGGCACCCAAATATCGTTGGTCAAGCACTTGACCATCTTCACGGGGCTGCGACGTAGCATACCTGCCAAGAGCATCTCATCCATATTGTCGGGCATAGGTGCCGTAGCAGAGTAGGTGTAGGCGGGATCGCCACCCAGAGCTACGCTAACGGGCATACGCTCACCACGCTGCTTATAGCCGTGGTAATGGCGTGCACCTGTCTTATGGCGATGCCAATGCATACCTGTCGTGCGCTTATCGAATATCTGCATACGATACATTCCCATATTGGGGATACCCGTCTCGGGATCCTTCGTGCAGACCATAGGAAGCGTGATAAAGGCTCCGCCATCTGCGGGCCACGATGTGAGGATGGGCAGACGGCTAAGATCGACATCTTCGCCCTGCCATACCACCTCCTGGCACTCGCCTCGGCCCGATATTTTGCGCGGAAACCACTTGGCTACATCCTGTAGCAGTGGTAACATACGCAGCTTATCCATAAGGCTATTCTTGGGTGTCATAGCGCTCTTGAGCATAGTGTCGATACGCTTAGCGATGTCGTCCAAGCTCTCCACACCTAAGGCCATAGCCATACGCCTATTCGAGCCCATCATATTCATCAACACAGGGAAATCTGTGCCTGTGTTCTCGAAGAGTAGCGCTTTGCCACCACCCTCCATCTTCGATACTCGATCGGCAATCTCGGCCATCTCGTAGCGGCAATCCACACGTGTCGTGATACGACATAGCTCGCCAGCGGCCTCCAACTTCGATATATATTCGCGTAGCCTCATAGATTATTCTTCGCTTGCGCGCTACAACTTAATGTCGTAGAGCTGTATAACGCCCTCGAGCTTGCCCTCGGCAGAGGTTACAAGCAACGAGTTGATCTTCTTCTCGGTCATTAGCTTCTCGGCCTCGATTAGCTTCTGCGATGCTGCGATGCACTTCGGCGAGCGCGTAGCGATGTCCATAGCCTTGATGTTGAAGAACTCGGCACGATAACGCTCCATTGCGCGACGTACATCGCCATCGGTTACGATGCCCAAGATCTCGTCGCCATCGCAGATGACAATAAGTCCTAAGCCACCCTTGCTGATGCGGTGGATCATCTCGGTAGCCGTGCACTCTGGCGTAACCACAGGAAGATCCTCCTTGCGCATAACGTGGCCAACGGTCATAAGTAGGCGTCGTCCGAGGCTACCGCCTGGGTGCAGACGCGCAAAGTCCATAGCCGTAAAGTTGCGAGCACGCATAAGCGCAGTAGCCAACGCATCGCCCATAGCCAACTGTGCGGTAGTGGATGATGTGGGCGCAAGGCGTAGGATGCAGGCCTCCTCACGAACCATAATGTCGAGATGTACATCGGCATTACGCGCTAAGGATGAGTGCGACTTGCCCGTCATAGCAATCAACTTATTGCCATTCTCGTGCACGAAGGGTATGATCTTTAGAATTTCGTCAGTCTCGCCCGAGTAGGATAGTGCAAGCACCACATCCTCCTTCGAGATCATACCCAGGTCGCCATGAAACGCCTCGGCAGGGTGAAGGAAGAAGCTCGGTGTGCCTGTGCTGGCCAACGTAGCAGCAATCTTGCAGGCTATATGTCCCGACTTACCCATACCCGTAACAATGAGTTTGCCACGGCAGTTGAGGATGATGTCTACGGCGCGAAGAAACTCCTCGCCCAACGAATGTTCCAAGGTTGCGAGAGCCTCAGCCTCAGCGTGTATGGTGTTACGTGCCGTGAGGAGTAGCTCCTCTGAAGTAGGTTTCATAGGCGTTAGGTTTTATAGGAGTGATTTGACGACGTTCTCCAAATCGTTAAGATACAACATATTGGGGCCATCGCTAAGTGCCTTGTCTGGGTCGGGGTGTACCTCGAAGAAGTAGCCGTTAGCACCAAACGCCTTAGCGGCAAGTGCCATAGCGGGAACAAACTCGCGGTTGCCACCCGTCTTACCACCCGCAGCACCAGGACGCTGTACCGAGTGTGTGCAGTCCATAACGACTGTTGAGGCGATATGGCGCATATCGTCGATATTGCGGAAATCTACGACCAAGTTGTTGTAGCCATACATATTGCCACGCTCGGTGAGCCATACCTCCTTAGCGCCCGATTCCATAGCCTTCTCGTAGGGGTAGCGCATATCCGAACCCGAGAGGAATTGTGCCTTCTTGATGTTTACGATCTTGCCTGTATGTGCCGCAGCGACAAGAAGGTCGGTCTGGCGGCAGAGAAATGCGGGAATCTGCACCACATCGACAACCTCGCCAACAGGTGCTGCCTGCCACGCCTCGTGAATGTCGGTGATGAGCTTAAGGCCATACTTCGAACCTATGTCCGAGAGCATCTGCAAGCCGCGCTCGAGACCCACACCGCGGTATGAGCTGAGCGATGTGCGGTTGGCCTTATCGAACGAGGCCTTAAAAATTATGTCTGTGCCTAACTTCGTATTTATCGCCACAAGTGTTTCGGCAACTCTCTCGAGAAGTTCCTGCGACTCGATGACGCATGGTCCGGCAATAATTTTGGGTAGGTTCATAACTTTAGGTTTTTTAGGTTTGTTAGCTTCTGTCGGTTGTGTCGCTATAGCGATGCGAGATAGGCCTCGGCACGCGCCAGATCCTCGGGCGTGTCGATACCTATGGTCTCGATGTTGGTTATGCCAACACCTATGCGGTAGCCATTCTCCAGCCAGCGTAGCTGCTCGAGCTTCTCGCTGAGCTCCAATGACGACTGCTCCAAGGCGGTAACCTCACCGAGAGTCTTGCTGCGGAAGGCATACATGCCGATATGCTTATAGTAGGTGTGGTTTTTGAGCCACTCCGAGCTATCTACACCGCGCTGATAGGGGATTACCGAACGCGAGAAGTAGATGGCGCGCATATCCTTGCTAATTACGACCTTCGGGGTGTTGGGGTTGTATAGCGCCTCCACACTATCCGTAGGCTGGAAGGGTTTGACAAGCGTGGCGATATCGACGCTTGCATCCTCGAAGCAGGCTACGAGCGAGTCGATCTGCTCGCGCTGTATGAAGGGCTCGTCGCCCTGCACGTTGATAACGATATCGTAGTCACCACCCACCTTCTGCAACGCCTCGTAGCAGCGATCCGTACCACTATTGTGCTCCGTAGAGGTGAGTACCACACGGCCGCCAAAGCCCTCGACAACCGAGGCGATACGCTCGTCGTCCGTGGCGACAACAACATCTGCTACGGCCTCGGCAACACGGTGATATACTCGCTCGATGATTGTCTTACCTCCAAGCATAGCAAGTGGCTTTGCTGGGAAGCGCGTTGAGGCATAGCGCGCTGGGATAATAGCCAAACACTTCATAACGCAGTTTTATTTAAGTGCAAGTTTAGTAACTCCTTAGTTCTATTTGAGGGCAAGTCTTAGTACCTCGTCGTTCGTGTTCACATAGTGGAACGTCAAGCCCTCGCGGTACTCCTCCTTAATCTCCTCGATATCCTTGCGGTTCTCCTCCGAGAGGATAAGCTCGGTGATGCCAGCACGCTTTGCTGCCAAGATCTTCTCGCGGATGCCGCCCACGGCCGTAACACGACCACGTAGCGTTGTCTCGCCTGTCATAGCAATACGCTCCTTAACCTCGCGCTTTGTGTATGTCGAGGTGATAGAGGTAACCATAGTGATACCTGCCGAAGGACCATCCTTAGGAATAGCACCATCGGGTACGTGGATGTTGAGATCCCACTCCTCGAACATCTTGCGGTCGATGCCCAACTCCTCGTGGTGGGCCATAACCCACTCGTGAGCGATGGTTGCCGACTCCTTCATCACGTCGCCGAGGTTACCCGTAAGCGTGAGCTTACCCTTGCCGGGTGTTAGCAACGACTCGATATAGAGGATGTCGCCACCCACCTCGGTCCAAGCCAAGCCTGTGACAACACCGCGCATACCTGCGATGTCGTAGCGGTCGTTCTTAAACTTCGCCTTACCCAAAATAGTCTCAAGAGCCTCGGGTGTGACCGTCTTCTCGTAGTTCTCCTCCAAGGCAATAGTCTTAGCACGGTTGCGGGCGATCTTTGCGATATGCTTATCCAGACCACGCACGCCCGATTCGCGAGTGTAGTCCTCGATGATGCGAACTACGGTGTCGTTACCCAACGAGAGCTCGCCCTCGGGAATGCCGTGTGCCTCGCTCTGCTTCTTTACGAGGTGGTTTTGTGCAATCTGCACCTTATCCTCGAGGATGTAGCCAGGGATGTTGATCATCTCCATACGGTCACGCAACGCAGCCGAGATATTTTCTACATTATTTGCTGTAGCGATGAACAATACCTTCGAGAGGTCGTACTCCGTATCGAGGTAGTTGTCGTGGAACGTAGTATTCTGCTCGGGGTCGAGAACCTCCAACAATGCGCTCGATGGATCGCCGTGGTTCGAACGCGATACCTTGTCGATCTCGTCGAGGATGATCACGGGGTTGGAAGCGCCACAACGCTTGATGGTCTCGATGATACGACCAGGCATAGCACCGATGTATGTGCGACGGTGACCACGAATCTCCGACTCGTCGTGCAAGCCACCGAGCGATATGCGGCCAAACTTACGGCCCATAGCCTCAGCAACAGAGCGACCAAGCGATGTCTTACCAACACCTGGAGGGCCATACAAGCAGAGGATTGGCGACTTAAGATCACCCTTGAGCTTGATTACGGCGAGGTGCTCCAACAATCGCTCCTTGACCTCCTCCAAGCCGAAGTGATCCTTGTCTAACTGCTCACGTACGGCCTTAAGGTCGAGCTTATCCTCGGTCATCTCGTCCCAGGGAAGGTCGAGCATAAGCTGTAGGTAGTTGATCTGCACCGAGTACTCGGCAATAGCGGGGTTGAGTCTCTCCAACTTCGTTACCTCCTTCTCGAAGAGCTCTGCGGTATTCTTAGACCACTTCTTGCCCTTTGCTGCTTCGCGCAAACGCTCCACGTCGGCATCAATGCCGTCGCCAAGCTCGTCCTGAATTACGCGCATTTGTTGCTGGAGGTAGTAATCGCGCTGCTGCTTGTCGATATCCTGCTTAACCTTGTTCTGGATGTCGTTCTTAAGCTCGGCGAGCTGCTGCTCACGCACCAAAATCTCGAGCAAGCAACGTGCACGTGCCAACAATCCTGGAGCCTCCAACAGACGCTGACGATCGTCGTCCGTGAGATCCATATTGGTACAGATAAAGTTGATTATCGCACGGCTCGAATCGAGGTTCTTGATAGCGAATACTGCCTCCTTAGGCATCGCTGCCGAGATATTGATGATGTTGAGCGTTACCTCGCGGATAGAGTCTACCAAGGCAACAAACTCTACATTCTTAGGATCGGGCGTGGTCTCCTTTACGGGTGTTACGGTAGCCTTGAAGTAGGGCTGCGTGGTGACATACTCGCCAACCTCGATCTTCTCCAAACCCGATAGTATTACTGTGAGGTTGCCGTTGGGCATCTCCAAAATCTTGAGGATGCGGGCCGATGTTCCCACCTTGTGCATATCGTCGGGCTGAGGGTCTTCCACCTCGCTATCTACCTGTAATACTGCGCCAAGCAGACCATCTGCAGCCTCTACGGCACGCACCAAGGCGATCGACTTAGCACGGCCGACTGTAATTGGTGTTACCGAGCCCGGGAATATCACCGAGCTACGCAACGTAAGGATGGGGAGCACGTCGGGAATCTTTACATCCTCGACGATGTCGTCGCCACCCGAGATGATGGGAATAACCTGGTGCTTACCATCAAAAAGCTCGGGGACAAGTCCCATCTCATCGAATTCCTTATCTTTCTTCTTGCTCATATATTAGTTTTTACTTAATTTCACTTTTCCTAATAACGCACAAATATAGGATTTATTTCGTAGAAATAATAGTGTTTTTAGGTTTATTTAGTAACAACTTATACACAGGGGGTGTGATTTGTTGTCTAAAGGTCAAACGAAAAGGGTATGACAAAGGGCGTTTTTGCGCCTTGCCATACCCTAAATGTTGGGTTGCTGAGGGTGTGTAATCCTAAATATACTCCTCGCCAATCGAGTATTTCACATCCTCGATAAAACTCTTTATGCTCTGCTCCTCGCTGCGTGGGCAGATCATTAATACGTCGTCGGTATCGACTACGATGTAGTCTTTTAATCCGCTGATTATCGCAACCTTATCGTTGGGAACTGAGATAATCGAATTGCGTGTGTCGTAGACCTTCGTTTTGTTGCTGATAGTTGCGTTGGCATACCTGTCCTTGCGCGAATGCTGGTAGACAGAACCCCATGTGCCGACATCGCTCCAGCCGAAATCTCCGCTGTGCACATAGACATTCTCGGCCTTCTCCATAACGCCATAGTCGATAGATATAGGCTTACACTCTGCAAAGACTCGCTCGATAGCAGCACTCTCTTTTTCGCTGCCGAGCATAGGCTCAATATTGCTAAATAGGGCGTGGTGCTCGGGGAGGTGCTCGGCGAAGGCGTTGAGGATAGAGCTTACTCTCCAGATGAAGATTCCCGAGTTCCACAAAAATTCGCCACACTCCAAAAATGCTTGCGCCATTTCGAGGTTTGGTTTCTCGGTGAAACACTTAACCTTGCTTATCGTTTCGTTGCCCGTTTTTTGGATATATCCATAGCCTGTCTCGGGGCGTGAAGGCTTGATGCCTATGGTCATCAGTGCATCCTGCTCTTTGATAAAATCGCAGCAGTTGCCGACGATGCGCAGAAACTCATCCTCGTTGAGTATCAGGTGGTCAGCAGGCGATACGATCATCGTTGCCTCGGGATCTATCTTATGTAGCGTGTGTGCTGCATAGGCGATACACGGTGCGGTATTACGGCCAATAGGCTCGCAGAGAATCTGACTCTCGTCGATCTCGGGAATGTGCTCCAATACGAGCTCTTTATATCGTCTATTTGTTACAACGATGAAGTTCTCGTTTGGAACAAATTTAGAAAATCTTTCGTATGTGTGTCTGATGAACGACTTGCCCGTTCCCAGGATGTCTAAGAACTGTTTTGGGCACGATTGTCTGCTCATCGGCCAAAAACGGGTGCCGATGCCGCCCGCCATAATGACACAATATGGGCTACTTGTCATAGCTTTTTTGGTTGTTAAATTTTATAAATTTACACAAAGATAAAATTTTTTTGTATCTTTGCAAAATGTTTTGAGGTCTTTTATTCGTGGTAAAGCCTCGAAATAAAACGCAAGGAAACGAGTAATAGTATGAATATCAGATTGTTTACAATACCCAATCTCCTCACGCTGGCAAATCTTTTGTCGGGAGCTGCCGCAGTAATTGCGGTTCTTGTTCACCACTCCTACGAGACAGCGCTATGGCTTATCGTTGCCGCAGCCGTATTCGATTTCTTCGATGGTTTTGCAGCTCGTCTTCTCAAGCAGACATCACCACTCGGCGTAGAGCTCGATTCATTGGCCGACGACATCTCGTTTGGCCTTGTCCCTGCGGTGATGATGTTCGATATCTTCAACCACACAGAGTCGTTGTACGGCCTCAATCCCGAGATTATGTCGTACGCAGGCTATGCAACACTTCTTATCGCTGCCTTCTCGGCATTGCGCTTGGCACGTTTCAATATCGACACTACGCAGAGTAGCGAGTTCCGAGGTCTGCCTACGCCTGCAAATGCTTTGATGATTGCATCGTTGGCGTTGCTCTTTGAGCAGGGTAGAGTGGAACTTATGCAGGAGCATGTGCTTGTTATAAGCCTTGCTGCAGCGATGTTGCTCGTAAGCCCAATACGTATGTTTGCCCTTAAGTTCAAGGGGTTCGGTATTCGTGGTAATGAGTTGCGCTATGGCTTTATGCTCGTATCGCTCTTGCTCATTATCTTCATCCCAACATACTCAATCCTTACAATAATCGTTCTATACATTGTGCTTTCGACGCTGCGTTGGATGTTTACAAAGTCGCAGTACGGCGAGAACGACAAATAGTAGATAGGTTAAACGTCGATAGGATGAGAGTTATGCGTTCGATAATATGGCTTGCGATAGTGGTGGTGGCTATGCTGCTACCCGAGACGTTGTATGCCCAGATCGACGCAGCAGCTTTGGCACGCTCTCAGCGCGAAAACCGCGACGATATCTACGGCAATAGCACTAATCAGATGGGCTTCGGAGCCGATGGTATGGCTATGGAGGAGGGTGCTGAGGGTGAAGTGCAGGACTCGACGAAGAAAAGACGTGAGCGTGTGCGCAAGCCCCTCGAGTCGTATTACTTCAGCGATACGGTGCGTGCGCTATCGAATTGGAAGTGGACGATAGATCCCGACTACAACCGTGTGAACATCGCACCCCTCGATACGACGCTCTCGGATTGGCGTATCGACTATGTCTTCTATCGCAATGGTGTTGGCGATATGGCATTGGGAGGTTTGGGACAGTCGTCGCAGCCCATAAATTGGTTCGATAGACGACAAGATGCCGACTTTACGTTTGCTCGTAGCTACGATGCCTACACAGCGCGTATCGACAATGTACCGTTCTACAATAGCAAGAAGATCTTGACCAACCTTACATATCTGGAGTCGGGTCAGAAACGCTATCGTGAGGAGCACTTGGAGCTTACACACTCGCAGAATATCAATCCTTCGACATCGGCTAATGTGCAGTATAAAGCGCGTAGTACGAATGGTCTTTACGACTGGCAGCGCACCAAAAACCATGCTCTCTCGGTGGGCGTGGCACATACGGGTAAGCGCTATTCGGTTCACGCGGCCTATATGAACAATATGGTGCAGGCCCGCGAAAATGGTGGTGTTGTGGGTAAGTGGGCTATCGCCGATACGCTATTTGAGATGCCCTCGGGTGTGCCTATGCGTCTGGCATCATCGGAGGCCGAGAACCACTATCGCAACAACGCCTTCTTCGTAAAGCAGGCTTTGGCAATCCCATTGGAGCGAGTTACGGAGTATGACTTCTCGTTGGCCGACCTCTCGGCAGTATTCATTGGCCACCAGTTCGAGTTTAACACTTGGTCTAAGGTGTATACCGATAAGCGAGCGTCGTACACCAACGAGCGCGGTGAGTATGACGAAAAGGGCAATTATCGTCCTACGACACACGAATATTACGATAATTGGTATATAGATCCCAAGAATACGCGAGATTCTATCAGCGAGAGATTGATATCGAACAAACTCTTCGTGCAGGTGCAGCCGTGGGATCGCAATGGTGTGATAAGCACCATAGATGCAGGTGTGGGCCTCGACCTACACACCTACTCTTACCTCAATTTGGAGAACTATCTTACAGGTAAGATGACCCGTGATAAGCGTACATCGTGGTATGCCTACGGTGCGACGGGTGGTCATATTAAACGCTATGCCGATTGGAGAGTAAATGCAAAATACTATCCGTCGGGCTATCGAGGCGGAGACCTCTATGTGGGTGCAGATATCACCCTCAGGGCCTATATCCGCGAACATCCCCTGATTCTTAGCGGTAAGTTCCGTCAGGAGCTGCGCTCTCCCGGCTATTGGGAGGAGAATCTATTCTCAAACCACTATGCGTGGTTTAACTCTTTTGATAAAGAGTCTGAGACTCGTTTCGAGGTGAACTTCTCGGTTCCAGATATAGCTCTGGAGCTGGGAGCATGGCAAGGTGTTATGAGCAACATGATCTATTACGACACCAACAGCCGCGTATCGCAACATGATGGTACGGTGAGCCTCACGAGTCTGTATGCACGTAAGGATTTCCGCATTGCGGGATTCCATCTTGATCACAGGGCATTGGTACAATTCACGTCCGATGAGAGTGTCCTTCCCGTACCACTTGTTAGCGCCTTCCTCTCGTACTATTACGAGTTCTGGGTGGTGCGCGATGTGTTGCGTGTGCAGGTTGGTATTGATGGCCGTTTCAATACGGCATATCACGCTCCGAGCTACAACCCTGCACTCTCGGTCTTCTTCAATCAGCGCGAAGTAAAGGTGGGTAACTACCCCTATCTCGACGCTTTTGTGTCGGCCAAGTGGAAGCGCATGCGCATTTTGCTCAAGCTTCAGCATTTGAACCAGAACCTATTTGGTAATGGTGAGTATTTCCAGGTTGCGAACTATCCGCTCAACCCACGAATGTTTAAGTTTGGTATCTCGTGGTCGTTCTACGACTAAAGACGAGTATTGTGCTCTGATAGCAGCCCACAAACTGCTAAAAGATGTTAAAAAAAGTATCGTTTGTGATTCTGGGCCTTGCTACAATCTCGGCCATAGAGTCAATTAGCGGTAGACCTCATGCCACTGCTGCATCTATATATCAGGCAGGCGTGGAGGATACCCAGAGTATGGTTGATGAGCAGATGGCTGTGACTGCCGAGCTGCCATGTATTATCTCTCGTTTCGACCCCATTATGAGACGTGTCGGCGAGGAGCAAGGACAAGATTGGCGACTGATGAGCGCAATAGCTTATAGCGAGTCGCGTTTTATTGAAAACTTAGTGTCGAGTCAGGGTGCTGCAGGTATTATGCAGATACGTCCCATTGTCGCTCGTCACTTTAATGTGCCTGTCGAGAAACTTAGCGACACGGAGACTAACATACGCCTTGCAAGTATGTTGCTTGGCGAGTTGGGTAGAATGCTCCGCCTCCCTGCCGAGGTGTCGTCAGACGACAGAATGAAGCTTATCCTCGCGAGTTATAACGCTGGCGTGGGCCACGTTCAGGATGCACGCCGTTTGGCGCGTGCCGAGGGTGCTAACCCCAACTCGTGGAGCGATGTGAGTCGCTACCTTAAGCTCAAGGCCGATCCTACCTATTATAATAAGGAGGAGGTTCGTAATGGCCGTTTTACGGGTAGCGGTCAGACTCTATCGTATGTCGAGGAGGTTATGAAGAAGTATTATCAATATTGTAAATTAGCTTAACTTGGCGCTGATGCTAAAAGTCCGCTTTTGGCATCATTACCACCAAAAGAAATAGGCTGTCACCTCAACGGAAGTGACAGCCTATTTACTGTATATGGCGGTAGCCTATTAGCTTACCACATTGGCGTTTACCTTAACGTAGTTGTAGCCCATCTTGCGGAGCTGCACAGCAACGCCAACCTCGAACATAACCTTTGTCGTGCGGGCGAAGATGTGGAAAGCCATGACGCTCTGCGCCTCGATACCCTCCTTGCGGATGAGCGACTGCGCCCACTCGGCCGTAGTGCGTACCATATCCTCGAGCTTCTCGGCCTCAGGGGTGTTGAGAGGTGTGGTGAGAAGAATCTCGGTGATGTACTCATCCATACAGTCAAATCCGCGTGGCTCGGTGAGCATCTTGTGGAAATCCTCTACGCCCTCGTAGCGCTTCCACTCCTTATCCCATAGTACTGCGGCGGCCATACCCTCGTACATAGCCCATGCGATAGCTACAAGCGGATATTTAGCAATCTCAGGTACGGCATCGGCCATATATGATGGAGCGGCAGCACGCCACTTCTCGTTAAGCTCCTCGACCTCGAGGAGGCGACCCTCGAGAAGTTTACGCTCCGTAAGACGCTCAACGATAGTCTTGCGAAGTTGCTCCTCGTAGCGGTTCAATACTTCGTGTTGTTGTTCTGTCATTGTATCTTATCTCTTTGTTTTCTTCTTTCGTACCGACCAACCGAAGTGGCCAATCATCTCGCCTAAGCGATAGTACTCGCCGTGTGAATAGACTATTGGGCGTGCCTTGTCGAGCGAGAACTTGCCCGTATCTTCGTCGATAAATCGCTCATCGGCCTCGATGCCTACAACCTCGGCTATGAACATATCGTGCGAGCCAAGCTCTACAACCTGCTGCACCTTGCAGCAAATCGAAAGGGGCGACTCGGCAACGAGCGGTGCGGCAACGTGGTCGTTAGCCATTGGGGTAAGTCCCATAGCCTCCCACTTATTCACATCGCGGCCCGACTTTACACCACACCAATCCGTAGCACGTGCTATCTCCTCTGTCGTAAGGTTGATGACAAACTCTCCGGTGCGGCGAATGATGTCGTAGGAGTGACGCTCCTTGCGTACCGAGATATAGCACATCGGAGGATTGGTACAAACCGTGCCTGTCCAGGCAATCGTGAGGAGGTTGTACTCCTCGGGTGTTGCGCCACAGCTAACCAATACCGCAGGTAGCGGGTAGATAAGCGTGCCAGGCTTCCACGACTGCTTCTTAAACTCCTTATCCGTCATATCCTCTGTCCTCCAAAAGGTTTGGCTGCGATGCTGCGGCTACTGCCAGCTCGTCACAGCGATTATTCTCCACGGTTGAGGCGTGGCCCTTGACCCATACAAAGCGTACGTTGTGGCGACGATATACCCTCAGGAAACGCATCCACAGATCGGGATTCTTCTTGCCGGCAAAGCCCTTGCGCTCCCAGCCGAATACCCAACGCTGATTAACCGCCTCGACAACATATTTCGAGTCGGAGTAGAGCGTTACGTTCGAGCCGTCGTACTTGAGGGCCTCCAAAGCTACGCATACGCCCATAAGCTCCATGCGGTTGTTGGTCGTAAGGCGGAAGCCTTCGGAGAGCTCCTTGCGGTAGGGCCCCGAGAGCAGTACAACACCATAACCGCCCGGGCCAGGGTTGCCCCTGGCCGAGCCGTCGGTGTATATCACAATATCTGCCATCGTTTGGTCGTGTTCGAATATCTACTACTGCAATGCAGCCATCTGCTCCTTAATTGCGGCAATCTTCGCCTCGGCATCAGCCTGCTTAGCACGCTCGTTAGCAACAACCTTCTCGGGTGCTGAGCTTACGAAGCGCTCGTTCGAGAGCTTCTTCATAACGCTCGAGAGGAAGCCCTCGTAGTAGGTGAGATCCTCTGCGAGCTTCTTGAGCTCTGCCTCGCGGTCGATCTTGCCCTCCATAGGGATAAAGTACTGCGTAGTCTTGATGATGAATGCTGCAGCAGTGCTATCCTTCTCTGTTACGGCCTCAATCTGCTTGAGGTTACCCATCTTCTCGATAACGGCAGCATACTCCGCAGGGTAGTTCTCATCGGCGATGTAGTTCAATGTCAATGGCTCCTTCTGTGCGATGTTCTTCTGCTTACGTACATTTCGGATTGCTGAGATAGCCTCCTGAGCGAGTGTGAAGCGTGCCAAGATCTGCTCGTTAGCCTCGCGATCTGCTGCGGGCTGGCGTGCGATAACGATAGACTTAACATCTGCCTCGGGCTTCAAATCCTGCCAGATCTCCTCGGTGATAAATGGCATGAAGGGGTGCAACAGACGAAGCAACATATCGAAGTAGTGCTTTGTGCGTGCGATAGTCTTGGCATCTGCTGGCTGCTGGTATGCAGGCTTAACCATCTCCAAGTACCAGCCGCTGAAGTCATCCCAGAAGAGGCGGTAGAGCTCGGTGAAGGCCTCCGAAATACGATACTGCTCCATATCGCGGTCGATGCGTGCTACGCGCTCTGTCATAACCTCATCGAACCACTCGATAGCCTCGCGGCAAGCCTCGCTCTGCTCCAACTTCTCGTCTACCTCCCACATATTGATCAAGCGGTAGGCGTTCCAAATCTTATTGCCGAAGTTACGGCCCTGCTCGCACAATGCCTCATCGAACATTACATCGTTACCTGCTGATGTAGACATAAGCATAGCTACACGCATACCATCGGCGCCATACTTAGCGATAAGGTCGAGTGGATCGGGTGAGTTGCCGAGCTGCTTCGACATCTTACGGCCGAGCTTATCGCGAACGATACCTGTGAAGTAAACGTTGCCAAATGGCTTCTCGTTACGCCACTCATAACCCGCCATAATCATACGTGCCACCCAGAAGAAGATGATATCTGGACCAGTCACAAGGTCGTTAGTAGGGTAGTAGTACTCGATCTCGGGGTTGTTAGGATAGCGCAAACCATCGAATACCGAGATAGGCCACAACCAAGATGAGAACCAGGTGTCGAGAACATCCTCGTCCTGACGCAAGTCGGCCATAGTAAGCGATGCATCCTTCTCCTGAGCGAGTGCCAAAGCCTCCTCTGCGGTCTCGGCTACAACGTAGCCACCCTTAGGAAGGTAGTATGCAGGGATGCGCTGACCCCACCACAACTGACGTGAGATACACCAATCCTTGATGTTGTCCATCCAGTGGCGGTATGTGTTCTTATACTTAGCGGGAACAAACTTGATGATATCCTCCAATACAGCTGTTGTCGCGGGCTTTGCAAGCTCCTCCATAGACAAGAACCACTGCATAGAGAGCTTAGGCTCGATAGCCACACCCGTACGCTCCGAGAAGCCTACGTTGTTGGTGTATGGCTCAACCTTCTCCAAGAGGTTAGCTGCTGCGAGGTCGCCCTCGATAACGCGGCGGCACTCGAAGCGCTCCATACCAACGTACATACCAACCTTATCGTTGATCGTGCCGTTGTCGTTGAAGATGTCGATTGCCTCAAGACCGAACTTCTCGCCGAGCATATAGTCATTAACATCGTGTGCAGGAGTTACCTTCAAAGCACCGGTACCAAACTCGAGGTCTACATATTCATCGCGAATTACGGGGATAGAACGACCTACGAGAGGAACAATCACGCGTGCATCATCAGCGAGCCACTTGTAACGCTCGTCGTTGGGGTTTACGCACAACGCTGTATCACCAAGGATGGTCTCGGGGCGTGTTGTAGCAACAACGATATACTTGTCCGAGCCCTCCACCTGATAGCGCAAGTAGTAGAGCTTACCCTGCGACTCCTTGTATACTACCTCCTCGTCTGAGAGGGCAGTCTGTGCCGAAGGATCCCAGTTTACCATACGTACACCACGGTAGATGCGGCCCTTGCGGAAGAGGTCTACGAATACCTTGATAACGCCTGCTGAGCGAGCCTCGTCCATAGTGAAGCAAGTACGCTCCCAATCGCACGAAGCACCCAACTTACGAAGCTGCTGGAGGATGATGCCACCATGCTTCTCCTTCCACTCCCAAGCGTGCTTGAGGAACTCCTCGCGTGTGAGCGACGACTTGTCGATACCCTCGGCCTTAAGCTTAGCAACAACCTTAGCCTCGGTAGCGATAGATGCGTGGTCGGTACCTGGTACCCAGCAAGCATTCTTGCCCTGCATACGTGCACGGCGAACCAATACATCCTGCAACGTATTGTTGAGCATATGGCCCATATGCAACATACCTGTTACGTTGGGGGGAGGAATAACGATTGTGTAGGGCTCTCTCTCGTCGGGCTCTGAGTGGAATAGGTTGTTATCAATCCAGAAGTCGTACCACTTCTGCTCGATTGTTTCGGGTAAATACTTGTCTGCTAACTGCATAATCTTATATTTTTGTTATTGTCTTGTCAATATTAGCTATCGGATTACTAAAGCGTTGTTCGCGCGTGCACGCAATTATGCACGCGCTACATCCGACAAAGATATACTATTTTCGACAAATTACAAAACTATATGCAGTATAATAGGGCTGTTTTGGCATTGTGCCACCCTTAAATATGGAACTTAACGCCGAAGAAGTAGGTGCGGGGAAGTGCTGGGCCGTAGATATATGCCGAGTCGCGACCTGCGCCAAGATCCAAGTCGTTCTGGTACGAGTCGAAGATATTTTTCACACCAGCATTAACCTCCAACTTGATGATATCCGAGAGCTTGAACGTATAGCCCACCTTGAAGCCGAAGTCCCAGAAATCGGGTGTCTCGACATCCGAGTCGGGCATCTCCACACCATCGAGCGTTGTGTATGCGCTATGCTGTACGAGCATCTTGCCTGTGTATGTTCCAAACAACGATGCGTTGAGCTGGCGTGTGATGTAGAAGTTGGCGTTGATATATCCGTAGTGGTCGGGTGAACGGTACATTCTGCGCTGTGCAACAACATCCTCTGACCACTGCTCAGGCTCGACATATTGGCTCTTCTGGAAGGTGTAGCCAAGCTGTGCATCGAAGATATTGGCGATACCCAACTTCATCTCCGCGGTAATACCTCCTACACGTGCTCCCGCAGCGTTGCGGCGAGTCTTATAGATGAAGTTATTGCCCTCGGCATCGGTAATCTCGCCAGTCTTCTCAAGTGTGAAAACATCGTTAAGCATCGTGTAGAAACCCTCGACCAAGATGTTGGTCTGTAGACGGCCAAATACGTGGTAATAGTCGGCCGAAGCGCTCAGCGAATGAGAGAACTCGGGGCGTAGGTTTGGATCTATCTCGATGATTGATACAGAGTGGTTTAGTGCGTCAATATGAAGATCCTCGTTGTAGGCCTGTGGTGCACGGTAGCCGCTCGAATAGGAGAGGCGCAAGCCGAGATTTTCGATTGGACTATAACGCACATTTGCGCGGGGTGCAAATATTGGGCGATCAATCATATTGTGCTTATCGAGGCGGAAGCCGATAAGGATGTTGATCACGTCGCTCTTCCACTCGTTCTGCGCAAAGAGACCGATGTTCGATGTCTGCTGATCGAGGATACGATCGGTTGCAATATAGTGGTCGTTGAGCGAGTTGTAGTTATACTCAACACCTGCGGTGAGCTCTGCGGGAAGGCCTGCCTTGTAGTTGTGGCTATATTGGCCACCTGCCACGAACATAAAATCCCTTGTCGTGCCATAGGCATTGGGGTTCATATCGGCACCGAAGTAGCTCGAACGGCTGATGTTCTGCGCTGAGGTGTAGACACTTGCGCGGTGGCGCATATTGGGGAAGTAGTCGAACTTGATACCACCGCCGTCGATGTTGTGGTCTACCTGCTCGCAGATGTATGACATATGGGGTGCGCCATCGAGGTTGTCACCACCACGGCGGTAGTCGTGAATGTGGTGATACTCAGCCGATAGGCGTGAGTGTGTCGAGGTCTTATAATATGCGCGGAAACCTGCTGTCTCGGAACGAAGACGGGTGATATCCGAAAAGCCATCGTCGTTGCGGTCGTAGCCATCGCGATACTTCACCTGGCCGAAAATATATGTGCCCATCTTGTAGTCGTCCGACACAAAGGCGCCACCCAACGAGGTGTTGATATCGGGTGTGCCATCCTCCATAAAATTGGTGGTATTTGACAACGAAATGGTGTTGCGCACGGGATCTTTTGTGATGATATTTACAACGCCACCGATGGCATTAGAGCCGTAGAGTGCCGAGCCACCACCGCGTATTACCTCGACGCGCTCGACCATAGCTACGGGCATAAGGTCGAGGCCGTAGACACCTGCCAAAGATGAGAAAATAGCACGGCTATCGAGCAGAATCTGAGAGTATTGGCCCTCCAAACCGTTGATGCGTAGCTGGGGAGCTCCGCAGTTGCCGCAGGTGTTCTCGACGCGCAAGCCCGATTGGAAGTTCATCGCTTCGGAGAGGTTGGCTGCAGCCGTACCCTCGAAGAGCTTTGTAGAGGCGACGTTCACGACGGTTGAGGTCTTGCGACGATCTGTCTCGTTGCGTGTTGCCGAAACGACAATCTCGTCAACGATAAGGGCTGAGCTCTCGAGTGAGAAGTTGAGCTCTACGGTGCTGTTGCGGTCGGCGGTGTAGAGGTACTCTATAGTGTTGTAACCCATTGCCGAGATTACGAGCATTACATCGCCCTCGGGGAGGTTGTTGATGCGGTAGTGTCCTGTGCCGTCGGCTGCGCAACCTATGGTTGTCTCCTTGACGGCAATCGTAGCGTAGGGGATGTGCTCCTCGCTACTTGCGTCTATGATATGTCCGTGGATATTGGCATCGGTGGCCTTGCTACGAGGCTTCTCGTGTGTGAGTGTTGTTGTTGGGATGCTGGTCTGTGCCCATGCGTTGCAGCTAACGATAAGAGCAAGGGCTAAAAGTATCTGTTTCATCGAAATAATATATGTTTTTTTCATGGTGCAAAGTTACGCACAATGCACCACGTGCACAATCGCCAAAAGTGGTGATTCTGCGCTTGATGAGTGGCCGATAATGGCTAATAATTAGAGTGTGTGAAGAGAAAATAATGCTATGCTAATGTCATAGGTGGAGCACGTAGCTGCGGTTGTGCTGTGCACCAAGCACTGCGTAGATGTAGCTCTAAGCGGGGTGATTTAGCCTCTATTTTAGGGTTGCTCGACAATAGTGTAAGTGGCTCAGATATAAGCATATCGGCCGCTGCAATACGAGCAATAAGAGTTGCGTGAGATGAGGTGTGAGAGTGCGATGTGGGTATGCCTGTGTAGGGGTGTGAGTGCACGATGCTCACGCCGTCGATATCGTGGCTATGCACAAACAGCGTAGTACCGGTGATGTTGAATATCATCACCAGCATCAAAAGCAGCGATAAGATGCTGCCTCTATGTCGCTTTGCACTACACATTTTAACTCTCTGAGGCGGCAAAGATAAGAATAAATAATGAAACTTTTGTGCGTGGTTTGAATATAAAATGTTTAATGGGCTACGATCGCCTTAAAAATTGTTCTAAATTTCCACTCAGGGCGTAGCGAAAGGTGGGGATTGTCGGGCACGGATTTGTTTTTTAATAAAATATATGTATCTTTGTATGATTTATAGAATAAAACACAAATAAAACTATAACACTATGCAAGAACAACAGCCTAAAACATCGCTCCCGGAAAACGCCTACCGTGAGCTTCGTGACGGAGAGCAGTACAACCCTGTGATGGGTGCTGACCAGACTCCCGTGGAGGTAACTCCCTATTCGGTAACTGTGGGTATCCTTATGGCGATACTCTTCTCAGCTGCTGCGGCATATCTCGGCCTTAAGGTGGGTCAGGTATTCGAGGCGGCAATTCCTATCGCTATCATCGCCGTAGGTCTTGGCCAGATGCGCGGTAAGAAGAATATGCTCGGCCAGAACGTAATTATCCAGTCTATCGGTGCATCGTCGGGTGTTATCGTGGCGGGTGCAATCTTTACGCTCCCTGCGCTCTACATCCTTGGTCTCGATGCTAAGTTCTATCAGGTATTCCTCTCATCACTTCTTGGTGGTGTGCTCGGTATCGTATTGTTGGTTCCTTTCCGCAAGTACTTCGTTAAGGAGATGCACGGTAAGTATCCTTTCCCCGAGGCAACAGCAACTACCGAGGTGCTCGTATCGGGTGAAAAGGGTGGTTCACAGGCTAAGATTTTGGTTGCAGCGGGTCTTATCGGTGGTCTTTACGACTTTATCGTTTCGACATTTGGCGCTTGGACATCGTCGCTCTCTACTCAGATGATGGGCTGGGGTAAGTGGCTTGCCGCAAACGCAAAGCTTACGTTGGGCCTTAACACATCGGCTGCGGTGCTTGGTCTTGGTTATATCATCGGCCTTAAGTATGCGCTTATCATCGCTGGAGGTTCGGCGTTGGTATGGTTTGTTATCATCCCTCTCGTAACGCCATTGCTCTCGTTGTTCGATGCCGCAACCATCGGTGATGTACTCCTCGGCATGGGTATCAACCCTGAGGGTCTTGCAACACCCGAGGGTATCTTCAAGGAGATTGGTCGTCCTATCGGTATCGGTGGTATCGCTATGGCGGGTCTTATCGGTATTATCCGCCAGGCGGGTATCATCAAGTCGGCATTGTCGTTGGCAAAGAATGAGCTCGGTGGTAAGAAGAGTGCCGAGGTGGAGCCTCGTACACAGAAGGATATCTCGATGAAGGTTATTATGACAATTATCGTTGCAGCACTCGTCGCTACGCTCTTCTTCTTCCAGTTTGGTGTGTTGAACAACTGGTTCCAGACAATCGTGGCTCTGCTTATCGTATTTGTCATCGCATTCCTCTTCACGACCGTAGCTGCTAACGCTATCGCTATCGTAGGTTCTAACCCTGTGTCGGGTATGACGCTTATGACGCTTATCCTCTCATCGTTGGTTCTCGTGAGCGTAGGTCTTGAGGGTAAGTCGGGTATGATCGCAGCGTTGGTTATCGGCGGTGTGGTATGTACAGCGCTCTCTATGGCGGGTGGTTTCATTACCGACCTTAAGATCGGCTACTGGCTCGGTACAACACCTAAGAAGCAGCAGACTTGGAAGTTCGTAGGTACATTCGTATCGGCTGCAACCGTAGCAGGTGTGATGATCATTATGAACGACACATACGGCTTTGTTGGCGAGAATGCTTTGGTAGCACCTCAGGCTAACGCTATGGCGGCCGTTATCCAGCCTTTGATGACAGGTGGTGCAACACCATGGCTCCTCTACGGTATTGGTGCTTTGCTCGCCCTTGTACTCACATTTGTTAAGGTTCCTGCACTTCCATTCTCGTTGGGTATGTTTATCCCAATGGAGCTCAATGCTCCACTCGTAGTTGGTGGTCTTGTAGCTTGGGCGGTTAATCGTCACAAGAACGCAGAGCAGGCTAAGGCTAACAACAATCGTGGTACGCTCATCGCATCAGGTTTCATCGCAGGTGGTGCTTTGATGGGTGTGGTTAGTGCAATCTTGGCGTTTGCAGGTCTTAACCTCACGCTCACAGGCTGGGCAGGCTCGGCATACGCAGAGATCTTGGGCTTGGTGATGTACGCAGCACTTATCGCATACTTCATCTGGCACTCACGCAAGGCGCGTATCGGTGAGTAACATTTAATGGATTAACGTTGTCGAATAAAATCAAACAGATAAAATATGGACTTGAAAGAGAGATTTTTGAAATATGTGTCTTTCGACACTCGCTCGGATGAGACAAGCGAAACATTCCCCTCTACCGAGAAGCAGCTCGTATTGTTGCGCTTCCTCAAGGAGGAGCTTGAGACAATCGGCCTTAAGGAGGTTACGATGGATGAGTATGGTTATGTTATGGCTACGCTCCCCGCAACGCCTGGTTATGAGAAGGCTCCTGTTATCGGCTTTATCTCGCACGTAGATACAGCTCCCGATATGAGCGGTGAGAACGTAAAGCCTCACGTTGTGGAGAACTACAACGGTCGCGATATTCAGCTTGGCAACGATGTATGGTTGCGTGTTGAGGAGTTCCCCGAGTTGACATTCTTCAAGGGTCACACCCTCATCCACACCGATGGTACCACACTTCTCGGTGCTGACGACAAGGCGGGTGTTGCCGAGATCGTAACAGCTATGGAGTGGCTCGTGGCGCACCCCGAGGTGCCACACGGCAAGATTCGCGTAGGCTTCACTCCCGATGAGGAGATTGGTCGTGGCGTGGACTACTTCAACGTAGAGAAGTTTGCTGCCGACTTCGCATACACTATGGATGGTGGTATGGAGGGTGAGTTGGAGTATGAGAACTTCAACGCTGCAGGTGCCAAGATTGTTATCTCTGGCCGTAACGTACACCCAGGTATGGCGAAGAACAAGATGATCAACGCTATCGATATCGCAACCGAGCTTAACGGTATGCTTCCCGCATCGGAGCGTCCTCAGTTCACCGAGGGTTACGAGGGCTTCTTCCACTGCGTAGGTATTCGTGGTGCTGTTGAGGAGGCTGAGATCAACTACATCATCCGTGATCACGACTCGGAGAAGTTCGAGCAGAAGAAGCAGCTTATGTGGGATGTTGTAAACTTCTTGCAGCGCAAGTATGGCGAGAAGGTGCTCACGCTCACTATGCGTGACCAATACTACAATATGCGTAAGATGGTTGAGCCACATCCACAGGTTATCGAGAAGGCACGTCGTGCGATGATCGAGGCGGGTGTTAAGCCTTTGGTTAAGCCTATTCGTGGTGGTACCGATGGTTCACGTCTTTCGTTCATGGGCCTTCCTTGCCCCAACATCTTCACAGGTGGTATGAACTTCCACGGTCGTTATGAGTATGCATCGCTTACCACAATGAACCGTGCGATGAATACTATTATCAACCTTGCTCGCATCTGGGCAGAGTAATTTTTGTGATAAGGGGGCATCTGCTACCTCTCAATCGTCGGGTTGAATGGGAAATACGTAAAGTATGTCCCATCCACCCCGCCTCTTAATCGAGGCAGCATCTACCCCCTTCTAACAAAAATTACGGGGTGTGCTAATTAAAATGCTACTTTAATAAGGCGCCCTGAAAATAGATAAGCATTAGAAAAAAGAGAGATTATGAACAACCAATATGGTTATATGAGAGTTGCGGCGGCTGTGCCTCGTGTACATATCGCCGATGCCTATCGCAATGCTGAGGGCGCTCTCAAGATTATAGAGGAGGCCTTTAGCGAGGGTGTTGAGATCGTTGTAATGCCCGAGCTCTCGCTCGTAGGTTACACCTGCGGTGATATGGTGTTGCAGAAGAAGCTGCTCAGCGACTCGGAACGCGCTTTGGCGTGGCTTATGGAGCAGACTGCCGACATCCCAACAATCGGTATCGTAGGTCTTCCCGTAGTATTCGCCGATCGTTTGTACAACTGCGCGGCAGTATTTGGTCAGGGTCAGTTGTGGGGTATCGTTCCTAAGTGCTACATCCCTAACTATGGCGAGTTCTCGGAGCTCCGCTGGTGGGTGTCGGGCTATGGCATTAAGGATCGCACTATCCGTTTTGCAGGTCAGGAGTGTCCCTTTGGTGCCGACCTTATGTTCGACAAGAACGGCGTAGAGTTTGGTGTGGAGATTTGCGAGGATATGTGGGTGCCCGTGCCACCATCATCAATGCAGGCGGTGCAGGGTGCGAAGTTGCTCTTCAACCTCTCGGCATCACCCGAGTCGGTATGTAAGCACGACTACCTAATCTCGCTCATCGCCGAGCAGTCGTCACGCACTATGGCGGCTTATGTATACGCATCATCGGGTCACGGTGAGTCGTCAAGCGACCTTGTGTTTGCAGGTAATGCTGTTATCGCAGAGCTTGGTCGTGTATTGGGTGTGAGTGAGCGTTTCGTGCGTAACGACCGTATGGTGATCTCGGATATCGACGTTGAGTATATCTCGACACGTCGTACAGCCCGCAATACGTTCTACTATCCCGATGCTCCCGAGATGCGCGTCGTAGAGGTAGACGTAGACGACATCCTCTATCAGGGTGATGTACGCCGCCATATCGAGCCTCTCTACTTCGTTCCAGAGAAGGAGGCAGAACGCGATGTACACTGCCGCGAGGTATTTGCTATCCAGAGCGCAGGTCTTGCACAGCGCTTGGAGCATACCAACTGCAAGACTGCCGTAATCGGTATCTCGGGTGGTTTGGATTCGACATTGGCACTCTTGGCCGTATGCGATACATTCGACCTCTTGGGACTCGACCGTAAGGGCATCATCGGTGTTACTATGCCAGGCTTCGGCACGACAGGTCGCACATACCAGAACGCTCTTACGATGATTAAGGAGCTTGGCTGTACACTTCGTGAGATTCCTATTCGTGAGGCGTGCGAGCAGCACTTCAAGGATATCGGCTTGAATGCTGATGAGATGACCGTGGCGTATGAGAACTCTCAGGCACGTGAGCGCACACAGATCCTTATGGATGTTGCGAATATGTGTGGCGGTATGGTTATTGGTACAGGCGATATGAGTGAGTTGGCACTCGGCTGGGCAACATACAATGGCGACCAGATGTCGATGTATGGTATCAACGCATCGGTGCCTAAGACATTGGTTCGCTCGATGGTTGATTGGTATGCGCATAAGCGCGCTGAGGGAGCCTTGCGCGAGGCACTCTTGGATGTTGTCGCTACGCCTGTTAGCCCCGAGCTTCTTCCTGCGGCTGAGGGTGGTGAGATTGCACAGCGTACCGAGGATGTTGTTGGTCCTTACGAGCTCCACGACTTCTTCCTCTACTGCGCATTGCGTCGCCGTTACTCGCCTACGAAGATTGCGATGTTGGCAACTATGGCCTTCGAGGGTACCTACGATAAGGCTACGATTGTTAAGTGGCTCAAGGTATTCTTCCACCGCTTCTTCGGTCAGCAGTTCAAGCGTTCGGCAATGCCCGATGGTCCAAAGGTTGGTGGCGTAGGTCTTTCGCCACGTGGTGACCTTCGTATGCCTTCGGATGCTCAGGAGCGTGCTTGGTTAGCAGAGCTTGATGAGGTTGAGGCCGAGCTCAACAAGTTGTAATATGATGCCGAGGTAGCTGCTGTATATCGCACGCAATGCTATCTCGGCATATTTTATATAATAGGTATATTTAGTTATGAAGCGTTTTGCATTGCTTCTATGCCTTGTCGTGGGGTTTGTGCTCTCTTCGACGAGTGCTATGGCGCAGATAGATCTTTCGAAGGCCTTTGGTGCGCTGCTCGGTGCGGCGGAGGCTACACCTGAGCAGAATCCGTTGGAGCTTATCGCTAAGTCGGCACCTAAGGCACGCGATGTTGTGCGTACGTGGGCCTACGAGAGGCTCTATTTCGAATATCTGGGAACCAATCCTTTGGCCGATGTTGCGTTGCAGCAGCTCGATGGTACGGTGCAGGCAGCGCTGAAGCGCGAGGGTATAGTGTCGGGATCGTTCACGCTCACGCTGCGTCGTAATGGCACGGGCTTTATTATGCGTGATGGCTCGGCGATGGATGGCGAGTATGCGTACAACGAGGCGAAGGGTCGTGCGGAGTTCTCGGTGCTTGTAAATGGCACGAAATACCATTGTGGAGGCTTCTTCAAGCTCAAGGACGAGAATCTCGTGGTTATGGTCGATGCTCGTGATCTCTACAATATCTATCTTACGGAGTCGCCTCAGTATCGTAACGATCAGACAGCCTTGACAATTCAGGGTATTTTAGAGAGTTTCAAGGGTATATATATCAGTTTGGAATTTTTCCAAAATTAGTGGGCTGATGATGCTGTGTTAGCTACTATGGCGTAGCACGATATGGCGAATAACGAGAAAGCCACCGAAGAGGGTCTAACACTCTCATCGGTGGCTTTGTCTTGCTCTATTGTCTTAAGCGTCGCTTATGGCGCTACTTATGGACATCTCTTAGAATGGCATATCGTCGGGATCCTCCGCAGGAATGGAGGGTGTCATAGGCTGGGGCGCAGGTGCGCTCTGTGGTGCGTAGCTGCTCTGCTGAGGCTGAGCATAGCCACCCTGATAACCGCCCTGCTGAGGCTGAGAATAGCCACCCTGATAACCGCCCTGCTGAGGCTGAGAATAGCCACCCTGATAACCGCCCTGCTGAGGCTGAGCGTAACCGCCCTGCTGTGGGGCATCGGTGCGACGACCGAGGAGCTTCATCTCGTCAGCGACGATCTCTACGGCTGTGTGCTTAACACCATCCTTATCCCACTCGCGTGAGCGTAGGCGACCCTCGATATAGATCTGAGAGCCCTTGCGAACAAACTTATCGGCAACATCGGCCAAACCTCTCCATAACGTAATGGTGTGCCACTCGGTGTGGTCGGTGCTCTCGTTGGTCTGACGGTTGAAGATGCGCTCTGTGGTGGCAAGGCGTAGGCGTGCGACCTTAACGCCCGATTCCAACGAGCGTACCTCGGGATCCATACCCACATTACCTACCAAAATTACTTTGTTTATCATACTCTTATACTCTTTATACTCTTAATCGTTTACTCCTCCTTGTCACTCTCCTTATGCTCGATCTCGGCGATGAGGTTGCCGATAAAATCGCGATCGGGGCCATCGATGAAGTTGATCTCGATGGGCTGATAGTACATCGCACGGCGTAGTGCCTCGGGAAGGCGTGTTGCACGACGCAGACGTACGGCATCCTTCTCGGTCATAAGCACAATAGCGCGTGGGTTCTTCCGAAGCTTTGCGTATACCGCCTTCAAATCCTCTACCGTATAGCGATGGTGGTCCGCAAAGACGGCCTTATCCACAACGTAGAAGTTCTGCTCGGCACGGCGGGCAAAGTTACGAGGATTGCCAATACCCGACATAACAATAGCGTGCTGTCCGTAGTTCACCTCCTCGCGCTCGTCGAAGTGGAAGAGCGGCTCGATGTTACACTCCTTGATGCCCGTGAAATAGACCTTCTGGAAGGCTATCTTGCGTAGTTTGTTGCGCCACAAGCGGCGGTCGAGAGGCGACATCTCCTCCGTACACTTTGTCACGACGAAGAACTGTGCGGCACTCAGTCGTGAGCTCACATCGCGGAGTCGGCCCAATGGCAGCATACGGTCGCGGTCGATAGGTCGTGTCGAATCGACGATGATGACATTGACCTTAGGCTTGATGGCACGGTGCTGGAAACCGTCATCCATAATTACGAGGTTCACCTCGGGGTGCTCCTTCGTGATGCGCTCTATGGCCTCGACTCTATCTTCGCACACCACGATAAGCGTGTTGCCAAACTTGAGCTTTATCTGTAGAGGCTCGTCGCCAACATCCAAATAGGAGTCGTCGGCCGATACCTCGCGGTAGCCCTTGGTGCGGCGACCATAACCACGCGAAAGAACGGCAATGGTGTAGCGTGCAGAGAGTTGCGAAAGGAGATATTCGACCATAGGGGTCTTGCCCGTACCACCTACGGTGATATTGCCGATGCAGACAACGGGGATGGGGAAGCTCACACTTTTGAATACTCCCCAATCGTAGAGGCGATGTCGGATGACAATCACCAGCGTATATATCCACGACAATATGGTCTTAATAAATTTCATCTCTCTCGCGCGATACTGAAATCTTACAATTCGGTCAAAGATAGCGTTTTATTTTGATATGACAAAATTATAGACTCTTTTTATCCAATATTTCATATTGGAGGGTGCGAATTTATGCTCCGAAATTTTTTAGAGTCAGCAATAAAATTATTACCTTTGCCAGATATGAAACGACTACGATATATTACCGCCATAGCGTTGCTCTTGGGTGCAACATCGTGCGGCGTATTCTCGTCCGATAAAGAGAGTGAAAAACAGAGTATCGAGGCTGAGGCTCAGGAGCCTACGCTTCTCTACGGCATCAATATAGAGGGCTACGACATTAAGCGCGATACGGTGCGCTCGGGGCAGACCGTGGGCGGTATCCTCTCGCGTTATGGCGTGTCGCCCTATATGGTAGATCGCCTTGATCGCACGGCGAAGGATATTTTCCCATTGCGCCAAATTAGAGCCGACAACGGCTACACGACATTCACGCGTGAGGTGAGCGATTCGCTATCGACACGCACGGTGCTCGATTACTTGGTCTATCATCGCAACCTGGTAGATTATGTGGTCTTTGGCTTCCGTGGCGACTCGATAAGCATCAATCTCGGCTCGCGTCCCGTAGATGTTGTGCGTAAGCAGCACGAGGCGGTTATAACATCGTCGCTGTGGGGTGCGATTATGGAGCAGAATATGCCCTATGCTTTGGCTGCCGAGTTTGAGGATATCTTCCAGTGGACTGTCGATTTCTTCGGCATACAGTCGGGCGATTCGTTCAGCGTGATATACGACGAGAAGTTCATCGAGGGCGAGTCGGTAGGTATCGGTACGGTGTGGGGAGCACTCTTCAATCACGGTGGTAAGACCTACTATGCGATACCCTATGCGCAGGAGGGTGAGAAGCTAAGATATTGGGAGGCTAATGGCGAGTCGTTGCGTAAGCAGCTGCTCAAAGCCCCACTAAAGTACTACTCGCGTATCAGCTCGAAGTTCTCGAATGCGCGATTGCACCCCGTACACCGTGTATATCGCCCGCACCACGGCGTGGACTATGCAGCACCTTCGGGTACGCCCGTATATTCGGTTGCCGATGGCGTAGTGACGATGGCCGGATGGGGTGGTGGCGGTGGTAACACCATCAAGATTAAGCACGCCGGAAATATCGTTACGGGCTATCTCCACCTGCGAGGTTTTGCGAAGGGTATCCGTGTAGGTACGCGCGTGTCGCAGGGACAGCTCATCGGATATGTAGGCTCTACGGGAACATCTACGGGCCCACACCTCGACTATCGCCTATGGAAGAATGGCACGGCGATAGACCCTCTAAAGGTGCCACAGGAGCCTGCCGAGCCTATTGCTGAGGAGCATAGGGTGCGCTTCGAGCTGATACGCGACAGGGTGATTGCCGAGCTGGAGCATAGAAGTTGCGATTCGTTGCCACGTATCGCCGAGGTCGATATTTACCCGAACAGAGTGGCGGATACGGTAGTCGTAAAATAGCAAGTTATGGAGAGTGAAGTTTTGGATGAGCGTTTTGCAAAGTTTATAGCCAAGCACCACGTGCTTACGCTGGCGACGGTTGGCCGAGAGGGTGTGCCCTATGTGGCAAACTGCTTCTATGCCTACGACCGCAAGCGCAACCTATTTGTGTTTACATCGGATATGGCTACGCGCCACGGGCAGGAGATGGCCGCAGAGCCTCGTGTGGCACTGAGCATCGTGCTCGAAACACGTATCGTAGGCCGTGTGCAGGGCTTGCAGGTGCAGGGCGTAGCGGAGCGTGGCGATGAGGCGGCACGTAGCTGCTACATACGCCGTTTTCCCTATGCGGCAGCGGCACCGTTGGAGTTGTGGATGGTACGCCCGACGATGTTCAAACTTACGGATAACACATTAGGATTTGGAAAGAAGCTAATATGGCAAAGCACGGAGTTATAATTGTTGCAGGTGGCTCGGGTAGCCGTATGCAGAGTACCCTTCCTAAGCAGTTTCTGATGCTCGGAGGGCTGCCCGTTGTGGCACGCACCATAAATACATTTGCCGAAGCTCTGCCCTCGGCCGATATTGTCGTTGTGCTCCCCGAGGCACATATCCCGCTATGGCGCAACCTCGAAGCACGCTTTGATGTCGCTCCGCACCGTTGCGTGGCGGGGGGTAGTGAGCGTTTTCACTCGGTGAAGTGTGGTATAGAGGCGTTGGGCGAGGATGTGGAGTATATCGCTGTGCACGATGGCGTGCGTGCGTTGGTAACGAAGCGCCTTATAATACGCACGTTGCTCGATGCCGAGAAGAGTGGTGCGACAATACCCGTTGTCGAGGTGGCCGACTCGTTCCGTCGTGTCGAGGGCGAGGAGTCCTATATTGTGCCACGCGCCGAGCTGCGTGCCGTGCAGACACCGCAAATATTCTCTGCCGAGTTGTTGCGCAGAGCCTACGAGCAGCCATTCGATAGGAGCTTTACGGATGATGCCTCGGTGGTTGAGGCCTTGGGTCGTAGGATATCGCTTGTCGAGGGAGAGCGTACCAATCTCAAACTTACAACGCCCGAGGATATGGAGTGGGCGGAGTACTACTTATCGAAGTAGATTATCAGAGAAGCTGTATAACAAGGCTGCTTTGTCGTTATGCTTGTCCTCAAAATGCTCATTTACGCTTAGTAAACTGCGCTTTTTCGGACTTCGCAGGCCTAAAATCAGCTCTTGTTATACAACTTCATAGAGAGCTTCTTAGACAAAAAGAGTGTGCCCATAAGTTTGTTGGGCACACTCTCTCTTCTATTGTTGGTAGCTATCAAGTATTTATAAATTGGTCATAATAACTTTTGCCCAATGAGGGATGTCGTTTGTGTATACCTTATATACATCCCCATCTACGATTCTAAATATAGGTCGAGCATCGCAATCTTCAGCCGAGTTATCATATACATAGCAACGATCTACAATCTTTGCGGCATCAATACAATTTGCTACCGATAGCTTGTATCGAGATATAATCTTGGTAATAGGCACATCGTGACCACCTTGCATTACTCGTTTTGCAATGCGAGATGCGTTTACAGCGGGACTCTCGGTGCATACGAAAAATAGGCGCACAAAGAAACCTGCCTCTTTCGCCCTACGAATGTAGTCGATTTTATCTTCGCGAGATAGTACGGTCTCAAAAATGAGGCTCTTATGCTCAATTAAGCACTGTTCGCGTAGATTCTCGCAATAGGCAATAGATTGTTGTACGGCCTCCTTCGAGTTCCAATCACCATATTTCTCTTGTGCCACAATATCAGGGTTGATGTAGACTGCATCCTCCATCCATTCGTGGCGCATAATCTGCTCAGTGATAGTGGTCTTTCCAGATCCGTTGGGCCCTGCGATGACAATGAGTATAGGTTTATGCTTTCTTTCCATTGCTGCAAGAATATTTGCTTTGACGCTCAGTGACAAGTTGTTGCAATTCTCTTTCGAATTTTGCATCAGCCTCAATGCCTCGCTTTCGAGCAGCCTCTCCAGCGGCTTGTATCAGAGCTTCGAGCAGCTCGTCGCTGGGGTCTTCTACGTTTGTTAATTTGTAGCTTCTCAACTCCTGATCAGACATATTGTATAGCGTTTTATTTTTAGCAAAGTTAGCAATTATTAAGCAATATTGCAAAATGAGCGAATAAATTTAATGCTCTATCGTGCTAAATACAAATTGCCCCGAATAGGATCTACTCAATGTATCTCCTGTTCAGGGCAATAGGGTTAGTGCCGCACCTTGCGGCTAACTCTTACTCGATAACAACCAATGGCTGGTCGGCAGCTACGGTGTCACCCTCCGAAACCAACAAGCCAAGGACCTTGCCTGCGTAGTCCGAAGAGATAGAGTTCTCCATCTTCATAGCCTCGAGAACCATAACCTCCTGACCTACAGTTACGCTATCACCAGCCTTAACCTTAATCTCGATAACGCGACCAGGGAGTGGAGCATTTACGGTCTTGCCATCGGCAGCCGTCACTCTCTTCTCGGCAGCGGCAGTGCCATCATCCTCCATAGAGTCGGCAACCTCGATAAGAACCGCGTCGGCAGCTACGGTGTCGCCCTCCGAAACCAAAATCTGCTTAACATAGCCAGCGTAGTCGGTGGTGATAGAGTTCTCCATCTTCATAGCCTCGAGAACCATAACCTCCTGACCTGCGGCTACCTTGTCGCCAACCTTAACCTTAAGCTCGATGACGCGACCAGGAAGTGGTGCGCATACGGTCTTGCCCGTAACGGGACGCTTGCCACCAGCCGCAGCACCTGCCTTAGCGCTCTCGATCTCGATGATGATACCCTCGGCCAGAACGGTGTCACCCTCCTTGACGATAATCTGCTTAACCTTACCTGCGTAGTCCGAAGTGATAGAGTTCTCCATCTTCATAGCCTCGAGGACGGCAACCTCCTGACCAACGGCTACGGTGTCGCCAACCTTAACCTTAAGCTCGATGACGCGACCTGGGAGTGGTGCAACGATAGTGTCGCCCGTGATAGGCTGAAGCTCAACCTTCTCCTCCTTCTTGAGTGATGGGTCGGCAGCAACCTTCTCGGCGTAGGCTGCCTCCTTAACACCTGTGAGGTAGGCCTTAGCAACCAATGGGAACAACTCGAGCAAGAGCTCCTCCTTCTCGTTCTCGGCCAAAAGCACGCCACCAGCCTTCTCCAAAGCGGGGTTAGGCTGCTTCTGATACTTCGAGGTATCGTAGGGACGCTCCTCTCTAAAACCGCAAATCTTCTCGCGGAAGTCCTCCGAAATCTTGACGGGAGTGCGACCGTAGTCACCCTTAACAAGGCCTACGAACTGAGCACTCTTATTTGTGTACATCGCGCGACCTGCCTTCTCGTCCATAGCGCAGTTTACGGCCTGAGCACCTACAATCTGCGATGTTGGTGTTACGAGAGGTGGCAAACCTGCGGCAAGGCGTACGGGAGGAATAAGCTCCATAGCGCGTGGAAGGATATCCTCTGCGCCGAGCTGCTTGAGCTGTGCAACCATATTAGAGTACATACCACCAGGAATCTCGGCATCCTGAACGAGCTTGTTGGGTGCGGGGAAGCCGAAGTATGCCTCGATAGCCTGCGATGCTACCAACAACTCATCCCAGTTCTCCTCCTGTGCAGCCTTCACGCAGCGGTCGAGAAGTGCATCAACCTCGGCAGGTGTTGCGTCGGTGAGAGGGTTGAAGGGCTTTGGAAGTGGCTTCTCTGCGCCAAAGACCGACAACTCAAGCTCCTTGCGTATCTCCTTGAGCTGCTCGTTAATCTTGGCTACGGCCTCCATATTTGCGCCAAGCTCGATGCCGAGCTTCTTACAGAAGAGGTAGACGAGCTCTACGGCAGGAGCACCCGTACCGCCACCAAACCACCAGCAGTTGGTATCGACGATATCTACGCCAGCGACGATAGCTGCGTAAACCGAGCCGAGACCATAACCAGGCGTACAGTGAGTGTGGAAATCGACAACCACGCCCAACTCCTTCTTCAGGAGCTTGATAAGACCTGCTACGCGTGCGGGAGGGATGAGGCCCGACATATCCTTGATGGTAATCATATCGGCACCGAGCTCGGCCATCTGGCGAGCCTTGTCGAGGAAGTACTCGTCGGTAAATACCTTCTCGTGCTCCTCACCGTCGTTGTACTTAGGGTCTACGGTGTAGCAAACGGCGCAGTCGGCGATACCGCCATACTGCTTGATATACTTGATTGTAGACTTTACGTTGTCCACATCGTTCAAAGCGTCGAAGATACGCATGATGCCCAAGCCGCTCTCGATAGCGTTGCGCGAGAAGCCGTCGATAATCTCGTCGGTGTAGGGCGCATAGCCGAAGAGGTTACGGCCACGTGAAAGAGCCGTGAGCTTCGATACATCGCCTACCGAACGCTTGATAGTTTCGAGGCGAGTCCAGGGGTTCTCGTTGAGGTAGCGCATCACAGAGTCGGGCACAGCACCGCCCCAAACCTCCATAGCGTAGAAGCCTGCATCCTTGTAGTAGGGAAGGCAACGGTCTACCTGCTGCTGAGTCATACGAGTTGCGAAAGATGACTGCTGTCCATCGCGCAACGTCAAATCACGAATTTTAAGAATCTTTGTCATAGTTTCACAAAGGTTTATGTAGTTAGTTTTTAGGTTTTACAGCTTTTTTGCGGTGGACGATATGGTCGTTATACCATCCACGGACTAACAAATTTATGCAATGTTTTCTAAAATACCAAATATTTCGTCAAAAATCTATCGTGCTCATTGTGAATTACTCAGCACGCTCGATATAAAAAATTTAACCTCACCTCTTGACAAACGCCATTTCGGGTTGTATATTTGCGCCCAAAATCCAATTTTTGAATACGGTAAATATAAAACCTTAAATTCTGTTTGTTTATGTTAGACCACAACTTTATTGAGGCTCTACGTGCTGAGGCACAAGAGTTTCAGCGTATTTTCGATGCGCAGCGTGAAGCAGCTACCGCAGCTAATCAGAGCCCTTTTCCCGCTCCGCAGCTCGAAATGGAGGGCGAGAACTCCTTATTGTTAAAGTATTTATCCAACGCCGCAGATATGCTGCGTGCACCCATCGAGGGTATAGACAACCTCGTCGAGCCACTGCTCCCACGAATGGGCGTGGCGGCACTCGTCGGCACCTCCGACTCGGGAAAATCGACATTCCTGCGCGGTTTGGCGATGGCCATCGTCGAGGGACGCAGCGAATATGTAGGCTTTAGGCTAAAACCCCTGCACCGCCGTGCGATATATGTATCGACCGAGGACGATGCGCAGTCCGTGGCCGCACTTATGAAGCGACAGATTGCCGAGCTGGGCACCGTGGAGGGGGAGTACGAGGGGTTAGATTTTATCTTCGATACGAGCGACCTTATCCCGACGCTCGATGCTGCGCTCACTGTGCGCCCTGCCGATGTGGTCATCGTCGATGCCTTTGCCGACCTCTACACGGGTGCGCTGAACGAGAACAACCGTGTGCGCGGTTTCTTGCAGCAGTACCACGCTTTGGCGCTCAGACACAACACCTTAGTTCTCTTTCTGCACCACACCTCGAAGCGTAGCGAGGTGCTTGCACCCTCGAAGCATAACGCCATAGACTCGCAGGGTTTCGAGGCTAAGATGCGTCTGATGATGGAGCTACGCCCCGACCCCGAGCGTTACGACATACGCCACCTCTGCGTGGTCAAGGGCAACTATCTTGCCGCCGAATACAAGCACGACAGCTTCGAGCTGCGCTTCACCGAGGGGCTTAACTATGTGGCTACGGGCGAGCGTGTGCCCTTCGAGCTACTTCGTGAGCGCGACCCCGAGAAGGAGGAGGCTTCGAGCGAGAAGCTCGCCCTGATACGCGCAATGAGAGAGGAGGGTAAGAGTCTGCGCGAGATAGCTGCGGAATTGGGCTTTAAGAGCCACGCAAGTATAAAACACATACTCAACAAGAGTTTGGTTAATGGTTAACTGGTTAAAATCCCTAGGGTTTTTAACCATTAACCACTAACCATACAATACAATATAATATATATCCCAATGAGCGAATATAGATATCAGTTGGAAAAGTATAGAGGGCGTAGTACGAGATATATATGCCCTCAGTGTAAGCGTAAACAGAGTTTTACTCGTTATATTGATACATATAATAATAACGAGTATGTATCAGATAATGTAGGTAAGTGTAATCGTATTGATAAGTGTGGGTATCACTATACCCCCAAACAATACTATACTGATAATCCTTGGAAGCGAGATACGCCTCCAAGAAAAGAGGGGTCGTTACGACCCTGTGGGTATCACTATACCCCCAAACAATACTATACTGATAATCCTTGGAAGCGAGATACGCCTCCAAGGAGTAGTAGTAGTGGTGGTTGGTTAATGGTTAAAAACCCTAGGGATTTTAACCAGTTAACCATTAACCACCCTCCCACCTCCTACATTCCCGAGTGGGTGGCTACGGGCTCGCTCAAGCGAGATAGCACCCATCTGCAGTGGCTGCGCACAACATTCGGCAACGACGAGGCCGAGCGCATACGCCAACTCTATGGCGTGGGTGGCACGCGCGATGGGCGTGTGGTCTTTTGGCAGCGCGACACACAAGGGTTGCTGCGCACGGGTAAAATTATGGCCTACGACCCCGTGACGGGGCGACGCACAAAGGGTGCTGGCTCGTGCGATTGGGCACACAGCATAATGCTACGCGAGGGGCGCATCGCCCAGCCCTACAACCTCAAGCAGTGCCTCTATGGCGAACACCTCCTCGGCCACGAAGCATACGCCACCGCCACCGTAGCCATCGTCGAGAGCTACAAGACGGCACACGTCGGCGCAATAGTGCTTCCCGAGATGCTGTGGACGGCTACCGACTCGCTGCAAGGGCTTACTGCCGAGCGCCTTATGCCGCTCAGAGGTCGTCGTGTGGTGCTCTACCCCGACGAGGGGCGAGGCGAGGAGATATGGCGCGAGAAGATAGCCTCGATTGCCCACGAGGTAGGCTTCGACTACACCATTTCCAATGCCATATCGCTCTACGACAGCGCGAATATAGGGCCCTCTGCGGGGCGCGATATTGCCGACTTGGTGGAGGTCTGCACGACCGAGGAGGATGCCCCATTCTAAAAGAAGCTGTATAACAAGGCTGCTTTGGCGTTATGCTTGTCGGCTACGAGGAGATGCTTCGACTTCGCTCAGCATGACACACTGAGTATTGACCGCACTTAATGTCACACACTCTGAATGTCACACACTGTATGTCATCCCGAGCGTAGCCGAGGGATCTCCTGCGCGACAATGCGCTATGTGCGCTTGGGCTGTTGCCACTTGTCGGCTCTGAGGAGATGCTTCGACTTCGCTCAGCATGACATACAGAGTATCACACGCTGAGTATCCCGCGCTACTCGGCCTGATGCAGAATGATGCGCTGTGTCGCACTACTCGGCCTGATGGAGAATGACACGCTCGATGCAGCGCTGGCAGACAGGGCAGAACTGCTCGGCAGTGTTGTTGCGCATACGGCAGACATCCGTAGGTCGATAGACACCCTTGGTGCGATAACCGCCACCCTCATACACTCCTACCGTGTAGTTGGCCGTGCGCTCCGAGGTTACGGCCGTAGGTATCTCTACACCCTCGGCAACCATATCGGCCCACTTCGAGCCGAAATCGACAAGCGTGGTGATGTTCTGCTCCCAAGGCTCGTGCGACAAGGAGTGCATCTCGTCGTTGCTGTCGCTATTGGCGTAGAAATACTCGTCGCCAAGGCCCGCGAACGAGTGTCCGAACTCGTGAACAACAACGGGACGGAAGGCGGGGTGGTGTGCTGTGGTGAGGGTGTATGAGTTGTAGATGCCGCCACCGCCGTAGGTGTCGGTATTTGCGAGGATTACGAGGTGCTCGCAGGGTATGTTGCGCACCAAGTCGTACATCTTATAGACATTCGACGAGGTGAGATAGCGCTCCATATAGAAGGTGAGGAAGTTCGAGCCTACGGCCGTATCGCACCACAAGCCATTCTGAGGTACGCTCACACCGCTATCCTTCGAGGGCGAATATACGGCGATGAAGTTGAACTTGTCGCGGTGGGTGTTGAAGGGCTCGTAGCTGAGAATCTCCTCGGCTGTGATGCGTGCATCCTCGATATAGGTCTCCATCTGCTCGGGGGTGTAGCCCTCGGCAAGGATTACCACGTCGATACACTCCTTCGAGCTACCGCCACGGTGTACATACTCATAGGGTAGAGCCTCAGCCTTAGAGTAGTCGTGGATAAGGCGGTCGTTAGGCTCGATTGTGTGGCGCATAATGGCTGTTGCCTCGCCACGGTTGTTGCGCAGGACAATCTCGGCATCGACGCTATGCTTAGGCATAGGCGCGAGGATTGTGAACTCGAAGCTGCGAGTGACGCTCACGGCCTCGGGTGTTGTAATCCACTCCTGAAAGAGCGACGAGAACGAGGTGGTGTAGAGCACCTCGCCACTCTGCTTGTCGTAGAGCGTAAGGTCGCCATTGCCCTTCAAGGGGTTGGTCGCAAGGTTGATGCGTCGTCCCCACCAACCCTCGCTCTTAGATAGGGCGTTGAGTGCAACGTACTGCGCGGTGGCATTTCCCGAGAAGGTGTAGTCGATGCGTAGTGTTGTGTCGTCGAAGTGTGTGTCGAACTCCTGCGCCGAGGCGGTGAAGAGCGCCATAAGCAGGGCTGAAAGCATTAGGATACGTCTCATATAGTTTTAAGTTTCTTGATTATTTGAAAACAAAGGTACTCATTTTTTGACGAAAAACAAAAAGTTAGTACCTTTGGGACTTCAATTTCGAGATATGAGACAACGTGTTACACCTAATCTAAAGATAGTTACAATATTGCTTCTTCTGCTCTCGCTCTCTCAGTTGGCTATGGCCGCCCCCCAGCTCCCCAGCTCGGCGCGCGATTCGGTCTATGCGGTGCTTCGGCGTATGACACTACGCGAGGTGGCGGGTGGCTATGTAACGATTAACTCTATCAGGGTGCGTGGTGGCCGAACTATCGAGGTGCGTGCCTCGAAGGAGTTGGCCTACTACCCCTTTCGTGAGCCGAGCGTTGCGCAGTTCTACGACTCGGTGCGTATGGCGCTTCCCGAGGTCATGCGTCGCCACACCATTCGCATCTATGCCGATGGAGAGCTTATCGACAACCTCGTGCCGCAATACTACCAATCGAAGGTGCGCGATGCACGCTTTACCAACCCGAGTGCGAGGGCGCTGGTGCGTCGTCGGAGTGCTCTCTCGCAACCCGATAGGGGGCTTGCAGGTCGCCACATAGCCCTATGGCAGAGCCACGGCCGCTACTACGATGCCGAGAAGGAGGTGTGGAAGTGGCAGCGTTCGCGATTGTGGGAGACGGTCGAGGACCTTTACACGCAGAGCTACGTTCTGCCCTACATCTTGCCTATGCTCGAGAGTGCGGGAGCTACGGTGTTGCTACCTCGTGAGCGTAGCCTGCAGCGCGCGGAGCTTATCGCCGACAACGATTCGGAGTCGATAGGTGAGCTCTACTACCGCGAGATTGCCGATAGGCCCTATCGCTGGAAGAGCGAGGCTGGGGGCTTTGCACAGCTCTTGGAGCTCTACCCCTCGGGCCACAACCCCTTCAAGGATGGCACGGTGCGCTATGTGGCAACAACCGACGAGCAGGGTGCTACGGCTACGGCTACGTGGGGCGGAGAGATAGAGGAGTCGGGCATCTATAGCGTCTATGTGAGCTACAAGAGCCTGAAACGCTCGGTGCGTGATGCACGATATAGGGTTTATGCCTCGGGTGGCGTACACGAGTTCGAGGTAAACCAGCGTATGGGAGGCTCTATGTGGGTGGCTCTCGGCGATTTCTACTTCGATGCTGGCGAGTACGATAGGCTCGTTACGCTGGATAACTACTCCTCGGAGGAGGGTGTCGTGGTTGCCGATGCTGTGAAGATTGGTGGCGGTATGGGTAACATCGAGCGTGGTGGCGAGACGAGTGGCGAGCCTCGCTATATGGAGGGTGCTCGCTATTGGTTGCAGTGGTCGGGCTTCGACGAGGAGGTCTATGCTCCGAAGGGTGGCACGGACGACTATAAGGAGGACTATATGTCGCGTCCCCACTGGATAAATGCCCTTATGGGAGGCTCGGAGCGACTCCGTGGCGAGTCGGGTAGGGCGATACCCGTGGATATGGCTCTCGCCCTCCACACGGACGCTGGCGTACGATTAAACGACGATGTTATCGGCACTCTCGGCATCTACTGCACGAAGGAGAACCGTGGTCGCTTCGAGGATAACGTATCATCGCGTATGCGTTCGCGCGACCTTACCGATGTGGTGATGACACAGGTTGTCGATGATATACGCGCGTTGTACGAACCTGCGTGGGTGCGACGCGGTATGTGGGATAGGGGCTACTACGAGGCGCGTATGGGTGGTTGCCCTACGCTTCTCTTGGAGTTGCTGTCGCATCAGAACTTCGCAGATATGCGCTACGGCCTCGACCCCTCGTTTCGCTTCGATGTGAGCCGTGCGGTGTATAAGGGCGTGTTGCGCTTCTTGGCGAGTCAGTATGATGTGGAGTATGTCGTGCAGCCGCTCCCCGTAAACTCGTTTAGTGCGGAGCTTACCGACGCAGGTGTGCGCCTTAGCTGGCAACCTACCGAAGATAGCTTGGAGAGTACGGCTACGCCCGATTACTATATATTATATACGCGCACGGAGGGTGGAGGCTTCGATACGGGTATGCGTGTCGAGGGTACCAGCGTCGAGGTCGCGTTGCCTGATGATACGCTATGTAGCTATCGTCTTACGGCCGTGAACCGTGGTGGCGAGAGCTTTCCCTCCGAGACACTCTCGGCGTGTAGGCTCACCGAGGCGAAGGGGTGTGTGATGGTCGTAAATGGCTTCGATAGAGTCTCAGCCCCGCTCAGCATCCAGGGTGACTCGATAGCTGGCTTCTACAATCGCTACGATAGTGGCGTGGGCTATATCCGCGATATTGCCTTTATCGGCGAGCAGACCAACTTCGACCGCCGTCTGTCGCGCTCCGAGAATGATAGCTATGCTCTCGGCCAGTCGTATAGCGATTATGAGGGCGAAATTATTGCGGGTAACACCTTCGATTACCCCGCTATGCACGGCCGCTCGATTGTGCGTGCTGGCTACTCGTTCTGCTCCTCATCGCGCAAGGCTGTGGAGCAGGGCAGCGTGTCGCTCGGTGGCTACGATATGGTCGATGTGATTATGGGTAAACAGCGCACAACGGCTATCGGTCGTGGAGCGATGGGCTATCGCTACGAGGTCTTTGGCGAGGCTATGGAGCGTGTGCTTGCCGACTATAGTGCTGCGGGAGGAGCGTTGCTTCTCTCGGGCTCGTATATGTTCGACGATTTGTGGCACTCGCCGCTCTCGGATGAGTCGTCACGCAGGTTTGCACGCGATGTTCTCCACGCCGAGTTTGGTGGCTCGATGGCTACGCGACGCGGTGCGGTGGAGAGTGTTGCGAAGAGCTACGGTCGTCGTGAGAGGCTGTCGTTTAACCAGCAGCTCTCGTCGGAAATCTACTGCGTAGAGTCGCCCGAGGTGGTTGCCCCAAGCAAAGATGCCGTGACAATCCTCCGTTACGCAGGCAGTGGGTCGTCGGCTGCGGTGGCCTATCGAGCGAGGGGCGGAACGAGGGGCGGAGGAGTGGTCGTCGTAGGCTTCCCGTTCGAAACAATAGGCGATGAGGAGCAGCGTGATGGCTGTATGAGTCAGATAATCAACATACTTACAACCCCAATAGAATAAACCATTATGTCACTTTCGCGTCATAATATCAAGACTGCGGCAATGCCCATAGCGATGCTCTTAGGTATCGCCCTCTGCCGCCCACTGAGCGTGGTGGAGAGCGTAACGAATGGCTCTCTCACCCCAATTCTTATCGCAGCGATGCTCTTCCTGACCTTCTGCAAGGTCGAGATTCGCAATATGCGCCTATCGCGTATCCATCTGTGGATGCTCGGCGTGCAGTTCCTCGGCTCGATATTGGTCTACTACGTCGTATCGCCACTCTTGGGCGATGTCGTAGGTCAGGGAGCGATGATATGTGTGCTTGCCCCTATCGCTATGGCTGCGGTGGTGATTGGCGGTATGCTCGGTGCAAATGTGACGACGATGGTCACCTACAGCCTTGTGTGTAACCTTGTGACAGCCCTTCTTGCACCTCCGTTGCTCCACCTCTTTGGCAACGGAACGTGTACGTTTATGGGTATCATCGGCCGTGTAGCGCCTACGCTTATTGCTCCGTTTGTCGTGGCACAGCTTTGCCGTCTCGTATGGCCCAAGGGTGCCGCGTGGTTTGCCAAGCGTGGTGGCTTGTCCTTCTCGATATGGCTCGTGTCGTTGGTGCTGGTTATGGGACGCACTACCATATTCATATTAGAGGCCGATGCCTCGCCCCTCGTCGAGGTCGAGTTGGCTGTCGTAGCCCTCGTTCTCTGCTTGACGCAGTTCCGCATAGGCCGCATCTTGGGCGATATGGCAGGCGATCGTGCGGCTGGCACGCAGTCGGTGGGACAGAAAAATACGATTTTGGCAGTGTGGCTCTCGCTCAACTTCCTCGATCCGATAGCCTCGATTGCTCCAACGGCATATATCGTATGGCAAAATCTTGTCAATAGCCTGCAGATATACCGCAGTGGCAGGCAGAAATAGCCGTTGAGGTGTCAAAATGTCAGTATGTATGACAGAAGGTGTCGCACAATGCCATAATGTGTGACACTTTTCTGTTATTTTTTTGTTTGGTACACCATTTGCCTTAGTGTAGGTCGTCGGCTCCGAGAGGGAGAACAGGGGGCGACAGACGTGTAAATAAGAATTTAGAGATATTAACAAATAAAAGATTAAAACTATGAGTAAGATTATTGGTATTGACTTGGGTACGACAAACTCGTGTGTATCTGTAATGGAGGGTAACGAGCCCGTAGTAATCCCTAACGCTGAGGGTCACCGCACAACGCCTTCAGTTGTAGCATTCACCGAGGGTGGCGAGCGTAAGGTGGGCGATCCTGCAAAGCGTCAGGCTATCACCAACCCTAAGCGTACGGTATTCTCAATTAAGCGTTTTATGGGTGAGCGTTACGACAACGTAGCATCGGACATCGCACGTGCTCCCTATTCAATCGTCAAGGGTGAAAACAACACTCCTCGTGTAGACATCGACGGCCGTCAGTACACTCCACAGGAGATTTCGGCTATCACCTTGCAGAAGATGAAGAAGACTGCTGAGGACTACCTCGGTCAGGAGGTTACCGAGGCGGTAATCACTGTTCCTGCATACTTCTCAGACTCTCAGCGTCAGGCAACTAAGGAGGCTGGCGAGATCGCAGGTTTGAAGGTGCGTCGTATCATCAACGAGCCTACCGCTGCAGCTTTGGCTTACGGTATGGACAAGAAGAACAAGGATATGAAGATTGCGGTGTATGACCTCGGTGGTGGTACATTCGATATCTCGATCCTCGAGTTGGGCGACGGTGTATTCGAGGTTAAGTCTACAAATGGCGATACTCACCT
>JAFYXB010000016.1 GCA_017546345.1 Alistipes sp. | reverse complement strand
CGTGCAACGGCTAATGCTACCTATCTAACAGGCTGGGATGTTGGTATTGGAGGAGGAATGCTGCTTGGTGGCTATATTGCTGAGTTTGACTACTCCTACTGCTATATGTTCGGTGCAGGATTAGTTGTTGTTGCCATGTTATTCTTTATGCGTGTGGTAACGCCTCATTTTCACAAATTTAGGCTTAGATAGCGGGCTTATTTACGCTTAGATAAACTCCGCTTTTTCAGGCTTCGCAGGCCTTAAAATCTCTATGGTTTGCAACTACTAAAGAATAAGGGACTGTCCATTAAACTTGCTGGACAGTCCCTTTATTCTCTATATCGACCCTTTAGGCATTACCCTTGTGACCGAATGGGTCAATCATAGGCTGCTTCGAAGGGATGTTGATCTTACCTACGTTGCTCTCGTAGCGTGTGATATTCTCCTGCAACGACAGAAGAAGACGCTTAGCATGCTCTGGAGTGAGCACTACGCGGCTCTTAACACGAGCCTTAGGAAGACCAGGAAGCATCGTTGCAAAGTCGATGATAAACTCCGATGTAGAGTGTGCGATAATTGCCAAGTTGCAGTAGTTGCCCTGAGCAACCTGCTCGTCGAGCTGTATCTCGATACCGGTTTTCTTAGTCTCTGTCATAATTCTATATCTTTATATTTTTATTACCAATCGTAAAGTTACGCAAAAAACAACAACCTACCAAATCTATGGTACGGGATCGTATCCGCTACCTCCCCACGGATGGCAACGTAGCAGACGTCGAATAGTGAGGTATAGTCCGCGTATTGGCCCATGTTTGCGTAGTGCCTCGATAGCATACTGCGAACAGGTAGGCGTAAAGCGGCATGATGGCGGTTTGAGTGGCGATATGCATAGCTGGTAGAAGCGCACAAGGCCGATAAGTGGCAGTGCTACGACTCGTTTAATCGCACTTAGCAACTCTCTCCAAAACTTTGCAAACTGCATTTTCAACGCTCTTATACGATACTATGTCCTTGCTTGTATAGATCAGAGCAAGCTCTATTCGTAGACCACGCTCCACGGCCATAGCTACCAACTCTGCCTTGTGCTGTCGATAGGCTTCGCGCATACGTCGCTTGAGAAGGTTGCGCTTGTTAGCCCTCTTATGGTAGCGTTTAGGCACCGAGAAGAGCACTTCGACACCAGGCTGCTCACCACTCTCGCGAATTACCATATAGCGAAAGGGGTAGGCAAAGGCCGACTCGCCCTCCGTAAAGAGGCGGCGTATGACCTTGAGCGAGTGTAGTCGCTCGGCCTTGGGTAGTCTCTGCGTGTTACTCATTGTCGTGGTATACGCTATTGGGTTGTCGCCTACTCGCTCTTCTTAGGTGTGCGAGTGCGTGTCTTCTTCTGAAGCTTAGACTGCTGTGCGCGGATGAACTCCTCCTTGTTAGCATCCTCGTGTACCTGAGCATCCTCTACCTCCAAGCCCTCAGAGACCTTACGGCAGTAGATCTCCAAAGCCTTAACCATCGAGGGAGCCTCGGGTGTTGGTGCCGAAGCCTTGACCTTAAGGCCAGCCTCCTTTGCAGCACGCAACGTAGCCTCGCCGAAGGTTGCTACGACGGGGATGTTTGCTACGTCGTAGTTCTCTACCAATGCCTTAACCTCGGCAGGTGAGTAGAGCGCTACGATATCGTAGTCCGAGAGCTTAAGCTCCGACATATCGGCAGCTACGGTACGCGCGAAGACTACGGGTGATACCTTCAACTTAAGCTTAGCCAAAGTCTCGGGAAGCTCGGGCTTGTAAGGCTCGGTAAGGGCGAGGATAAACTTCTCGTCCTTATGCTTTACGATAAGCTCAAGCAGCGAGTTGAACGTACCATCGGCAAACGAAATCTTACGCTTGCGATATACGATATACTTCTGCAAATAGAGAGCCACAGCCTCCGTATTGCAGATATACTTCATTGTCTCGGGAACGGTGATACGAGCCTCCTCGCAGATATGGAAGAAACTGTCAATTGCCGCACGTGATGAGAAAATCATCGTCGAGTGCTCAAGAATTTCTGTACGCTGTGCGCGGAACTCCTTGAGCGATACGCCCACTACACGAATCAACGACTTGTAGTCGATATCAAGCTCATATTTTCCTGAAAATTCGTAAAAAGGCGATTTTTCTAATACAGCCGGTTTGGGCTGAGATACCAAAATTTTACCTACTTTCAAAGTGTACGCTTTTATTTCTTAGTTCACAAATTACTCTTTTTTGACTGCTTCGCAGCACTCTTTTTAGTGCGCAACATATTGACCAACAAAATATTGCGGCGTGCAATTTTACCCAAGCACCCTCGGCAACCAAGCAGCCAAGAAACTCAACGGCAGCAAAATCGCGGTGCAAAGGTACAAAAACCAATTAAAAACTGAAACTTTTTTTTCGAGAAAGAACATAAAAGTATCTTTCAAATATATTACAACAAAGAGTGTTAGCCCCACAATAAGCGTCCAACCGACGATACTTTCGACTATGCCGTCGGCAACCAACCATACGGCTGCGGGTAGAAACAGAGCCACGACCGCACGCACAATATTTATATAGCCTATCGAAGCGAGCTCCTTGGCATTTGTCGAGCAAGTTACCCAACCGAGGGTTGCGTGTAGCAGATAGCTCCAAAGAAGTACTGCGCCAATGATGATAAGCATCGCAAGAGGCATAACATTTGATATGCCCATATCGTATATCGCAGCCTCGCCAACCAGGTATTTGTCCATCAGTCGCACAACGACCAAGGCAAGGCTCACCGCACCTGTGATTGCGGCCGTGAGCTTGAAGCGTGATAGCGGCAAGGCGCCACCAGCGTAGGTCATATTCTGCTCACTGCGGCGGTAGTCGATAACGCCACCCCATATAGAGCCGATAAAGTGCCATGCACGTAGCACCATGTGCATATAGACAACCACAAAGGCGATTACAAGCAACTGAAATAGTGGCTCGCTGCTGAACGTAGGCTCTACGCTCTCTGGCGTGTCAAGTGTCGCGCGATATGTGGCAATGCCGAATATATCTTCGGCGCTACCCTCCTGATAGCCGCCATCGCTTACCTCTCCATCGCAGAGCGTAGAGGCCTTGCCAAATAGCTTCTTGGCAGTTGTAGGGTGGTAGCCCGCCTCCTTAAGGTATGATATATATTCGCTATTCATTCTCTGCGTTGCGTTTCAGGGTTATACGTATTGTTGTGCCACGGCCAATATCAGATCGTACTACGGCAATGCGGCCCGAGTGATACTCCTCTATAATACGGCGTGAGAGCGATAAACCTAAGCCCCAGCCACGTGTTTTTGTCGTAAAGCCGGGCTCGAAGATGCGAGTCCAGTTACTCTTGGCAATGCCCTTGCCCGTATCGCTAACCTCGACAAATACCTCGTTGTCATCCTCGCCAACGACAACATCTATCTCGCCATGTCCTTGCAGCGCATCGAGCGAGTTTTTAAGCAGGTTTTCGACTACCCATTCAAACAGCGCAGCATTCATCGCTACGCATATCGGAGCCATCGCTAAGCCGTTGTACGTGAGTGTCACGTTTCGTGGTATGCGGCGACGGAAGTACATCACCGTATCGCCCACAACCTCGTTGATGTTCATCGGCGTAAGCTGCGTCTCGGAGCCAATCTTCGAGAAGCGATCCACAATCTTGAGTAGGTGTGTCAAATCCTTCGACATCTCCTCCACAGCCATCTGATCTACGGGCTGACTACGCAGATACTCGATCCAGCCCAAGAGCGATGATGTTGGTGTGCCGAGCTGATGTGCTGTCTCCTTTGCCAAACCCACCCATACGCGGTTCTGCTCGTTCTGCTTCGTAGAGGAGAAGGCCATATAGGCAAATATCGCAAAGATGATGATGATGATAAGCTGCACATAGGGGAATAGCGCCAATGCCTGGCTATGGGCACTCGATACCAATTCCGTGTAGTCCGTCGTGCCGTAGTAGATTGTAAATGTGGTGCTACGCATAAGTCCCGAGCTCACTGATATAGGCTTGTTAGTCAGGCTCATCTGCATAATCTCTTCGCGTAGACGTTCGCTATTGCCGACAATCTCCATAGGCAGATTTGTAACCCATACGTTGAGCCTCTCATCTGCGATAATGAGTGGTACGTTGGTGTGCTCCGCGAGCTTGTTGAGTAGCTCTGGGCTGTAGATCATGTGGCCGCCGAAGTTCGTAGATTGCAGGATATCCTCCCACATCTCCACGGCATTACGCTCGGCAAGGCGTAGCTGCTCGATGGCCATCTCATCCTCGTGCCTCATCTCGGCCGAGATGCTCCACGTATAAAATACCGAGATAGCGGCAAGAAGCAGTCCGACCACAATGACTGCGGCCTGACGACGCATCGAGAGGTATCTCATCGGTTGTTTTATGTTGATACGTGGTAGCTTCATTATCTACGGGGTTGTGTACCTAAAATATTAGTGCATATCGAGATCCTGCTCTCGGAGTATGCGAGAGTACTCCTCGCTGTTGAGCAACAACTCGATGGCCTCATCTACCGTCGAGTCATTCACGGCGTTATACTCCACGGCACCTTCGTTATAGGCGTAGCGCATTACAATATTTCCGTTTAGTGCCTCGACAATCTCACGGCGATAGGTCTCCATATTCGAGAGTTTATCATCTTTGATCAGGGCGCTAAGGGCTTTTAGTGCCTCGCCAAGCTCCTCGTCGTAGAGGTCGTTCTCCACGGCCTTCTCCAAACTCTTAAAGGCACGGCGTGTCTCCGACTCGTAGGGAACATCCTGCTCGGCGATATATGCCGTAAAGTCGGCATAGTCACTATCGCTAATCGTGAAGTTACGGATGTTGATACTCTCCGTGTGGTGCTTACGCATATACTCGTCGGCCCAATCCTCCATAAATCCCATGGCGTAGAGCGTTAGGGCAAAGCGACTTACATATTGAGGTTCAATCTTTATGTCTGGCACGATGCCACCACCATCGTAGACCTTGCGGCCACCGCGTGTGCTAAACTCCCTAATTAGCGAGTCGGGCACGCTTCTCACGCTACCATCCTCATCGCGCGAAGCGTAGTTCACAGCCTGGATGCAGCGACCCGAAGGGATATAGTATTTGGCAGTCGTGTACTTCAGGAAGTTGTTGTATCCCACGTGGCGCGTACCCTGCACCAAGCCCTTGCCAAAGGTGCGCTGGCCCATAATCACACCTCGATCTGTATCCTGCAGTGCACCAGCCAAGATTTCGGATGCCGAAGCCGATGAGCCACTTACAAGCATTACGATAGGTAGCTCCGTAGCCAATGGAAGATGATCCGTGCGGAACTCCTTGAGCGATGATGAGTCGCGACCCATAATCGACACTATGCGCTCGCCACGTGGCACGAAGAGCGATGCGATGTCTATCGCCTCCTGCACCAAGCCTCCACCATTCGAGCGGTAGTCCAAAATCAGACCGCGTAGTGAGTCGGCACTCATTAGCTGCTCCAGCGCGGCACGCATCTCGTTGTAGCTACCCTCCGTAAAGTCGTTGTGACAGATGTAGCCTATGCCATCGCGGATGATACCTGCGTAGGGAACACTCGGAATGGCGATATGGCGACGCATCATACGCAGCGTATCTACCTTGCCGGTGTAGCAATGCTCAACGACAACCTCGACCTCTGTTTCAGGCTCTCCCTTAAGCCTCTTGCTCACCTCGCCAACCTCCATTTTGTAGGCCTCCGTGCCGTCGATAGCCAATATCTTATCGCCCACCTTGATACCCGCTTCGTCCGAAGGAGATCCCTTGTATGGCTGGGCAAAGAGTACATAATCGCCGCGTTTGCGAATTAGCGAGCCTACACCGCCGTAGCGTCCCGTAGTGAGTATCTCGAACTGCTCCATCTCCTCCTCGGGAAGATACTCCGAATAGGGGTCTGTAGCGCGCACCATGCCCTCGGCGGCATACTCAAGCATGCGTTCTGCGTCGATCTTATCGACATAGCCCACCTCGTACTCGCGCATAATGTTGGCAAGAATCTCGGTAGCCTTGCCAAGCTCGAAATCCTTAGCTACGCGCTCCGCCTCCTGTGCCGTTGCGCTGAGCGAGCCGATGGTAAGAAGCAGTGCTAATGCGGATGCTTTATGGCGAAAATTCAACATAGCGTTTTAGTTTTCGTAGCGGCTGTTATGCATATAGCCCTTGAGACGTATAGCGATGCGCACCACCTGGCGACGTAGGCCGGTGATAACCACGCCATCCTCCTCGGCTCTCACCTCGATACGATCCTCAAACATCATCGTAAGGCGAAGAATGGGACCCATAGCACGATATACGCGTATGCCCTCACCCTCCTCGATAAGCTTGAAGCCCGAGGTCATCATCGCATTGTCGATGCGAAGGGCATCGCGCACGATGTCGCAACCTCCGATGTGGCTGCTGATAAAGCCGAAGCGTGGATATGCCGCAGCAAGGAGTACCACACCGACCGAGAGCCATACACCCTCCTTAGAGAATAGCTGTGCGCGTACCATAGCCCAATAGTCGATGCCCGCAGCCTCGGGATAGCTGATCGTCATAATCCAGATCAGCGCTAAAAGTAGGCCGCAGAGAAATACAAAATATTTTAGCGAACGTACTAAGTATTTCATAATCAATATAATTTTCGTTATTTGTAATTTGCATTGATAGCCTCAGCTACACGCTCCATAAGCCAGCGAGGTGTCGATGTAGCACCGCATATTCCAACGCTCTCCACACCCTCGAACCACTCGGCCTCCAACTCGCCTACATCCTCGATATTGTAGGTGCGCTCATTAGCCTTGCGGCATACCTCGCAGAGTACCTTGCCATTCGACGACTTACGGCCAGCCACGAAGATAACCACATCGACGCTGAGAGAGAATTGTGTGAGCGACTCCTCGCGACCTGCCACACGACGACATATCGTATCATCGAGCGTCACACGCTCTCGGCTACCTGCACGGCGGATAATCTCCTCGCCCAAACGGTTGAAGAGATCGATGCTCTGCGTAGTCTGCGAGAGGAAGTATATCGGACGGCTGAAGTCCACCAAATCGAGATCCTCCTCGCGCTCCACAACAACCACATCGTCATTGACCTGCCCCGTGAGTCCGACAACCTCGGCATGGCCGCGCTTGCCCAAAAGGACAACGCTGCCACCAACGGCCTGCATCTTGTCGTAGGCATCGCGTATGCGGCGTTGTAGACGTGCCACAACAGGGCATGTGGCGTCGATTAGCTTCAGACCAAGCTCCTCGGCACGACGATAGGTGCGTGGAGGCTCTCCGTGTGCGCGGATGAGTAGCGTCGCACCTCCCAACGAGGGCATATCCTCGTGCGATATGGTGCCTAACCCCAACTCCTCGAGGCGCTGTACCTCGATACGGTTGTGGACGATATCGCCCAGGGAGTAGACCTTGCCCAACTTGGCAAGTGCCTCCTCAGCCTCGCCAATGGCACGTACTACACCGAAGCAAAAACCCGAATTTTCGTCTATCGTAACACGCATATTATCGGCTGATTATATCGTTATAACGCTCCATAAACCACGCCATCTGCTCCTCGACGCTCATCTGCGTATTGTCCAAAAGGATTGCATCCTCGGCACGACGTAGTGGCGAGATAGCACGTGTCATATCGGCCTCGTCGCGTGATACGACATTGGCATATACCTCCTCGAAGGTTACGCTGTCGCCCTTAGCCTGAAGCTCGGCATAGCGGCGCTCGGCGCGTACCTTAGGGTCGGCCGTCATATAGATCTTAAGCTCGGCCTCGGGGAATACCACCGTGCCGATGTCGCGGCCATCCATAACCACGCCCTTGCGCACGCCCATCTCCTGCTGCATGGCCACAAGCTTCTGGCGCACGGCAGCGATAGAGCTGATAGCACTCACGCAGTTACTCACCTCGATAGTGCGAATCTTACCCTCGACCAAGTCGCCATTGACGTAGATGTCGCTGGCACCACGCTGCGCATTGAAGCGGAAGTCGATGTTGATCTGGTCGAGCATAGCCTCTACGGCCTGTTCATCGACCATTCCCGAGCGGATAGCTCCGTGCTCCAAGGCGTAGAGCGTAACGGCGCGATACATTGCGCCTGTGTCGATGAAGATGTAGCCAAGACGTGCGGCAATAGCCTTGGCAAAGGTACTCTTGCCACACGACGAGTGACCGTCGAGGGCAACTATAATTTTTTTAGTGCTCATATTTCGTTCGTTGTTTTCGTTACACAAATTGCGAGATTAGCGCGATGAGTCCCAAGGCGCTGATTATCACACCTGCTACGCGGTTTATGGTGAGCATATGGCGTGGACGGAATCGGCGACGGAAGATGTTGATGATAGATGTTAGCGCAAGCCACCAGAGCGAGGCACCAAGTAGGAATCCGCTAATTATCAGTACATTCGTCGCGATAGTGCTTATATCTGAGCCGCTCGAAGCTACGCTCTCCGAGCTGTCGGCAAGACCCACGTTAAACATCGTGAAGAAGGCAAGGATATAGGGGATGATAACCACGAAGTTGGCCAATGTGAAGCCAAACATCGAGGCGAAATCCTGCCATAGGGCGATGTGCCCTGCACGGTTTTTACGTATCTGCGGTACGGGGTTTTTGAAGAATATGAAGATGCCGACAATCACTACGAATACTCCTCCGCAAATCTGTATCACAGTGCTGTATTCGTCGATGTATGTCTTCAGAAGGGCATATACCGAGAAGGCGAGAATTGCAAGTAGTGTATCGGCACACGCTACGCCCATACCCGACATAATTCCCGAGAGGCCGCCCTTGCTTAGGGTGCGTTGTATGCAGAGCACCGCCACGGGTCCCACCGTCATCGATGAGGCCAGTCCGACGCATATTCCGTCAAATAGAGTCTTGAGTATTTCGACTACCATAACCGTTGTTGTTGAATCTAAGGTACGTACCGCAAAATAGCCGCCAAAGCTATGCTTTACACACGTACATATATCGTGGCAAATATACAAAAAAAATGTGAAACCTCGAAATGGTTATTCGCTATTCGGTGCTAAATGAGAACAATTATGTGGTGAAATGTTCAAACACAAGATGTGATGCTTCTCGCGGGTATAAAAAACGGGAAAAATGTTTCGTAGAATAGAAAAAAATGTATATCTTTGACAACATATTATGTAGTAACTAAACGAACAAACAAACCTAAAACAATTAAAGATATGAGAAAACTACTTCTCGGTGACGAGGCTATCGCTCAGGCCGCTATCGATTCAGGTCTGTCGGGTGTCTATGCGTACCCAGGTACACCTTCGACCGAAATTACAGAGTTCATTCAGTTGCGCGAGGAGAAGCGCGGCGCTGCTGACGACAAGATTTGTTGCCGTTGGGCGACTAACGAGAAGACCGCTATGGAGGGTGCTCTCGGTATGTCGTACATGGGTAAGCGTGCTTTGGTATGTATGAAGCACGTAGGTGTGAATGTTGCTGCCGATCCATTCGTGAACTCGGCAATGACAGGCGTAAATGGTGGTTTGGTGGTTGTTGCTGCCGACGATCCATCTATGCACTCTTCACAGAACGAGCAGGATTCACGTTTCTACGGTAAGTTCGCTATGGTTCCTGTCTTCGAGCCATCATCACAGCAGGAGGCTTACGAGATGACACGTGCTGCGTTCGAGCTTTCGGAGGCTGTTAAGCTTCCAGTGCTTATGCGTGTTACAACACGTATGGCTCACTCACGCGCCGTAGTTGAGATTAGCGACTCACCACGCAAGCAGAACGAGATTAATCGTCCAGAGGATGTACGTCGCTGGATTTTGCTTCCCGCATTTGCAAAGAAGCGCTATGTGGAGTTGCTCTCTCAGCAGGATGACCTTCAGACAAAGGCTGTTGAGTCGAAGTTCAACATCTACCGCAAGGGCTCTAACCCCGAGCGTGGTGTGATCACTGCAGGTATCGCCTACAACTACTATATGGAGAATGTAGCTGGTGCTGAGGAGCGTAGCGTATTGAAGGTTTCGCAGTATCCATTGCCCGTTGCTCTCGTTGAGCAGATGGTAGCAGACGGCGCTAAGGAGATCCTCGTTATGGAGGAGGGTCAGCCCGTTGTTGAGGAGATGATCCGCGCTATTGTGCCTTCGACAGTTGCTGTTAAGGGCCGTTTGACTGGCGATCTTCCACGTGTTGGTGAGCTCACTCCCGATAGCGTACGTCTATCACTCGGTATGGCAGCTTTGGAGAACCACGAGGCTGATGACTTGGTAGTAGCACGTCCACCCGCATTGTGCCAGGGTTGTGGTCACCGCGATATGTATAAGGCTTTGAACGAGGTTGCTGCAGAGTACGAGAATCCTCGCATCTTCGGTGATATCGGTTGCTACACACTCGGTGCACTTTCACCATTCAACGCTTTGTCGGCATGTGTCGAGATGGGTGCTTCAATCACTATGGCTAAGGGTGCAGCAGATGCTGGTCAGTTCCCTTCATTCGCAGTTATTGGTGACTCTACCTTCACTCACTCAGGTATGACAGGTCTTTTGGACTGCGTTAATTCTAAGGCAAACGTAGTTGTTATCATCTCGGACAACCTTACAACGGGTATGACCGGTGGTCAGGACTCAGCAGGTACAGGCAAGATTGAGGATATCTGCCGTGGTTTGGGTGTTGCTCCCGAGCACGTACGCGTAGTGGTGCCCCTTCCAAAGAACATGGATGAGATTAAGAACATCTTGCGTGAGGAGATCGAGTACAACGGTGTATCGGTTGTGATTCCTCGTCGTGAGTGTATCCAGACAGCAAAGCGCCACGCTAAGGCACGTGCTGCAGAGAAGAAGTAGGCCTAAAACAACAAAACAGAAATCGTAATGAAGAAAGATATCATTTTAGCTGGCGTCGGCGGACAGGGTATTTTGTCGATTGCCACAGTCATCGGTGAGGCAGTTCTTGCCGAGGGTTGGAACATCAAGCAGGCTGAGGTTCACGGTATGAGCCAGCGTGGTGGTGATGTGCAGAGTAACTTGCGTATCTCTACCGAGCCTATTGCTTCGGATCTTATCGCTAAGGGTGGTGCCGACATCATCATCTCGCTCGAGCCTATGGAGGCTTTGCGCTACTTGCCCTACTTGAAGAAGGATGGCTGGGTAGTAACTAGTAATGTTCCCTTCGTAAATATCCCTAACTATCCCGATATGGAGGAGGTAGAGAAGCACCTTGCAGCGCTTCCTCACTGCGTATCGCTCAACGTTGAGGAGTTGGCTAAGGAGGCAGGTGCGCCACTTCAGGCTGCCAACATGGTATTGTTGGGTGCTGCTATTCCTATGCTCGATATCGAGAAGGAGAAGATCGAGGCAGGTATCCGTCGTATCTTTGCACGTAAGGGCGAGGAGGTTATCGAGAAGAACCTCGCAGCTGTTCGCGCAGGATATGACAATAGCGTGAAATTGTAATTTTGGAGAAGACTATGGAGAGACCATTAGATAAACAGACGGTCGATAATATCTGTATTGCCAACGGTTTGCGCAATGCCAAGGAGTTGGGCGCAGCCTCTATTCGCCAGTTTGTTAGCGTCGTTAAGGATATCGAGGCTAAGATGGGCGTGGAGTACATCCGTATGGAGATTGGTGAGCCTGGCTTACCCGCTGAGCAGATTGGTATCGACGCTGAGCACGAGGCTTTGCTCTCGGGCGTAGGATCGAAGTATCCGCTTATCACAGGTATCGAGCCCCTCACAAAGGAGGCATCTCGCTTTATCAAGGCCTTCATCAACATCGACATTCCCCCCGTATGTATCGTGCCTACGGTAGGCTCTATGCAGGGTGCTTTTGCAGCCTTCACCGCACTATCTAAGGTGCAGGAGGGTCGCGATACAATTCTCTTTATCGATCCGGGCTTCCCCGTGCAGAAGATACAGTGTAAGGTGCAGGGTATCCGCATCGAGTCGTTCGACGTTATCGACTACCGTGGCAAGGCTCTCGAGGCTAAGTTGGAGGAGGTATTGTCGTCGGGTCGTATCAGCGGTATGATCTACTCTAACCCCAACAACCCTACGTGGATGTGTCTTAACGAGGAGGAGTTGGAGATTATCGGTCGCATGGCTACGAAGCACGATGTTATCGTCATCGAGGACTTGGCATATCTCAATATGGACTTCCGTGAGGATCGCTCTAAGCCCTTTGAGCCACCTTACCAGCCATCTGTTGCACGCTATACGAACAACTGTATGCACCTGCTTTCAGCATCTAAGATGTTCTCGTATGCAGGTCAGCGTGTGGCTGTTGTTGCGCTTAATCCTACGTTGGCTGATCGTTGCTACGAGGGCCTTGCTAAGCTCTTCAACAACGATGGTCAGTTCCGCCGCAACTTCATTTTCAATATCCTCTACGCTCTGTCATCGGGTGTTCCTCACTCTACGCAGTACGCTTTGGCAGCTATGTTCCGTGCGGCATCGGACGGTAAGCTCAACTACGTGGAGCACACACGCGAGTATGCGCGTCGTGCCGAGCGAGTTAAGGAGATTATGATTAAGAACGGCTTCCACATCGTCTACGATAAGGATTGCGACGAGACTGTGGGTGACGGCTTCTTCTTTACCTTTGGCTATAAGGATATGACTGGCGAGCAGCTTATCAACAAGCTTATATACTACGGTATTTCGGCTATTACGCTCACACCTACGGGTAGCTCGCGCGAGGGCTTGCGTGGTTGTGTGTCGATGATTTCGGACTATCAGTATGACGAGCTCGACAAACGCTTGCACCTCTTTAGTCAGGATTATTAATAATTATGGGCTGCCCGAGGTTTAAGGACAGCCCTTTTTAACCTTAAGAGTATGAATTTAGTTAGTGCAGCTGAGGCTGCAAAACTTATCAAGTCGGGTGATTCGGTATATATCCAGGGCTCGACATCTATCCCCGAGGTCTTGGTGCAGGCTATGACCGACCGTGCCGCAGAGCTTCGCGATGTGAAGGTATATACGGCCTTCGCTATCGGTCGCTTCGATGCTCCATACGCTAAGGCGGAGCTTCGCGACTCGTTCGAGCCACTCAGCTTCTTTGTGGCTAACAATATGCGTAACGCCATTAACTCGGGCGTGGCGCAGACTATCCCAGCATTCTTGGGCGAAATCCCATTCTTGTTCCGCAGCGGCCAGATTCCATTGGATGTGACGCTTCTCAACGTGTCGGAGCCCGATGAGGATGGCTACTGCTCATACGGTGTATCTGCAGACTTGGCCTTCTCGGCTGTGGAGTGCTCGAAGACAATCATTGCACAGGTAAACAAGTATATGCCTCGCACGTTTGGTGATCCTGTTATCCACGTTTCGAAGATTGCAGCTATGGTGCGTGGTGATGAGCCTCTTGTTGAGGTTCCTACGGTTGTACCTAACGATGTGGAGCGTGCTATCGGTAACTTCATCGCATCCGAGATTCCCGATGGTGCTACGTTGCAGATTGGCGTAGGTGGTATTCCTAACGCAGTGCTCGATGCATTGCAGGGCCACAAGCACCTCGGCTTGCATACAGAGGCTATGACCGACGGCGTTGTGCCCCTCATCCAGAAGGGTATCATCGACAACTCGTTGAAGAAGCTCTATCCAGGCCAGTCGCTTGCTTGCTTGTGCCTTGGTAGCCAGCGTCTTTACGACTATTTGGATGGCAACCGCGACGTTGTTATCCGTGATGTGGCATGGACTAACGATCCTCAGAACATCCGTCAGAACCCTAAGGTTATGGCCGTAAACTCGGCTATCGAGATCGACCTTACGGGTCAGATTTGTGCCGACTCAATCGGTGAGCGTATCTTCTCGGGTGTTGGTGGCCAGCACGACTTTATGTATGGTGGTGCTTTGTCGGAGGGTGGTAAGTGCTTTATAGCTCTGCCTTCAATCACCTCGAAAGGTCAGTCTAAGATCGTGCCTACGCTTACGAAGGGTGCAGGTGTCGTAACAACACGTTTCCAGGCGCAGTATATCGCTACGGAGCACGGTATCGTCTACTTGCGTAATAAGTCGTTGGCGCAGCGTGCTAAGTTGCTTATCTCGATTGCCGATCCTTCAGTTCGCGAGGATTTGGAGCGTGCAGCCGTTGAGCGCTTTGGTATCGGTTTCTTGCGCTGCCGCGTATAGGTCGAATAATCTATACCAATATTCATGTAGGGTTCTCCGCGTTGTCGGAGAGCCCTGTTTTTTTGCAAATTTTGGAGGTGGCTCCAACATTCTCTAAATATTTTATCTATATTTTGACCTGTTGCCATTATGTTTTTTTGGAGTTTTTTTGTATTTTTGTAGCCATAAAACAAAAGAATAACCTAAACATATGAAAGTATATAAGTTTGGTGGTGCCTCGGTCAAGGATGCCGCAGGCGTGAGAAACCTTCTAAATATAGTGCAGGGCGAGAGCGATCTCTTTATTATCGTTTCGGCGATGGGTAAGACTACGAATGCTCTCGAGGGAGTATTCTCGGCTATGCAGCAGGGCGACGAGAAGTTGGCCCTGGAGCGTATCGACCAGAGCTACGCCTACCACCGCTCGATTATCGACGACCTTATGGGTGCCGATATCACAATAGATCAGGTAAACGTGCTCTTCGAGCAGTTGCGCAATACGGTGAAGAATACTATCTACCGAGCTTCAGATGCCGAACTTTGGTACGATACTATCGTGGCATTTGGTGAGCTTCTTTCGACAACCATCGTCTCGAACTACCTCAATGGCTTCGGCGTGAAGAACCGCTGGGTGGATATGCGTCGTGCCTTCCTCACCGAGCAGCGACACAAGGATGCTAACGTGAACCTCGAGGCTACAGCTGTGCGTCTTAAGCGCGAGATTGAGGGTAGCGATGTCTCGGTATTTGTCGGTCAGGGCTTTATTGGCGGTGCACCCGATGGTACAACGACGACGCTCGGACGCGAGGGCTCGGACTACTCGGCAGCTATCGTGGCAAATGTTCTCGATGCTGAGTCGATGAGTGTGTGGAAGGATGTGGACGGTATCCTAAATGCCGATCCTAAGATCTTTCCCGATGCCCGCAAGATCGAGCGACTCAACTATATGGATACTATCGAGATGGCATATAGCGGTGCGCAGATTATCCACCCCAAGACCATTAAGCCATTGCAGCAGAAGAACATACCTCTGTACGTGCGTCCCTTCGGCAACAAGGAGGCTAAGGGCTCAGTGATTACGGGCGATGTGGAGCGTGCCTACGAGCCAATCATGATTCAGAAGAACAATCAGGTGCTTCTCAATCTTCATTCGCGCGATTTGTCATTCGTCTTGGAGGAGAAGTTCGCGAAGCTCTTTGCTACGCTCGACAGCCACCGCATACGTATCAATCTTGTACATAACTCGGCGGTGAACCTCTACCTCGCTGTAGACTCTTCTTGGCATATCGACGAGGCTGTGTTGGAGCTCGAGGCTGAGGGCTTCGATGTCGAGAAGACCGAGGATGTCGAGATGATTACCATTCGTTACTACAACGACGAGCTCTATCGTCGTTACGCCTTCGATGAGCGTATTATTATTAAGCAGAGTACGCCTCATTCGTTGCGCTTCGTTCGCACGAAGTAAACGCGCATAGCTGGGATATTTTCTCGTTATACATCGAGCGCGAGTTCCTCACATACGCCAAAGTATGCTGCGGACTCGCGCTCTTCGTATGCCTAAAACTATCCTCAGCTATGCGCGTTTACGATGTTTCGCAACCCTTTAAGTTGTTAAGTTTCATATCGTTGGGATATTTTCTCGTTATACATCGAGCGCGAGTTCCTCACATACGCTAAAGTATGCTGCGGACTCGCGCTCTTCGTATGCCTAAAACTATCCTCAGCTATGCGCGTTTACGATGTTTCGCAACCCTTTAAGTCGTTAAGTTTCATATTGCTGGGATATTTTCTCGTTATACATCGAGCGTGAGTTCCTCACATACGCCAAAGTATGCTGCGGACTCGCGCTCCGATTTTGGAATCATACCAAAATTTTCTCTATGGCAATAAAAACATAAACGGCTGCCCGCAGGACAGCCGTTTAATGTTAGCAAAGCGTAGGTGCTACATAGTGTACACCACCGAGATATCGCTCTTCAACGTTGAAAGATTATCTCGCTTGATCGTCTTATTAGGCGTAAGTTGATATCCCTGTAGGCCATTTGCAGGCATTGCCGAACTCTTCGCAGCGCGATTATCCGCAAGCTTAACCATATCCATCTCGCCAGCGCGGTAAGTTACAGGGTATGAGTCGGTTATATACTCAACAAAACCGTCGTATGTATATACATACATCTCTGTATGGATATTTGTGTACTCTACGGGAGTTTCACCCGAATAATAGGCTATGTCAGAATATAGACGACATGTAACATTACCAGCCTCGTCCATCGAGAAGATCTGAACAGGGTTATTGTAGAAGTTGTATCCTTCATTGCCATCGCTATATATGCAGTATGAAAGCCATGCATAGTAGCCATTATATGCGATGTCTGTTAGATATCCACTTCTTAAGCAAAGCTCGTTATTTTCATTAAGTTCTGCTTCAATAGGCCAGCCCTCACCCAAAACGCTAAAGCCATCCACAAAGAAGAAACGAGCCCTATCAGGATTAGCGGTAATATTGACTACGAAACTCTCCTCTCGATCTATAATTGAAGTGTTCCCACCATCATATACGAGTGCCTTGTGTGCAGTCATCTGCCATCTGCCAATCCATCTGCTTTCAGCCTCGCTTAGCTCATAGCTTTCAGTTTTGCTCTCGCTTATAGCCATGTATGTCTCTCCCTGCTCGTTGGTAACAAGCGTAAATAGAATATATCCGCAGTCTTGATATTGATCAGAGAAGTAGCCAGAGAAGCCCTCGTCAGAGTTTATAGGTTCGAGAAGACCACCTGCATTGTTCATGTTTGCGACAATAAGGCCCAATGAATAGCCGTAATAATAGTAATCTTCGGCGTCTAATAAATAATATGAAATAGAGGTAACGCCCGTACCCTTCCATGTGACGTCCAAGGAGTTGTATGGCTGATGATCATACTCTGTTCCCTGACCAGGACTTAGGCTCTGCGTAAACCACGAACAAGACTGATTAGTGTCAGCAGTATAGGCATAGGTTCCAACCCAATTCGATTGGCGATAGAGAGATGAATCAGAAAGGGCTGATACAATTGTCCAATAGAGTGTATATGGAGCCACATCAGTAATCTCAATATAGTTGTCGCTTGTGGTATATACTCCACCGTTGCCATCATTGATCATATATGATGTTGCATTCTCGACATAGTCCCAAGTTAGGGTAAATGATGTTGCACTCTCATTGAAAACACGAACGTTCTGAGGTGCTGCTAGTTGAGGAAGAATTGTAGGCTCCGTAGCCTCCGAACGATCTACGTCTGCCTCCATGAAGTAGAACTCGCAATAGTTGGGATCAAAGTAGAGGTCGTAGCTACCTGTCTTGTAAACGATGATATTTTGTCCGTCATTAATAAGATAGGTGAAGTTATTACCACCAAATGATGATGCATAGTCGTACTCCAAACCATAGTTAATATCCCACGACTCGTTAACGCGTAGCTTGAACTCATCACCCTCGTTAAACTCTAAGCCATAGTAGACATACATAGCCATATCCTCATCATAGCTCATCGCAATATCGGGGAAGTTTCCCCAGTCCGTGAATGAACCAACAATACCGATACGATATTGTCCATCTGGTATTTCAGAGTGCTCGGGAGCCTCCGTAGCATTATCAGGATCTGCGTCCGCCTCCATAAAGTAGAGTGTCAATGTTTCGAGGTTGAAGTATATATCGTAGCTGCCATCTACTGCGATATGGATATCCTGGCTTTCTGGGCTATTCATCAACTCCTTATAGGTGTTTGCCACCATAGCGTAGCCGGAATCATCCCATGAAAGTCCAATGTTATACAAGCCTTGCCAAGTATTGTCTGCACGCAACTTGAAGCGATCGGCAGTAGTTAGCTCAACACCGTATGCAACATAGAGATTTCGCTCCTCGAGATACTCCATTGCAATATCGGGAATGTCACTGTTGCCCCAATCTGTGATAGTTCCGCAGACGCCGAGGTTGATAGTTGGCATCACGGTCTCGCCAGTCTCGTAGTCATAACCGATGATACATGAAGCAAACTCTCTCCAGCCGTCAGCTGTCTTATAGTCCTCTAATGACTCCAAAGGAACATAGATATTGCGATTTTGTGAGTTGTAGCCAAACAACATTCCGCCCATAGATGGAGGTGTCGTAGCTGTGCAATATACATCTGTCAGATTCGAACAATACAGGAATGCAGCATATCCCAAATACTCGAGGTTTGCAGGAAGTGTAATAGTGCTAAACGAACACCTTTCAAATGCATTATCGCCAATGACAGATATATTATCATGAAGGAGGACTGGGAATTCAAGACCACATAGTGCTCCTGAACCAATATGTGTAGCCTCCTCAGGAACAGTATATGACGATAGGTCTTTAGGAGCAATTGCGAACAAACAGCCGTCGATAATCAAACTTCTACCATCCTCGGTAGCATATTGACAATCGATGTATTCAAGGTTGTAACAACCAGCGAGGATGCCTTGACCAAACCCCTGAACACTATCTGGAATAGTTATCTGAGTAAGGTTTGCACAATTTACAAACGCCCAATCTTCAATTGACTGTAGATTTGATGGAAGTGTGATGTCTGCCAATGAATAGCAATAATCGAATGCATAGGCGCGGATATGCAATATACTCTCGGGTAATATAATAGTTGAGAGGTTGGTGCAACTACTAAAGGCATAAGTTCCAATTATCTCTACACCCTCAGAGATGACAATCTCCGTTAGGTCGTGAGAAGAAGAAAAACTATTTGCTGCAATGGTTCGCACACCTGATGGAGTTGTGTAGGATGTGATACCTGCAGGAGCAAATGCAAGTAGTACATTATCAAGCACAAGGCATCGGCCATCCTCAGTTACACAATTTCCTTTGAACTCCTGAAGATTGCCGCAACTCGAAAATGCTCCTGGCTCGATAACTGTGGTATTGTCGGGAATAGTCATGGTTGTAAGTCCCCAACAATTATCAAAAGCAAAACTCTCGATTTCTGCTATGCTATTTGGAAGAGTAATGCTTGTAAGACCTCCATTATAACTAAAAGCACCCGCTGGAATACGTGTTACATCGCCATCGAATACCAAGATACCCTGACCAGTGTAGTAGTCAAAGTAGTTGTCGATAAGCGTTGCGCCAAAATCCCATTCATTATTGGGCCATACCTGATCGGTTGCAGTATACCAAATCTCGTTGTTGGGAACATCTACTTCGTTGCTCTCCTCGGCCTCGAACTCAACAGCCTGCATAGGCTGGATATGGTTGCGCTCGATAGCGATTGCATCATTGCGCTGGAGAACCATAGGCTGATAGCCTCGACACTTAACCTCTACGGTGAAACCATTGCTAAAGGTCTGAGGAGGAAGCGCAATGTAGAATGCTGTAGGCTCAGATGATAGTGTTACACCGTTGCACTGTAGCTTTAACGATGTTATGGTCTGATTGTCAAACACAAGGTCGCCGCCAAGCTCGGAATCATCGCTGGGGGCTGAGCTATTTGCCGAAAAATAGGTTGCGGTAGCGTCAGTAGCTACAATCGAGATATCGCCCGCTACAGCTTCGTTGTTGTTGCCCGTGAGAGTGAGGCTCTGCACGGCCTGGCCATCACCCGTAAGCTCAATCTTAACCCAGCCGCATACGTTCTTAAGCACGAAATTGCGGTCTGAGCCCTGAGCAATCATAATGTTGCACGAAGGGTCGTAACTATTCTCGTGGTAGTACTGCACCGATGGCATACGAGCCTCGACGCTCTGGTCAGATAGTCTGACGAGGTAGTCCGCATTGTATGGATATACGACGATTACATCCTCCATAGTCTGGTTGCCAACATAACCATCTACGAGAAGTAACTCGCCAGTACGATCACCCGTCTGGCCCTGGAACTGCCACATAAGGTTGTCGAATGAACGGTAGAAGACCGAAACGCAGTCACCCTCGTTCCACACGGTTTTGTTGTTTAAGAGCTGGATACGGGTGTCGTCATTCTCGAAACCTACGCTAATACTGTCGGGAACAAATAGCTTATTGTTCGTAAGCTCTTCGATGTCGTTCTGTGTACACGCTGCAAAAGCTAAGGCAGCAAATAGGTACAATATAAATCTTTTCATAGCTGCATTTCTTTAATTTTCCCACTCCTTTGGATCTTCTACTTTGGGATCTTCGAGGTTGCTGTCTGAAGAGTAAGCAAATCCTGCCTCGACGATGCTCTCTACTACCTCGGCCTCTGGCGCGAGGTAAGTGGTGTGTGTGTTTCTGTTCATAAGCTTATGTTTTAGTTAGTAATTAGCGATTAGAGGGGCTGTTGAGTGTCGTCCGCACGCAAAAGCTACTACAAAAATATAAAAATTTTCTAAGAATTACAAAATATAATCTAATAATATTCACTACAATGTTGATACTTTTGACTGATAATCAGTTCTTTTATGCGCAAAACGAGCGTGTCTAACCCGAAAGTTAAACACACTCGTCATAATATGGTGTCGCCCTACTCGATAGAGCGAATTATCCCTATGTTATGCGCACACGCTACGATGCAAGCCTCTATCGTCTTGCCTCTTTAGCCTCGATGCACTCCGTAGCGTGGGGTACACGCAATAGACGCTCACGAGGAATGAGCTTGCCCGTGGTCTTGCAGATGCCGTAGGTCTTGTTGTTGATACGCACAAGAGCCATCTCGAGGTTGCGGATGAACTTCGCCTGACGCTGTGCCAAGCGGCCATACTCCTCCTTCGAGAGCGTTGTAGCGCCCTCCTCCATCACCTTGAACGTAGGTGACGAATCCTCGGTGTCGTTCTCGTTGTTGGTTGCCGAGCGCAACATCTCATAGTCGGCACGTGCCGATGCTAATTTCTTCTCTATCAACTGGCGGAACTCCTCAAGCTCCGAATCGTTATATCTGGTCTTCTCATCTGCCATAATCGTAGCGTTTTAGTACGGTTATATATCGTTTAGTAAACAAAATTAAGCAAAAAATATGAAACTTGCAAACATTTTTCAATAAAAAGCATAAATTTATCGCAAAACCTCGGTCGAGGAATATAAGAAAAAGACTACCCAGCATAAGCTGGATAGCCCTTTCTCTACCTATATATAATATTAGGTAAGCTCTGAGATTAGATGCGCGATACGGCGATCTTGAGCGTTGCCTCGTCAAGCTCCGAATCGACAACAGTCTCACCCTGAGGCTCGGCAACAGCCTTAACCTCAACAGCAAGAGTCTGCTGTGCGATATACTCAGCAAAGCTCTCGATAGCTGCGGCAGTAGCATCCTGAAGCTCGATCTCAACGCGGATCTTGTCCGTAACCTCGAAGCCAGACTCCTTACGGATGTTCTGGATACGGTTTACCAACTCGCGGGCTACACCCTCGCGGCGCAACTCCTCGGTGATGGTGATATCCAAAGCTACGGTAAGTTTACCCTCCGATGCAACCAACCAACCTGGCATATCTTCCGATGTGATGTCGAAGTCAGCGGCCGTAGTTACGAACTTCTGATCCTCAACCTCGAGGATAGTCTCAGCGTTGTTCTCAACAGCAGCGATCTGCTCCTGAGTGAATGTTGCAACAAGAGCTGCAACCTGCTTCATATACTTACCACACTTAGCACCCAAAGTCTTGAAGTTAGGCTTGATGCGCTTAGTGATGATGCCTGTTGTATCCGAGATAAGCTCGATATCCTTGATGTTCACCTCGTTCATGATAAGCTGGCGAACAGCCTCGATGCGTGTTGCCATCTCCTTATCCAAAACAGGGATGATGATCTTCTGCAAAGGCTTACGTACGTTGATATTCACCTTACGACGCAATGCCAATACCATAGATGATACCTGCTGTGAGAGTGCTGTGCGTGCCTCCAACTCGGGGCAGATGAGCGACTCATCAACCTTAGGATATGTTGAGAGGTGTACGCTCTCCTCGGTGTGGCGGCCACTCATTGCGTTGAGGTCGCGGAAGATGCGGTCTGTGATGAATGGTGCGATAGGCGCAGCAAGCTTCACTACAGTCTCCAAGCAAGTGTAGAGTGTCTGGTATGCAGCCAACTTATCCTCGCTCATCTCGCCACCCCAGAAACGCTTACGGTTAAGACGCACGTACCAGTTCGAGAGGTTCTCGTTTACGAAGGCGTCGATGCGGCGTGCTGCAGGTGTAGGATCGTACTCCTCCAACGATGTGGTGACATCGCGGATAAGAGTGTTGAGCTCCGAGAGGATCCAGCGGTCGATCTCTGGGCGCTGTGCTACGGGCACCTCAGCCTCACGGCCTGTGAAGCCGTCGATATTTGCATAGAGTGCGAAGAACGAGTAGGTGTTGTAGAGTGTACCGAAGAACTTACGGCGGCACTCATCAACGCCATCAACGTCGAACTTGAGGTTGTCCCAAGGCTGCGAGTTAGAGATCATATACCAACGTGTAGCGTCGGCACCATACTTTCTGAGTACCTCGAATGGATCTACGGCGTTGCCCAAACGCTTCGACATCTTGTTGCCGTTCTTGTCGAGTACCAAGCCGTTAGAGATGATATTCTTGAACGCTACAGAGTCGAACAACATCACAGCGATAGCGTGGAGCGTGTAGAACCAGCCACGTGTCTGATCGACACCCTCAGCAATAAAGTCTGCGGGATAGATCTGATCGAAGCCCTCCTTCGCCTCGAAGGGGTAGTGTACCTGTGCGTATGGCATAGCACCTGAGTCGAACCATACATCGATGAGGTCTGGCTCGCGGCGCATAGGCTCGCCCTTAGACGAGAGAAGGACGATATTATCTACATAAGGACGGTGCAAGTCGATAACATCTGTAGAGTAGTTCTCCTTAGACATATCGCCCACCTTGAAGTTCTTGTATGGGTTCTCGGTCATCACGCCAGCGGCTACCGCCTTCTCGATCTCGGCGATAAGCTCCTCGATAGAGCCGATGCACTTCAACTCCGAGCGATCCTCCGTAGCCCAGATTGGCAATGGAGTACCCCAGAAGCGTGAACGTGAGAGGTTCCAGTCGTTGATATTCTCCAACCACTTACCGAAGCGGCCAGTACCTGTAGACTCGGGCTTCCAGTAGATGGTCTTGTTGAGCACCATCATACGCTCACGGAGTGCTGTAGTGCGGATGAACCATGAGTCGAGAGGGTAGTACAACACGGGCTTATCGGTACGCCAGCAGTGGGGGTAGTTGTGGGTATGCTTCTCAATCTTGAATACCTTACCTGCCTCCTTAAGCTTGAGCGAGATGTAGATGTCGAGGTTCTCGGCAGCAGCTGCAGCCTTCTCATCATAGCGACCATCTACGGTGTACTGTGGATCGTATGCATTCTTCACGAAGCGACCCTCATACTCGTTATACTCCTCAGTTACGCACTGCTTTACGAACTCCTCATCGAGCTCCTCTGTAAGGTAGAACTTACCGGTGAAATCAACCATAGGACGTGTCTCGCCACGCTTGTTGATCATAAATAGCGAAGGAATGCCTGCCTGACGTGCTACGAAGGCATCATCCGCACCAAACGTAGGCGCGATATGTACGATACCCGTACCATCCTCAGTTGTTACGTAGTCACCCAAGATTACGCGGAACGCCTCAGCTGCAGCCTCCGACCAGTTGCCCTTCTCGTCAGCCTTAACGGGCTTAACCCATGGCAAAAGCTGCTCGTAGTGCATACCGCAAAGCTCCGTACCTCTCCACTTGCCAACAACCTCGAATGGGATGAGCTTGTCGCCAGCCTTGTAATCCTCGAGCTTGAGCTCCTCAGCCTTCTTGTTGAAGATCGAGTAGAGCAATGGCTCGGCAACGACAGCCGTCATCTTCTCACCGTTGTAGGGGTTGTATGTGCGTACTGCAACATAGTCGATCTTAGGACCAACGCAGAGTGCAGTGTTTGAAGGCAATGTCCAAGGTGTTGTTGTCCATGCGAGGAAGTAGGGTGTGCCCCAACCCTCCATCTCGGCCTTAGGGTCGAGGATGCGGAACTGAGCTGTACATGTTGTATCCTTCACATCGCGGTAGCAACCTGGCTGGTTGAGCTCGTGAGTCGAAAGACCTGTACCTGCTGCAGGCGAGTAGGGCTGGATAGTGTAGCCCTTATAGAGAAGTCCCTTCTCGTAGAGCTGCTTCAAAAGCCACCACAACGTCTCGATGAACTTGTTGTCGTAGGTGATATATGGATCGTCCATATTTACCCAGTAGCCCATACGGCGTGTCAAGTCCTCCCAGATGTCGGTGAACTCCATCACCGCCTCGCGGCACTCCTTGTTGTACTGCTCGATGGTGATCTTCTTGCCGATATCCTCCTTTGTGATACCGAGCTTCTTCTCGACGCCAAGCTCTACGGGAAGACCGTGTGTATCCCAACCGGCCTTACGGTGTACGAGGTAGCCCTGCTGTGTCTTATAGCGGCAGAATACATCCTTGATAGTACGCGCCATAACGTGGTGGATACCTGGGGTGCCATTTGCTGAGGGGGGACCCTCGTAGAATACAAATGTTGGGTGACCCTCACGTGTTGTGATGCTCTTGTGGAATGTGTCCTCCTCGGTCCAGCGTGCCAACACCTCGTCGGCTACGCCAGCCAAATCAAGACCTTTATACTCTGTAAATTTTTCCATAGCTGTGAAAGTTGTTTTTGCGCCATGCGAAAGGGTCAAGGATTACTCCTCGTCCTCCTCCGACTCGGCCATTGTAGTGTAGACGTTAGTCACGTCATCATCCTCCTCGAGGTGCTCGATAAGCTTGTTAACCGCCTCGCGCTGCTCTGCTGTAAGCTCCTTCTGATCTGTTGGGATGCGTACGCTCTCACCCGATACGAGCTCGTAGCCCTTATCCTCGATCCAAGTCTGAATCTGACCGAACGACTCGTAAGCAGCGTATACTGTTACCTCGCCCTCCTCAGCGTAGAACTCATCTACACCGAAGTCGATCATCTCAAGCTCCATCTCCTCGAAGTCTACGCCCTCGGTAGGCTTGAACTTAAATACGCACTTGTGCTCGAACATGAAGCCTACAGAGCCTGATGTGCCGAGTGCACCGCCATACTTGTTGAAGTACATACGTACAGATGCAACAGTACGGTTTGTGTTATCAGTAGCGGTCTCTACCAAAACGGCGATACCGTGAGGACCATAACCCTCATAGATCATCTCCTTGTAGTCTGCAGAGTCCTTATCTGTAGCACGCTTGATAGCACGCTCAACGTTCTCCTTAGGCATATTCTCAGCCTTAGCGTTCTGCAACAAAAGTCGAAGACGCAAGTTTGACGAAGGATCTGGACCAGATGCCTTAACTGCCATTTCGATCTCCTTACCAATCTTGGTAAATACACGCGCCATGTGTCCCCAGCGCTTCATCTTTCTCGCCTTGCGATACTCAAATGCTCTTCCCATAATTTATCGTTTTTATTGTTTGTTTTTGTTTATACATATATATAATGCGACAAAATTAATAAAAAAAGTTAATAATTGATGCGATTATCGCATATTTATTACGAAAAAACGCAGTGCTCAACGAACACTGCGTAAATTTATCTATTTCGAAAGACTCTACTTAAGCGCGATAGCTACCGTCTGAGGCTCCTCGCCGAGGTGTACGCTCTGACGCTGAAGCTCGCCTGCAGCGTTGTAGTAGCGCAACTCATAATCGCAATTCTTGGGCAGCAACACCGAGAACATATCGTTCATATCGCGCAATGGGCCAGCCGTAAGACCTCCGCCCATCTGCTCCGTGCCGCAGAATACATCGACACCCATCGCCACGCGGTCGCCCGAGTGCTCGCGCTTCGATGCATCGGCATAACCCGCAATGCGGAGAAAGGTGTGAGTGCCAGCCTCCAAGTGGCGTGTGTACTGCTCGTAGGCCAGGTCGATATATCGCTGTGTGACATTCTCCGCACCGATTGTCTGAGGTAGAAGCTCTACGGGTAGATTGTCATCTTCGTCGCACCAAACCATTGGGAACCAGTCGTTAGCACCGCCAAAATGTGTGGCATAGATAGCGTAGTTGCGATCCTCGGCATTGGCCTTCGATGCATCGGCCATAAACCAAAGATGATCGAGCTTCGAGGGCATATAATACTCCGTAACTCGCCACTCGCCATCGAGCCAAACCTCCGTCCAGCTGTGGTTGCCGCGGTTGTCGTGCCATGAAGCAGTGCCGGCAAAACGTGCGGGAATACCCACCGAGCGAAGTGCATCGACAAGCAGGATAGCAAGGCCCGTGCACGATGCCATGCCTTGACGAATAGATTCGCGAGGACTCTGGTTGGTCTTCTCTCTAAGTGTGTTGTAATCAACACCTGTCATGCGAGGAATATTGCTATTTACAATCTTTATTGCCTCCTCCATTGTCTTGCATTCAGCCACCTCTGGAGCGTAAAGCTCGTAGAGCTCCTTACGCCATGAATCGCGCACCTCGTCTACTACGAAATAGGGTAAAACATCGCTAAGATATACATCCTCTGGAAGCGACTTGCACCACTCGAACTCCTTGCGAGCACGTGTCGCATACTCCACATTCTCAGCAAGTAGTGCGAGCGACATTGTATCGCGGTCGGCCACGGGCATATTGACCATAAGATACTCCATATCGCGCTTCGACTCACGGGGCGTAGACTCATATAGTGCTGTTAGCTCGGTGCTACGTGGTGAACTTTCGATGGCTGCTCGTAGCTCCTCGCTAATGTTGTTTTTTGGCCAAAAGCAGTATGCCAAAGCTGCTACTATGGCAAGGAAAAGGGGAAGTAGTTTTTTCATATTGTGCGTTGGTTTAATTATTTGCAGAACAGAGTTTTAGGATTGCCTCTACCTCGGCCTCGTCTACTACGCGGAGTGCGAACTCATCGACAGCCGACGAGCCTCCCATCGAGATTCGAGGATTGCGATACTGCATACCTCCTGCGACCATCTTCTTGGCGCTGAAGTGTAGCGCATCAACGCCTACAGCTTTGAGCTCTGCGGCATTTGCGGCCACCACGCCACTACCCGCCATAATCTCAATGCGGCCACGCGATACCTCGACTGCACGACGAATATTATCGATGCCGTCTATCGCCTTGTCGTAACCTCCCGATGTAAGAATGCGTGTGCATCCTGCCTCGATTACATCAGCTACGGCCTGAGCGTAATCCTCGGTCATATCTACCGCGCGGTGGAACGTCGTCTCCATACCTTCGGATGCCTCGACAAGGGCGCGTGTGCGCTCCACATCTACCTTGCCGTCTGGTGTGAGGATGCCGAATACTACGCCCGTAGCACCCGCCTTGCGAGCGTGGGCAATATCCTGGAGCATTGTCTGAAACTCCTCGTCGGAGTAGAGAAAATCGCCACCACGTGGGCGAATCATAACGCTAAGGTCGAGGTTGGGAATTGCTGCAACGCGCTCGATGGTCGCAAGCGAAGGTGTTACGCCACCCTCAGCGGGTGAGGCGCATAGCTCTACACGATTGACACCGAGGCGTGCTGCGGTGTGACATGCCTCTACGGAGTAGGCACAAAGTTCGAATTTCATAGTTATAGTTGTTCGTTGGTTATCAATTTGTTAAGTACGGCATATACCGTAAGACCTGCCACCGAGCGGATACCAGTCTTATGCACGATATTTTTGCGATGCGAGATTACCGTGTGGGGCGAAATGTTTAGCTCCGAGGCTATCTCCTTGTTTGTATGTCCGCGTGCTACAAGAATAAGCACATCTTTTTCGCGCTCCGACAGTTCGTGGCTCTCGCTGTAGCTTGGCTCTGCGGCGCGGTCGAGGGTCTCGTGAAGGGTGCGTAGTAGCTCCTCTGTCGTTGAGAATATCGACACTGTGGCGGCAAAGCGACGTAACGTCTCGTTATCTACGAGAGTGCTCTGTATCGCTACCATTGGCACGTTGTCAAATAGCGATATGCCACTGAGCTGCGGTGCGAGAGTTGCAGCCACGAAGAGTATCTCCACCTCGTCGTGACTACGTGTGTAGCCCTTCGCCTCGGCAATGGAGCGACAGCAGAAGAGCACCTCCACCTCGCCACTTGCTGCGAGCATCGAGGCTATGCCCTCGCCGATTACCGATGCAGGCTCTATGATTGCTATGCGGTAACGCTTCATTGCTTCGAGGTATTAATAGTTTGTGCTATCAAGGGTCGCAAAAGAGCCACCTCGACGTTGTAGTGGCGTCGTAGGTCGTCGCGCAGTGCGTATATGTGGCTGAGCATAGCACAGCGTAGCTGTGTGGGTGCCGCCTCGGGTAGACACTTGATTATGAGCGATGCTATATCATTGGTGCGATCGTCGATATCGCTGTGTGGCACCTCTAAGGATGCGAGGTTGAGGCGTTCGCCTGCTGCTGCACTCTCAACGCTAGCAAATATGGTCTGCTCCTCCTCTTCGAGATGCTCTCGAATGTAGCTCACGTAGTCGCTATAGAACTTCGTGAGCATGCTGCGAGATAGTTCGTCGCAGTAGCTCAAAATCTCGTCGAGGTGCTCGCCTGCGTGAGGTAACATATAGTCGGTGTAGTAGCGATGTGTAGCTCGCAGGTAGCCGACAACCGAGAGTAGCATATCTTCGCGAAGCTCCGAGGGGCGTGGGCGGAATGAGGTGTCGATGTGCATACGGCAGAGCAGCAGGAATAGCTCGGGCGAGTGTCCATCTCTACGGCACATCTGCTCTACGGAGATGTCGCCGAAGGGGAGTGTTATGCCCAAACGCGAAAATACGGATAGCAGCACGGGGTAGGCGTCTATCAGCTCAAAAATCTTCATGTCGGGCGCGAGAGAGGCAGCTGGACTATGATAGTTTATCTTATTCACTTCTCTTTCAGTTGTTTGTGTTACACTTTATAAATCATCTATTAACCATTATGCAAAGATACAAATAATTCTCCAATTTGCCAATCCCTATAATCGGGGATGCTCGTCGGCTAAATTTCCCTAAAGAGGGCGATTGTGTGCTTGAAAATAATGCTGCATCTTTGCACCATGAAAGATATGCACGCTTAAAGTGGCTCTCTCTTATGCACTTTGTGGTTGTATAGTGGTGCTTAAATGGGATAAATACGGGCGTGTAGATCTGCTTATAGATTGATCTTTTTAGTTTTTATTGGGTGTTTTCTCGACCGTTTTTTGCGGCGAGGCAGGGGACTGTTTGATAAAAATCATGCGGTCCTCTTTGTTTTTGAAAAAATATTTGTATTTTTGTGCTATCTTTTAGCCTAATGTGCAAAAAGTGTGTTGCTAACAGATGAGAATTTATTAACTATAAGACTATATAACTATGAATACTAAATTTTATGCAAGCTACCTCGCTCCCGAGGTTGAGATTGTTGAGGCAGTTGTTGAGGCAGGCTTCCAGGAGTCAAATCTCGAGGATCCTATCGTAGACGAGACTCAGAGTTGGTCAGTAAGCGCTTGGTACTAATCTTTAGCGTTGTACCAATAACCTAATGTTATAAAGAGGGGCTATCCAGCAAAGATGTTGGATGGCCCCTTGTTGTCGGATTTTGCGACTAAGTGTTTGTGTCGCAATAAGTTCTATAAAGCTTATAAACGTATACGATGAAACGTCTTGTGATTTTTGTAGTTGCTGCGTTGGCCTTTGTGGCGTGTGCGCAGAGCGATATCGCAGAGTTGTCGGGAGGTAATACCTCTCTCTCCGAGGTGCTTAGTGTCGGCTTCGAAGATGCCGATACGCGTATTCAACTTGTCGAGAATAAGACGGTGTGGAATGCAGGCGATAAGCTCTCGCTCTTTTACAAGTCTTACGAAAATATCGAGGCAAAGTTCCTTGGTGAGACGGGTGATCGCTCGGGCGATATCTCGTTTGACCCTAAGGCGGCTGGTGCGCAGGCTACGGATAGAGTTGTGGTGGCATATCCCTACGATAAGAGCTATCGCATAGACTCCGATGCCGAGCATATTGAGATAGTCTTGGCAAGTCAGCAGAGCTATATGGCTGATAGCTACGACCCTAAGAGTAATATTATGGTTGCAGCGAGCCATGACCATAATGTCGTGTTGCGAAATGTGTGCGGATGGCTTAAGTTGCAGCTTACGGGTAACGGTGATGTCGTCGAGAGCATTACGCTCGAGGGCAACCGTGGCGAGCAGATTGCTGGCTATGCCTATGTTAATGTTGCTACGGCCGAGGTGGAGGAGTGTCAGGATGGCGCTGTAGATGGTGGCGATAACGAACTCTCGGGAACGGTAGTCTACGATAAGAGCCTCGCAATGAGCATCACGCTCGATTGTGGCGATGGCGTGACACTCACATCTAAGCCTACGGCCTTCTACTTTGCGCTGCTTCCCAATAGCTTTGAGAAGGGTATATGCGTGAAGGTTAAGTGCAAGGGTCAGGAGCTTCGAAGCATAGCTACGGATGCATCTTTCGAGGTTAAGCGCAACTATATCAAGCCTATGGAGGTGCTTGAGTATGAGGGTAGTAATGGTGCTATTAGACCTTGGGAGGAGTTCTTGCCCGAGGATAGCAGCCCCGAGTGCCGAGTTTTCCCTCATAAGATATTGCTTGTAGACCATACGGGCGTTGGTTGTACAAATTGCCCACGTGTGATCGATGGCCTCTTGGCATTGGGTGAGGAGGATGTTGCCGACTACTACCACGAGGTAGGTGTGCATGGCGGTAGCTTTGCTACGGGTCAGTATAGCGATAATGCCTACTCTGCTGCTGCGTCGGTTGTTGATAAATTCTATCCCAATGCAGGCTATCCAGCTATTCGCTTCAACTTCTACGGAGGTCTGGGCGATACGAGTGCGGATAATTTTGTCGCAAAGAATAGTCAGAGTATCAACAATTTGGTTAAGACAAACGGTGCTGATGCAGGTGTTGCAGTATATGCCGCATTGAACAATGATGAGGTATCGGTTGCAGTAGGTGTTAAGGCAGCTGTTACGCAGGAGTACAAGGTTACGGCATGGCTCCTCGAGAACAATATCTCGAATCCCAGCCAGGCTGGTGCTACCTACTCGCATCACCGTATAAGCAACCACGCGTTGCGCAATATTGCGGGTGCTTACGACCGACGAGATATCTCGGGTGACTCACTCGGCATCATCGTTGCGGGCGAGACTAATGGCTGCACCTTCTCTCTTCCTATCCTTAGTGCAGCGTGGAATACCGACAATATGGAGGTGTTGGTTATCGTCTCGGCAAAGGATGATTTGGGTCGTTTCGATGTTGTGAACACGGCACTTTGCGCACTTTCGTCATCTATCGACTACTATGGTGTGAAGGAGCACTATGTAAAGCCCGAGGAGCATATCAATATTACATTGTCGGCAGACAAGAGCGAGATTAAGGCCGATGGCGTGGAGAGTGTAACATTCTCTGTTAGTGTCGATAATCAGCCCATTACAGATGGTGTGGCAATCTACTCTATTGATGATAGCAAGGCGCTCAATGGTAAGATGTTTTCGACTACAGTGGCGGGTGAGTATCGTTTTGTTGCGTTGTATGGCGGCTACTACTCTAACGAGGTGCGCGTTGTTGCTAAGGCTGTTGAAGGCTCAGATGGTGAGGGTGGCAGCTCTGGCGAAGAGACCGACCCTAATAAGGAGTATAAGGTTGGTGACTATTATAATGTAAATGGAGTAGAGGGTATCGTATTTGCTATCGAGAAGGGTTACTGCTACATCTTCTCTCTCGATGAGGCCGACTTGCAGTGGTCTACAATAAACGTAGACTGCCCATACAACCATAGCAGCAATGGCCAGTTTATGACCGAGGATCTCTTCAACCTCAATTATGGTAATCAGAATATTGATGACTACCCAGCCTTTAAGTGGTGTATCGAGCACGGCGATGGTTGGTTCTTGCCATCATCAAAGGAGTTGGGTTGGATGTGGAACGCAATCAGTGGCGGCACAGGCGACTTCAATAGCGACAGTGTAAAGGCTTACAATAAGTTGCTTGTAGAGAAGGGTGGTATGCCATTTACCGAGACCTATTACTCTTCATCAAACGAGAACTCGGAAAAGTTTATCGAGGTTGTAGCATTTATGTCGAACAGCGTTGTTTGTCTTGAACCATATAAGACGAGTGAGTTTGCAGTTCGTGCAGCATATCGTTTCGCAGTTGAGTAGGGCTTGTTAAGGTAAACATACAGGCAAAACTAATGGGCTGTCCCGTGGGGCAGCCCATTAGTTTTATTTCACTGTTATTGATTACTCGTTATCGTGAGTGTGGTTGCGATCGAGATACATCGCATCATCCTCGTGGTGGTGGATTACGCCGTACTCATTCTCGTTTGTGAGTTTAACACCCTTATACTCACCAGTCAATGTGCGGAGGAATGCAACAATCGCTGCAGTCTCCTCGTCGTTGATATCTACGTCAGACTGGTAGCGTGCCATGTCGCGCACAGCCTCCTCCATAGTAAGACGTGTACCATCGTGGTAGTAAGGCCATGTGAGCTCTACGTTGCGTAGGCCAGGCACCTTGAAGCGGTGGCGGTCACGCTCATCCTGAGTCTCCTTGAAGCGACCGTTATCCTCGTTGGTAAGCTCCAAGCCGCGATCTGCGAAGTAGTGACGTCGCAAGCCCATAAGCTCGTAGCTCTCGCCACCGAGGTTAGCGCCTACGTGGCATGTTGCGCAGTTGTACTCCTTGAATAGCTCATATCCGCGAAGCTCCTCAGCTGTGAGCGCCTCGTTGTCACCCTTAAGCCACTTGTCGAATGCCGAGTTGGGGGTTACGAGTGTGCGCTCGAACTCCTCGATAGCATTTGTGATGTTTGCCTCGGTGATGCCATCGCTATAGATATTGTCGAACGCAGCAACCATAGCCTTATCCTGCGCAAGCTTTGCGATAATCTCGTCGAACGATGTTGAAGCCATCTCTACGGGGTTGAGTGGAGGACCTGCGGCCTGCTCTGCGAGGGTGCGTGCACGACCATCCCAGAACTGTACGAAGTTGTAGACTGCATTATATACCGTAGGAGCATTCACACCACCCATGCGGCCCTCTACGCCGTCAGAGTACTGGTGGTTATCAACACCACCTGTATGGAGACCGTGGCAGGTAGCGCACGACACGGTATTATCCACCGATAGACGTGTGTCGTGGTAGAGCTTGAAGCCGAGAGCTGCCTTCTCCTCGTCGATGTTTGTTGCGGGCTGGATAGGGCGTATGGGCTCACCGGCACGCTCCTCAGCAAGACCATCGGCGTAGTAGTCGGTGCGGTAGTTGATAGCCCAATCGAGGATGATGTCGCGCTTCTCGTTGGTCATCTGACTACCCCAGTGCACAAGATAGTACTTTGCCATAGGCATACGCTTATCCAAAGCTACCTTCTCGACCTTGGCAACATCTACGGGGCGAGGTGTCTCGCCATTTCGCAACGCCTCCATCAATGGCTCGATGTCGTAGGCGCGGTAGCCATCCTCGATATCCTTCATCACAACCTTACCTGCTACGGGAAGCTTTGCATAGAAGGGAATCTCGGGGTTAGCCGAGTGGCAGCTAAGACATCCGCCCTCCTCCAAGACTGCCAATACGCGTACCTCCTCGGGGAGGTTCTCGGCAGGTGCATTGTTCGAAAGACGGTAGGCTACGAACAGGGAAACGGCAACGATAAGTGCCATAACCAAAAATAGTCTAATCTTCTTCATAATGTTTTTATTTAGTTGTTAATTGCTTGATATGCTGTGTACTACTTCTGCATTGTGTAGGTGTGCTCGCTGCGTGCTGCATTGGGCAGATAGTTTACGCCCCACCAGCACATCTGCAACGCGAGAAAGGCTGTAATGACAATCGCGTAGTAGAGCCTGCGACGATGTGGCGCGAGGTGTAGGGCGAGAAGGTATAATCCCCATGTAGCTGCAGCCCACGCCTCTTTAGGATCCAAATTCCAATATGTGCCCCACGCCTCCTTGGCCCATAGCGCGCCCGAGAGCATGCCGATAGTGAAGAAGGCGATACCCGAACTCATCACGCGACCTATAGCTTCGTCCAACTCTGCCGAGGGACGCCACAGACCATATAACGAGAGGAGTGTCGCACAGCCCAAAAGTGCGTATGAGAACATATATATAGATACGTGTGGTACAAACCATACGCTCTGTAGTGCAGGCATTAACGTATGATCGTGAAGCTCGGGTTTGGCGATATTTACAATCATAAATACCGTTGCCAGAAGTGTTGAGAAACCCATTATCCAGCGATAGCGCCAACGTAGGTATGTCACAAGGCCCGCGAGAAGCAGAAATAGCGAGTACCAAAGTCGTGTTTCGCCCATAGTGCGTAGCGGAGGACGCTCGAGCGTGAGCCAAAGCATAGCGACAAATGCCGCAAGGATGGCTATGCCACCAATGGCCGATGCTATGGCAAGACGACGACCACGCTCCTCACGTAGCGCTGCGCAGACGGCAGCAACTGCTGAGAGTAGTGCAGCGAGTGCCGCAACAAAGGGAAATATGTTCCAGCCGAGTACCATAGCTATCCTCTCTTTTTACCCTGAATAAACATCAATATAGCGCCCATTATGAGCATCAATATACCTGCAACTGTGAGCCAACGCCACGGCTCGCGCACCACCTCGACAATGCAGTAACGAGCCTTGGCGGGCTGCTCCGTGTCGTAGCTTATAAGGTATATCGTTTCGGTCCATGTGCGGTTGTAGGGGTGGTTTACACGCAGCGTAGTGGGCTTGTTATCAACGACTACGCTCGCTTCGAATGATGATGGCGTGCCCGTGTCGAAATACTCTATCGCAAAATCGGTCATTGCAATTTCGTAATCCAAAATAGTGCGGTTACCAGTCTTCGTGTATGCGATATTCGTGGGCATATCGCGCTCGACAACTACGCGTAACTCCTCTCTGTCGGCTGCGCCCCAGAAGCCTGCGCCAAGAGCGAGGATAAGGCCTAAATGGTTGAGGATAAAGCGTATGCGAAGCTTGCCTCGGCCGTCACGTAGTCCGCGCAACGTTATGAGACTAAGGTGCGAGAGGATGAAGAGTAGGGCAGTAGCGGTTGGCCACGCCGAGGTCTTAGGTGAGTGCTGTAGGCCAAAGAGTATGCCGAGGGCAATCATCAGAAGCAGGGCGAGAATCGTTGCTCGCATCGAGAGTAGCGATTGCGTAACTCGTGAGGTGTGACGTGCACGATATAACCATACGAGAGCGGCAAGCCAAAGGGCTATGATCAGGATGTTTAGCGGGAAGCTGAAAAGCTCTACGGGAATATCGCCAACGAGGTGCTGCACGGCAAACGAGGTGATAGCTATTATGCTGATCACCAATAGTTCACAAGCAATTATTTTCTTCTTGACAGACACCGTTGTTTCAAATTTGTGGTAAAGGTAACAAAAATTTTCGAATACATTTATTATTTTACTAAATTTTTGTTGCAAAGGTGGCTGATAGATAAGAAAAGGCGGCTGCAAATCTGCAACCGCCTTGTTGTGGACCCAGAGGGGCATGATCCCACGACCTTCGGATTATGAGTCCGCTGCTCTAACCAACTGAGCTATGGGTCCAACGTTTTCACGTTTTGTGGGTGCAAAGATAATATAAATTTTGCAATGCGCAATAGTGTAGCTACTTTTTTATTTGCGATGTGGAGGTTATGGACCATTCGAAAAATCTCTTTTTATAACTTTTTAAGCCTCACGTGCTTTGCATTTAGAATTGTTTTCGTATATTTGTCTGATTATTTAGGGATGATACTAAAACTTAATAAAATGAAGACAAACCGTAATCTTTTTAGCAACTTCGGCAAGGTGTTGCTAATGAACGCGTTGGCGCTATTCGTAGTGCTCTTTTCGACGACAACAGCATCGGCACAGCAGGGCACAGAAGATGTTAATGACATCTTCCGTTTGGGCGTTGAGGCTCGCTTTGACTACATCAACGAGGCTCTTGCAGGCAAGCAGATTGATGCAGCTTCTGGTTTCAAGGTTCGCTACGTCAATTTGCGTATGGATGGCCAGATCCTTCCCAATTTCACCTACTCGTGGCGTCAGCGTTTCAGCAAGGTGAACTCGGCAAGCGATTTCGTGAACAATATGGATTGGTTCCACCTCACCTACAAGCCTATCAAGAACCTCGCAATCTCGGCAGGTAAGCAGGTTGTGATGATTGGTGGTTGGGAGTATGATCGTGCACCTATCGACATCTACTTCTGCTCGGAGTTTTGGAACAACGTAAACTGCTTCCAGCTCGGTGCAAGCGTGGCTTATACAACCACCGAGGGTGACGATACGCTTACCTTCCAGGTATGCCAGAGCCCATACGACACACGTGAGACAGATTACTATGCCTATAACCTCTATTGGTCAGGTTCGCACGGCTGGTATACAGCATTGCACTCGTTGAACTTGTTGCAGTATGCTCCAGGTAAGTACGACCTATACTTCGTTCTCGGTAACCAGTTTAAGTTTGGCGATGCAACCATCCAGCTCGACTTGATGGATCGCGGCACAACCTTCGACGAGTTTATGTTCAACAACTTCTCGATTATGGGTGAGGTTGCATACCTTATTGCTGACCGCGTTAATGTCTTTGCGAAGTACACCTACGATACGGCTGGTGAGGAGTATGCTCCAGGCCTCTTCGTATATCCTAACACAAAGATCTCTCGCGTAGGTGGTGGTGTGGAGTACTACCCATTAGGTCACAAGGGTAACCGCGATGTGCGTCTCCATGCCGCTTATGTCTACAACTTTGGCGACAACACCAACCCTGCAGGTACAGCTCTTAACAAGGGCTCGTTCTTCTCGGCAGGTCTTACATGGCGTATCGACATTATGAAGGCTGCACGCAACATCATCAACAAGACTAAGAAGCAGTAGTCCGAAAAACAAAACCTAAATTAAAGATATGGAGAATCAGTCAAAAGGTATTAAGAAGTACCTCGGCGGTATTATCTGCCTCGTTATCGTTATCGGCATCTTTGGCGGTATCGGCTCAGTTATGGGCTTGCCAAATATGCTTAACACAATTATGAAGACGGCGCACGACTTGTTGCTCAACACCGTATTCTACCTTATGGCTATCTGTGTTATCACAGGTGCGTTGGGTCGTATCTTCGTTGAGTTCGGCGTTGTAGGCCTTTTGGAGCGTATCTTGCGCCCCTTGATGAAGCCTTTGTTCAACCTTCCTGGTGTGGCTTCACTTGGCGCGGTTATGACATTCTTGTCTGATAACCCCGCAATTATCTCACTTGCAAAGGATAAGCGTTTCAGCACCTACTTCCGCAAGTATCAGTTCATCTCGCTCACCAACTTCGGTACAGCATTCGGTATGGGTTTGCTCGTTATCGTGTTTATGGTGTCGCAGGGCTTCTTCGTAGAGCCTTTCATCGGTTTGGCTGGTGCGGTTATCGGCTGTATCACCTCTACGCGCCTTATGCAGCGTTTCATCGTTAAGCAGTACCCCGAGTTCAAGGAGGAGTTTGCTGCGGTGCTCGATGAGAACGATATGCAGGAGCAGGAGTCGGTTAAGGAGACTTCGATGTTTACTCGTATTCTCAACTCGTTGCTCGACGGTGGTAAGACAGGTGTTGATGTAGGTCTTTCGATCATCCCTGGCGTATTGATTATCTCAACGTTGGTTATGATCCTCACCTTCACAACAGGTGACAACGGTGTATACGATGGTGCTGCATACGAGGGTGTAGGCTTCTTGCCTTGGTTCTTCGGCCAGATCAACATCGTCTTCGAGTGGTTGTTCGGTTTCGAGCACCCAGCGCTTATGGCCTTCCCTATTACAGCTCTTGGTGCTGTTGGTGCAGCTTTGGGTCTTATCCCTGGCTTCATTCAGGAGGGTTGGGTTGATGGCAATGCTATCGCCGTGTTTACAGCTATCGGTATGTGCTGGAGCGGTTACCTCTCAACACATACAGCTATGCTCGATGCTCTCGGTTACCGTAAGCTCACATCTAAGGCTATCCTCGCTCACACGGTAGGTGGTCTTGTTGCAGCTATCTCGGCACACTGGATGTTCGTACTCTACGCATTGGTATTTGGTACTCCTTCAACATTCGAGGGTGGTGCTGACCGCTACGAGCCTACACATAAGAAGGATGTTATCGCTTTCGAGATGGTTGGCGAGAACGAGATTCGCGTGGGTGACCGTGTATTCGTTGATAATCCTAACGATAAGTCATCTGACGATCGTTCGTTGGCTAACTACATCTTCGACTACCTCAAGGCTAACTCTGAGGTTATCAGCGCTGATAACGAGGAGGGTACAAAGCTCAATGTTGCTGAGTTCATCTTCGATAAGGATCTTCCTGAGGATATGTACGAGAGTCTCCACCGCGAGGTGCGTGTTGGCTTCAGCTGGTATAAGGATGAGGTTGCTATGAAGTACTTCAAGCGCCCCGTTAGCGAGCTTACCGCTGAGGAGTTGGCCGAGCTCGACGAGATTATTCCTTTCCGCTTTGAGCGTGAGGATGTAGAGCCTCTCGCCGTTGAGGAGGTTGTTGTTGAGGAGCCAGCTTCTGAGGAGGAGTAACGTTTAATTGATAATGGAGAGTGTCCGCCTTGAGAGTGGCACTCTCCTTTTTTGTCGAATTTTAGATAATAAAATAGGTTTTATGAGAAAGACCAAATTGTTTATGCTCTGCGCAGCGCTTCTCGCTGTGGCATGCTCGCAGGAGGATGTCGTATTGCAGGGCGTTGAGGCGACTAACACAGATTGCCAGCTTGTCGCTACCTTGGAGGGTGACAATAGCCGTATGCAGCTCAACGATGAGTGTCAGACGGTGTGGACTGCTGGCGATAGAGTTGCAGTAGTATATGCTTCAGGTAATGTCGAGGAGTGGAAGTATGAGGGTGAGACGGGTGCTCGCACGGGAGTTCTCAAGCCCGTGGCGGCAAATAGCGTCGCAGCGGATGAGCCTAAGATGACTACGATATATCCCTATGCAAACTACGCCTTTGATGCGGACAATGCTACGTTTGAGGCTTCGCTTCCTGCCGAGCAGAACTACTTGGAGAATAGCTACGGCGTGGGTAGCAACATTATGGTTGGTATCGTCGAGGGCACGACAACTACGCTTAAGAGCGTATGTGGTTGGTTGCGCCTCGACCTTTGTGGCTATGGCGAGGTTGTGCGCAGCATTAAGTTCCGAGGCAACAATAGCGAGCAGGTAGCAGGCGAGATTATCGTAAAGAGAGCTGATGCTACAGCTACCTTCACAAGTGATGCGGCAAATGCACTCAGCGAGGTTACGCTCAACTGCGGCACATCGGGCGTGAAGCTCGGTGCTGCGGCTACGTCGTTCTATATTTCGCTTCCTCCACAGACCTTTAGCAATGGCTTTGAGGTTGAGGTTGTCTGCGATGGTGAGCTAAGCTTCACGAAGAAATCGGAGCAGAGCGTGACTATCTCTCGCAATCACATTACCCCTATGGAGGCATTCGATGGCGAGCTGTTCTATCCTGATTCTAAGCAGGTGTGGTATGGAACCTATAGCTATAATCCCCTCGCAGTTAGTGGTAAGCCATTCGATCAGAGTATTGTTGCTAATGAGGAGTATCAGTGGTGTGTAGATGGCTTATGCCGCGATGTTAGACGCTTTACATTCAACGCGAGTGTTACTGCCGTTGCAGCTCAGGCATTCAAGGGCGATGACGATTTGGATACTATCTATCTTCCTCACAGCGTGACAACTATCGGTGCTTCGGCCTTCTCGGATTGTGCTGAATTCTATACAGCTCACCTCGGTCGTGGTGTAAAGAGCATCGAGGCTAATGCGTTTAGCAACTGTTCGTGGTTTTCATTCCTATATTGTCGCGCAACAACACCTCCAGCGCTTGGTGAGGGTGTATTTAGCAACTCGACGAATTTGAATAATATCTATGTTCCTGCCGCCTCTGTCGATGCTTATAAGAAGGCTGCTGGTTGGAGCACGTTTGCTGATAAGATCAAGGCGTACGACTTTATCGCTGGTAGCGAAATAATGTAATTGCCTTCATATCGTGTGGCCACACTCTGTATTCGGTTCTCTTTAGAGACTCTGGATGCAGGATGTGGCCACAGCACTTAACTAAACCCTTAGTATCACTATGAAACACGCAATATCTCTACTTTTTGCGCTGATGCTACTCTCTTGCTCAGCGGCAGATATGGATGGTGGCTCTTGGCAGAACTCGACCACTCGTCCCGACGAGCTTCACTTGTCGCTCGAGGCGAGCGATGCTACGCGTATGGAGTTGTTGGCAGGTAAGACCGTATGGAGCGAGGGTGACCACGTGTCGGTATATTGCTTTAGCGACGCCAACCAAAAGTGGAGATTCGATGGTGCTACGGGAGAGCGCACAGGGTCGTTTACCTGCGTGGATAACCCCGAGGCTCGAAGAGACATAACCTCTATCGTGGCATTATATCCCTATGATACGAACTACGATATCAATTCGAACAGTTGTAATGTAGGTGCTATGCTCCCCGCTGTGCAGCAGTATGCCGAGGATAGCTTTGGCATAGGCTCATCTATAATGGTTGCAAGAGGCGAAACGTCGGAGCTAATGCTTCGTAACCTCTGCGGTTGGCTACGCCTACATATTTCGGGTAGTGGTCATAGGGTGGAGAGTATCTCTTTGAGGGGTAATTGTGCAGAGCAGGTTGCGGGTCGCACATTTATCAATACGGCCGATGCCACCTCGCGTCTTGTGACAATGCCTGCAACGGAAATTGAGGATGGAGGCGTTGGAGGCACGTTGATCTTCCCAGGAGATATTGTCGAGGAGATAACGTTGGAGTGTGGTGGTGTGGAGCTTTCGGCCGAGGCTACAACATTCTATATCGCTCTGCCACCGAGGTCGTTCGAGCAGGGCCTTACTATTAATATAAAGTGTACTGATGGTCGTATGGTAGAGAAAACGACAAATAAAAGGGTCGTCATCCAGCGAAATCATATTCTGCCGATGGCCGAGTTTAACATCGAATAGCATAGGAAATCTATAGGTCGCTAATCGTGCATAATTTTTATGCGTAGCTGCTATATTCTGTGCTGTCGGTGTGAAAAAGTCACGCTTGGAGAGAAAATTGTGTGTAAAAAAGTGGATTTTTATTTTTGATAATCCGAAAATAGACGTATATTTGTAGTTGCGGAGGTGTGAATAACGCCAAGCAAAACGCAAGACAATAAAACATTATCAAACTATAACTACTTAATAATTCGTTTATTATGGCTAATGTACCTGCAAATTTGAAGTATTCTAACGACCACGAGTGGTGTCGTGTAGAGGGCGATGTTGCTGTTATCGGTATTACAGACTACGCTCAGTCACAGCTTGGTGATATCGTTTTCGTAGACGTTCCTACTGTAGGTGAGACTATCGAGGCTAACGAGGTATTCGGCTCTATCGAGGCTGTTAAGACCGTATCTGACGCTTTCTCACCCGTTGGTGGCGAGGTATTGGAGTTCAACGAGGCTGTTGAGGCTGACTCTTCACTTGTAAACAAGGATCCATACGGTGAGGGTTGGTTGATTAAGATCAAGATGTCTAACCCTGCTGAGGTTGAGGGTTTGCTTGATGCAGCGGCTTACGAGGCTCTTATCGGCTAATGATTACAGTTGCCTAATAAGGCTGCTTTGTCGTTATGCTCGATAGCGAAATCCTCATTTACGTCAGGTAAACTGCGGTTTCGCTACCATCGCAAGCCTAAAATCAGCTCTTATTATCCAACTTTATAAAAGAAGGCTGTTCGATCATGTCGAACAGCCTTCTTGCTTCACGCACTATTTGTATTGCGAATTGATGTCAGCTATGACGTTACGCTCGATAGCATAACCCACAAATATTAAAACTCCTTACCCATAAACCAGCGGGGAAGGTTGCAGCCGATATAGTTGCCAACGACAGAGTACAACCAAGCCGCTATCATCCACGGTGCAAAGTCGCCGTGCAGAATTGCTACCCAGTAGTAGAAGGCGTCGGCAATGCTGTGTGGAAGTCCACACATAATAAATACCGGAACGCCATAGAGCAGTGGCAGGTAGGTGCCATTACGCACGCCATACAATGCAAGGGTTACGATAATGCCCGTGCCAACAGATGTAATAACAATATTCCACGATGCCGCCTCGCGTGCCGCCATGATCGTATCGAGCGTAGCCAAAGCATTAGCACTATCCTTGATGGTCGAGTATGCTATGCCAGCCATAAGAAGACATCCTACGGCATTTAGCACAACCATCGGAAGTAGCTGCAGCGACTCCTTATATGGGAGATAGCCCGCCTTGCCCGTGAAGAGCAGCGACTTGCTTATGCTCACCGACATAAGGCCAAAGGCGAAGAGTACTGCTCCGCCAAGGCCTCCGACATGTAGGAAAACGAGTCCGGCAATGCCGATCAGTAGACCGGCAAATACCGACATCGAAATAAACTCTCGGGTCATTACATCACGATATTGATGATCTTGCCCTTCACCACGATAATCTTCTTAGGCTGCTTGCCCTCGAGCCACTTCTGAGCGCCCTCGGTTGTGACGATATCCGCCACAATAGCCTCCTGTGTCATATCGAGAGCGTACTCCTGCTTGAAGCGGAGCTTGCCATTGATCATCACGGGGTACTCAAACGAGTTCTCTACCAAATACTCTGCTACGAACTTAGGGAACGCTGCATCGCATACCGATGTCTCGTGGCCCAACGTGTGCCACATCTCCTCGGCGATATGAGGTGCGAAAGGTGCGATAAGAGCTGTCAAAGGCTCCAAAATCTCGCGCTTAGAGCAGTCGCCAAGCTCGTTGAGGCAGATCATAAAGGCTGCAACCGAAGTGTTGAACGAGAAGTTCTCGATATCCTCGCTAACCTTCTTGATAGTCTTATGAAGTGTCTTAAGCTCGGCAGGTGTAGCCTTTTCGTCGTTGAGAAGAAGCTGGCCATCGCGTGAGTAGAACTTAGCCCACAAGCGGCGCAAGAACTTATGTACACCGTCGATACCGTTGGTATCCCAAGGCTTCGACTGCTCCAATGGACCGAGGAACATCTCGTACATACGCAATGTATCGGCACCATAGGTATCTACGATATAGTCGGGATTTACGACATTGAACATCGACTTCGACATCTTCTCGATAGCCCAACCGCAGATATACTTGCCATCCTCGAGGATGAACTCTGCATCTACGAACTCGGGACGCCATGCGCGGAATGCCTCAAGGTCGAGAATATCGTTCTTCACGATGTTCACATCGACGTGGATCTCCTGTGTTTCGTACTCACCCTTAAGACCAAGTGATACGAACTTATTTGTGCCAACAACGCGATATACAAAGTTCGAGCGACCCTGGATCATACCCTGGTTTACGAGCTTCTTGAATGGCTCCGACTCGCATACATAGCCCAAGTCGTAGAGGAACATATTCCAGAAACGAGAGTACATAAGGTGACCTGTGGCGTGCTCGATACCGCCCACATACAAATCGACATTACGCCAGTACTCGTTAGCCTCGCGACCCACAAGCTCCTTGTTGTTGCGGGGATCCATATAGCGGAGGAAGTATGCCGATGAGCCTGCGAAGCCTGGCATTGTAGAGAGCTCATAGGGATAGCTCTCTGCTGTGTGCCACTCGGCAACACGTGCCAAAGGAGGCTCACCCTCGGCTGTAGGGCCGAAGTTCTGGATTGCAGGGAGTGTCAAAGGTAGCTCATCGTCGCTAAGACGGTATGCTACATCATCCTTATAATAGATAGGGAATGGCTCGCCCCAATATCTCTGGCGAGAGAAGATAGCATCACGCAAGCGGTAGTTTACCAATCTCTTACCAAGACCGCGCTTCTCAACCTCGGCAAACATAAAGTCGATAGCCTCCTTAACATCCATGCCGTTGATAAGCTCCGAGTTGATGAGCTTACCCTCCTTAGCGTCGTACGACTCCTTCTCGATGTCACCACCCTCAACAACGGGGATGATATCCAAGCCGAAGTGGCGTGCGAAGGCATAATCTCGCGAGTCGTGCGCAGGTACTGCCATGATAGCACCTGTACCGTAGCCCGAGAGTACATAGTCCGAGATGTAGATAGGTATCTGCTTGCCTGTAAATGGGTTGATAGCATACGAGCCGGTCTTCACGCCACTCACACGCTTAGTGTCGGCGATACGCTCACGCTCCGAGCGGCGCTTCGTCTCGGCGATATATGCCTCGACAGCCTCGCGGTTTTCGTCAGTAGTAAGCTCTGCCACCCACTCGTGCTCGGGTGCGATAACCATAAACGTAACGCCATAAATAGTGTCGGGACGTGTGGTGAAGATCTCCAACTTACGCTCCATGCCAGCTACGTCGAAGAATACCTGAGCACCTACCGAGCGACCGATCCAGTTACGCTGAATCTCCTTGAGCGACTCGCTCCACTCCAACTTCTCGAGGCCGTCCAACATACGCTGAGCATAGGCCGTAACACGCAACAACCACTGCTTCATGCGTTTCTGCTCTACGGGGTGGCCACCACGAACCGATAGACCCTCCTTAACCTCGTCGTTAGCTAATACCGTACCGAGTGCGGGGCACCAGTTCACCATAGTGTCGGCACGGAATGCAAGACGGTAGTTCTGAAGCGTCTGCTCCTTCTCTGCCTCCGACATAGCCTTCCACTCCTCAGCCGTAAATGTGAGATTTGTGGTCTGTGCTGCATCCAAACCTGTTGTACCGCGCTCCTCGAAGTGGCTAACAAGAGAACTGATAGGCTCTGCTTTGCACGTGATATTATTGTACCAATGATCGAACATCTTGAGGAATGCCCACTGTGTCCAATGGTAATACTCGGGCTCGCAGGTGCGTACCTCGCGTGACCAGTCAAACGAGAAACCAATCTTATCGAGCTGTGAGCGGTAGCGTGCGATATTCTCCTCGGTAGTTACCGCGGGGTGCTGACCTGTCTGGATAGCATACTGCTCGGCGGGAAGACCGAAGGCATCGTAACCCATAGGATGCAAAACATTGAAACCCGACTGACGCTTATAGCGTGAGTAGATATCCGATGCGATATATCCGAGTGGGTGACCCACATGAAGACCTGCTCCTGATGGGTAGGGGAACATATCCAATACATAGAACTTAGGGCGTGAGGCATCAACATCTACTTTGTAGGTGCCCTCCTCCTGCCATCTCTTTTGCCATTTCGACTCTATGGCTCTGAAATCGTATTCCATAACTTGTTGTGTTTTATATTGTTTTGTTATTTTGTTTGCTCTATTACTTCTAATCTTCGTCATCGTCGAAGGCCTCATCATCGAAATAGAAGCCCTCCATAAGCGCATCAATATCGCGTCGCTCCTTCTTCGTAGGACGGCCCGTACCTCGGTCGCGGAAGACAAATATGGTCTCGTGTGGCACGTTCAGCTTGTCCAACTCCTCCTGCGGCGTGCAGTTCAGGCAGTACATAGGTACGTTCTTGGCGGGCTGGCGGCTCGATACCAAGTCCAATACCTTGTAGCTATATGTGATACGCTCACGACGTACCGTGATCATATCGCCAATCTTCACCTCGCGCGAGGGTTTGGCATAGGCATCGTTTACCATCACACGGTTTTGGCGTATGGCATCTGCAGCATCGCTACGTGTCTTGAAGATACGCACGGCCCACAGATACTTATCTAATCTTATATCGTTACTCATCGTCGTTACTCTTTTTTGTTTGGCGCTTTTTCATCTCGCTACTCTCGGCAAGGGCATTTGTGCGACTTACGCTGATGATTATACCAATAGCGATGCTCGTAAATAGCATCGACGTACCACCTCGCGAGATAAGTGGCAGGGTCTGTCCCGTCTCGGGGATGATGTTTATCTGCACGAGAATATGTAGCAGTGCTTGAATCGTAATCAGCAGACCCAGACCTGCGGTCATAAGCATCGGGAATGCCGTGCGACACTTCCTACATATCTCTATCGAGCGGAAGAATATCCATAGGTATAGGAGCATAAGCAACAATGCGGTGATTATGCCATACTCCGAAACGAAGAAGGCATAGGCGTAGTCGCTCTCGGGGTGGATGACAACTACACGCGAGGTGCTGTGTCCTGCACCCTCACCAAAGAGGCTACCATTGTGTATCGCCACCATTGCACGCTGCGTATCGGACATCTCGCTCATCGACGAACACTTGCCATCGGTTGTCCACTCGTTAATCCACGATGATAGACGACCTCCTGCCGTATCGCCACGACCAATACCTGCGAGCGACATTACCGAGAGTCCCAACATACCGATAGCCGACATCACGACAATAAACTTTGCTATCTCCTTGGTGTTTACACGACCAATATAGAGCATGATGACCGAGGCCATAAAGATAATCACGGCCGAGGAGGTGTGCGCAGGAAGAATAACGCCACAGGACAGCAATACGGGGCCTACCAGCGGTATGGTATTCTTGCGAATAATCTGCCACTGCTTCTCGTCGCCAAAGCGTAGCGAGGTGGGTAGCAGGTTGAGTTTATTAATCTCGGCCTGTCGTGGCTCCATACAGCGTGCGAGCATCAGAATAGTCATAATCTTAAGACCCTCCGATGGCTGGAACTGGAAGGGACCGATAGGCAACCATCGTGCTGCACCATTTGTTGTCGAACCGAAGAGATATGCCGCAATCGTCAGGCCGATAAAGAGATAGTACATCATCGGCGTGAAGCGACGGAAGAGACGATAGTCGGTCTTATGCACGAAGTAGATGAGCGGTATGGACATAAGCACAAACATAATCTGTGTGCGTAGTGCATCCGTAGTGCTCATCTTCGACGTGATGTCGAACGCCATCTTCGCCGTAGAGGAGTAAACCACAAGGATAGATAGGACGATGAGCACTGCGTATATGATCCACAGTGTGCGGTCGCCTTCGAATACGAGGCGAACATCGCTAAATATATCCTTACGACCCTGTGTGGTCTGCTTATCGTTATGTTTGGTCATAGCCAATTAGTCGTTTAGAACATTCTCCTTGACCCACTCCTTGAACAATCGGCCACGCTCCTCGTAGTTGCGGAAGAGGTCGAAGCTTGCGCATGCGGGCGAGAGGAGTACAGTATCGCCACTGCGTGCCTCATCGCGTGCTGCACGCATAGCCTCATCGAGCGACTTACAATCGTAAATCTTGGGTACTATGCCGTCGAACTCGCGGAGCAGCTTGCTGTTATCCACGCCCATACACACCAAGGCCTTAACCTTGCGGCGTGCAAACTCCTTGAGCGGTGTGTAGTCGTTGCCCTTGTCCGTACCTCCAGCAATCCACACCGTGGGGCGCTTCATGCTCTCCAGGGCATACCATACCGAGTCTACGTTCGTAGCCTTCGAGTCGTTCACCCACTCGATATCATCTCTCTTGCCTGCTGGCTCAAGACGGTGCTCAACGGGCGAGAAGTCGTAAATAGAGCGCTTGATGTGGCGAGGCTCGATACCTGCAGCGAGTGTCGCCAATGCTGCGGCCATAGCGTTGTAGACATTGTGCATACCCTCGATCTGCATCTTGCGGGTGTCGATCGTTACCGACTTCTTACCCACCGTAGCCGTGAAGCTATGACCCTCGAGCACCGCATCACCATCACCGCTGGCGATAGCCGTATTGATGGCGAATGGCAACTGGCGGGCACGTAGCGTAGAGTCCATATTGTCGAGCATACGCTGTGTCTCCACATCGTCTGCCGAGTAGATGAAGGCGTCGGCAGTTCCCTGATTCTGCGTGATACGCATCTTCGAACGGGCGTAGTTCTCCAATTTGTAGTCGTAGCGGTCGAGGTGGTCGGGAGTGATGTTTGTAAGCACACCAATATCAGCCTTAAACTTAAAACAGCCATCGAGCTGGAAAGAGCTGAGCTCCAAGACGTGCCAGAAGTAGCGGTCGGTAGCTACCGAATAGGCGAAGCTCTCGCCGATATTGCCACCAAGCGATACCTTACGGCCTGCATCCTTCATAATCTTGTAGATAAGCGACGTGGTCGTAGTCTTGCCATTCGAGCCTGTGATACAGATAGTCTTGGCAACACCCTTGTAACGACCTGCGAACTCGATCTCCGAAATTATAGGGATACCTCTCTCGCGGAGCTTTACCACGATAGGTGCCGTATCGGGAATACCTGGCGACTTAATCACCTCGTTGGCATCGAGTATGCGCTCCTCGGTATGCTGACCCTCCTCATACTCCACGCCCCACTCGTCCAATCTCTCCTTGAACTTAGGTGCGATCTTGCCCATATCCGAGAGGAAGGTGTCAAAGCCCTTCTTTTTAGCAAGTATTGCCGAGCCATAGCCCGATATGCCTCCGCCGAGTACAACTATTTTACGTTTCATTATCCTATTTCTGTTTTATTATTTCTTGTTGTGTCAATATCGAATTACTGCATCTTCAACGTTGCCAATGTCAGTGCCGAGAGCAACAACGATATGATGAAGAAGCGCATCATAATCTTTGTCTCGAACATACCCTTTTTCTGATAGTGGTGGTGTATGGGCGACATAAGGAAGATGCGACGACCCTCGCCATACTTCTTCTTCGTGTATTTGAAGTATCCCACCTGCAACATTACCGACAACGACTCTACGAGGAAGATACCACAGAGAAGTGGTAGGAGCAACTCCTTGCGGATGCAGAGCGCAAATACGGCGATAAGACCACCAATTGTCAGTGAACCTGTGTCGCCCATAAAGATCTGCGCAGGGAAGGAGTTATACCACAAAAAGCCGATGAGTGCACCTGCAAATGCTGCTGCAAAGACGATTAGCTCTCCACTGTCGGGAATGTACATAATGTTGAGGTAGTCCGAGTAGATGATATGTCCCGAGAGGTATGCCAATATACCGAGCACAAGGACTATCGGCACCGAGACACCCGTAAGTAGTCCATCAATGCCATCCGTGAGGTTTGCACCATTCGATACGGCGGTGATGACAAGTATTGCCACGACGATATACAGCAACCATGCTGCGGTATCGTTATCTGCTGTGAGCTGTGAGTAGTCCAACTCCGTGTCCTTAAGGAAGGGGATTGATGTCTTAGTGCTCTTCTCGGGCGATGTGCTGATGATGCGACGCTCGGTGTGGTTGCCTACAACCTCGCCTGTTTGGTTATCGGTGATGGTGTAGGTGTAGGTCTCGAAGCTCTTCTCGCGTACGACGATATCCTCCGAAAGCCACATCGTAGTACCCACGATAATACCCAAGCCAACCTGGCCAACAACCTTAAAACGACCCTGCAAGCCCTCTTTTTTGTGGCGGAAGACCTTGATGTAGTCATCCAAGCCACCGATAAAGCCGAGCCATATTGTCGAGATAAGCATAAGCTGCACATAGACATTGCCGAGGTCGCCAAAGAGTAATACGGGGGCAATGATTGCTAACAGAATGATGATACCACCCATCGTTGGAGTGCCTTTCTTTTGAAGCTGACCCTCAAGGCCGAGGTCGCGTATATCCTCGCCAATCTGCTTGCGGCGCAAGAAGCGTATGATGAGCTTACCGAAGAGAATGGTGATAAGCAACGATAGCACGATGGCTGCTACGGCACGAAACGATATGTAGCTACCAATACCCATTCCAGGGAGATTGGTGTTGTGGTTGAGATATTCGAAAAGACGGTATAACATAGTTTCTTTCTACGTTTGTTTTGTGAGTTGTATCTTTGAGTTTAGTTTTTTGCGCTGTTGTGTGTTGTGGTAAAGGCCTCGCGTATCTGCTCTTTGTCGTCGAAGTGATGCTTCTCCGTGCCGATAATCTGGTAATCCTCGTGACCCTTACCTGCGATGAGGATGATGTCGCCCTTCTCAGCCATCATCGCAGCTGTGCGTATTGCCTCGCGGCGGTCGCTGATGCGCAGATAGTTGTTTCGATCCTTCACGCCAGCAATCATATCATCGAGGATAGCCTCGGGGCTCTCCGTACGAGGGTTATCCGATGTGAAGATCGCCGTTGTGGCATATTTTGTAGCGATTGCGGCCATCTCGGGGCGCTTCGTACGGTCGCGATCACCACCGCAGCCACATACCACAAACAATCGCTCTTTATCGCGGCGTAGCTCCTCGATAGTCTCCAAGACATTCTCCAATGCATCGGGCGTATGGGCATAATCGACAATGGCCATTGTGCCGTCTTCGGCCATAATTGTCTCGAAGCGGCCACTCACGGGGCGTAGCTGCGAGAGCGTGGTGAGTGCCTCCATTTTATCCACGCCAAGCAGACGCGTAGCGGCATATACCGTAGTGAGGTTATAGGCGTTGAACTTACCCGAGAACTTAACCCATGTCTCCACGCCGTCGATGTTGAGCAGCATGCCGTCGGGAAGCATCTCGATAACCTTACAACGGTAGTCGGCCATAGAGCGTAGCGATAGGCTGAAGGTGCGAGCCTTGCAGTTTTGGATCATCACCTCGCCATTGCGGTCATCGATATTTGTCACAGCCCAGGCCTCGGCAGATAGATTGTCGAAGAAGGATTTCTTAGCACGGATATACTCCTTGTAGGTGCCGTGGTAGTCGAGGTGATCGTGTGTAAGGTTGCTGAAGAGTGCGCCCTCGAAGTGCAAACCTGCAATGCGGTGCTGAGCTGCGGCGTGTGACGACACCTCCATAAAGCAGTAGTCACAACCAGCATCCACCATACGGCGCATCATTGCGTTGAGGCGTATGGCGTCGGGTGTGGTGTGTGTAGAGTGTATGCTCTCCTCACCAATGCGATATATCACCGTAGATATCAAACCTGCGCGGTAGCCCAACGCTGTGAACATATCGTAGAGTAGGGTAGCTGTTGTTGTCTTGCCATTTGTTCCCGTAACACCCACCAAGTGCAGCTCACGTGAGGGGTGGTCGTAGTAGGCAGCAGCCATAGCGGCCATAGCCACGTTGCTATCCTTAACCACGATGTAGCTCACTCGCTCATCGCGCTCTGCGGGTAGCTGCTGGCAGACGATAGCCACTGCACCACGCTCGATAGCCGAGGCGATGTAGCTATGTCCGTCGCTTGCCGTACCCGTTACGGCAAAGAAGCACGCACCCGCCTCGATGCGGCGTGAGTCATACTCCAAGACTGTAATCTCGGGATTATGAGGATTGTGTATCTCGATCGCCTCTACATCGGCGATAATATCTTCAAATCGTTTCATCTTATCAACTATATAGCTCTTTCTGTATATGTTTCACTCTATCTCTCCAATGTGAGGTGTATCGTGCGTCCCTGTTTCGATATTGCCGTGCCTGGACGTATGCTCTGGCTCACCACACGGCCACTACCCGAATGTGTGACGCTCAGGCCGCTACTCTCTAAAAGGTATAGCGCATCCGAGAGGCCCATACCTACGACATTTGGCACCTTGCCATCTGCCGTCGTTACAGCGCTTATCGTAGCAACACCCTCCGCATCAATCGAGCTCTTGCACCACTCGGCCGATTTAGCCTTGATGCCATCTTCGCTCTCAAACTCTACGATATCTGCGGCATAGCGGTCGGCACACATCCACACCGCCTTGCCATTGCCTGCCTTGATGCTGCGTGCTGCGTATGGCTCCTCGGGAACCTCAACGTGGGCGTGTAGCGTAGGGTCGTTGGCATAGATGTAGTCCATGATAGAGCGTGCCGTGGGTCCCGAGAGGTTGATACCGTAGTAGTTGGGGTGCGAGCCCGTTTGCTGCTTAGCTACGCATACCATAACCGTATACTTGGGGTTATCCATAGGGAACATCGTTACTACAGAGCCGAGGTAGTATTTATCCTGCGAGGGGTTCATGCCGTCGCTCATGCTTCGCTTATCGGCCTCGCTTTCAGAGATGAAGCTACCCCAAATCTGTGCAGTACCCGTCTTACAGCCAAACTCTACTGGAAGACCGCGGAACTTATATGCCGTGCGGTTGTCTGCCGAGGCTGCCGATAGACACTCGCGCAAGCCTGCAAGCGTCTTAGATGAGCACATCTTCTCGCGTAGGGTGATAACGGGAGGGCGCTCCACAACCTCGCCATTACGCTCGATGCGATCAATAAGTCGTGGTGCTACCATGCGGCCATTGTTGGCCACGCCATTGAAGAATGTTAGGGTGTGGATTGGCGGTAGCTCGATGATATAGCCATAGGCGAGCTGTGGCAATGTAAGACCTATGCTACCGTTGCGCTTCCACTCTGCAGTACCTGGGCGTGGAAGGTTGGCCTTAACCTCGCCAAAGTTTTGTAGTCCGACATGATCGTTGAAGAGCAAGCCCTCGAGGAAGCGTGTGTAACGTTCGGGCTCATCCTTGAAACGGTCGTAGACGGCCTTGGCGAAGTAGATATTCGACGAGTGGGCGAAGCCGTCACGCATCGTTACGCTATCCATAGCCTTGCCATCTTCGTTGTCTATGCGGTGAGAATCGACTACCAACTTATCACCCACCTTTTGGCTCGACTTCGGGATGCTTACTATCGTATTTACATCGCAACCACCGATCTCAAGTAGTGCCATTGCCGAGGCGAGCTTAAAGGTCGAACCTGGGCACATTGCAGTACTGAATGCGTGGTTGAAGACATCCTCACGATAGTTTGTGCCTCGCTCCTTACCTGAGCTGAGGTTTACCAAGCAGAGCATATTTCCCGTGGCTACCTCCATAACCATCGCTACACCAAACGAGGCGTGTTCTTTCTCCAACTCCTCGCGAAGTCGCTCCGTGGCCATCTTCTGAAGACCGCCATCGAGTGTTGTCACCACATTGCAGCCATCCTCGGCCATACGGTTGCGGCTATCCTCAATACGGGTCCAAAATCCGTGGGCGATACGCTGCTCGACAGATAGGCCGTGCTGTCCTGCGAGGTCGTCGTCATAGGCCCTCTCCACACCCGTACCGAAACGAATCTTATCGGCCTTCGTAGAGTCGGGAAGTACGCCAATAAGCTGCTTGGCGAGATCGCCCGAGGGGTATATGCGCTCGTCGGTACGACGTGTGCCGCAGACGATACCCATGTTGTCGTTCAAGATAGGGAAGTTGCGACGTATCATATTCCACTCGTCGGTGGTCACCGCTCGTGGGAAAATCTGTCGAGAACGGTCACGACCTGCTGCCGTGAGGCGCAAAAACTCTCGCTTATACTCATCTGCGGAGATATACTTATAGCCGTGGCGTGCTGCGTCACTCTGGTTGAAGTGCATAGCCAGCATACGGGCAAGAGAGTCCACGTTGCGGTGTAGCGTCTCCTCGTCGCTATCCTGCAACGCCTCGGATGCGAAATCGATAGCTGCGTGGTAGCGGAAGCTCGATAGCGCCAAAGGCTCACCCTCGCGCGTGAGGATTGTGCCACGGTGTGCTGGTAGCATCACCTCGCGAAGGATGCCGTCGTTAAGGACACGGGCGTTATGTCGTACCGAGGGACTGGCAATCTGCACCCATAATAGACGTGCTGCGATGCCTATGCCGAGCAGTATGAAGAGGGTGTAGAGAAGCTTTACGCGAGATAGAATGTCGCGCTTAGCATCCTGCACCTGCTTAGGACGTTTTGTCGTTGTTGTATCTTTTTGTGCCATTATTACTTCTCGATTAGGCGGCTGTGCTTAGATAGGTCTATAAGTTCGATGCCGTAGCTGCGCAATCTATCTTCGACATTGCTCTTCGATGATAGCGAGTAGCGCTCCTCCTCCTTGAGCACAGCGCGTTCGTTGAGAACTGTGGCGTAGTTCTGAAGATTACGGTACTCGCGGTCGGCGTTGAGCTGTACGAAACTTAGGAAAATGCTCAGAAAGTACATCGCGGCGATAGCTATGAGGTAGCGATAGTAGTTTGCTGCGCCATCTGTGAAGAACGTACCTGTGGTGATATGTTGCCATAGCGACTTGGAGCGTCGCTCAACCTGCGCTTCGCTCTCCTCGCCACCATCCATCTTGGGGGTGTTCTCCTCTGCCTCATCGTCGCCCTCGTAGTCCAATCTCTCGACCTCGTCGTCATCCATATAGCGCTCGATAGGTGTTATGCGCACCACCTCGCGGCGTATGCGCTTCTCCCTCTCGGCATCCATATCGAAGATAACCTCCTCGCGGCCGTCATTATCGTTTGTATATCCTCGTTGCATCTTTCGTGAATCGGTTTGTGTGCCTCTCGGCAATTATAGCTTCTCGGCAACACGCAACTTAGCGCTGCGTGAACGTGGGTTGCGCTCGATCTCCTCGTCGCTGGGGATGATAGCCTTGCGTGTGATGACCTTGAGCGGTGTTGTGCTGCGTCCGAAAAAGTCCTTCTCGACCTCGCCATTACAATTACCGCTACGCATAAAGTTCTTGACCATTCTATCCTCCAACGAGTGGTACGACATCACAACTAAGCGACCCTTGGGGTTGAGAACCTTAAGACTCTGCTCCAAGGCCATCTTGAGTGCCTCCATCTCGCCATTAAGCTCGATGCGTAACGCCTGAAAGAGTTTTGTGAGGAACTTCGACTCATCCTTCGCAGGGGTGCATGGCTCGACAGCCTTCACCAAGTCGGCTGTTGTGAGGATTGGAGCGTTGGCGCGTGCTCGCTCAATGCAGTTGGCAATTTTCCACGTTGTGTCCAACTCGCCATACTGTGCGAAGATCTCGGATAGCGCCTCCTTCGAATAGTTGTTTACGATGTCGGCAGCTGTGCGACCCGCACGGCTGTTCATACGCATATCGAGTGGAGCCTCGCCGCGGAACGAGAAACCACGATGCTTGGCGTCGAAGTGGTGTGACGACACGCCAAGGTCAGCCAGAATTCCATCTACGCCCTCCACACCGCGCAGACGTAGTGCGCCACGCAAGAAGCGGAAGTTGCTGGCCACGAATGTATGTCGTGGGTCGCGAGGTGCGTTGGCCTCGGCATCGGGATCCTGATCAAAGGAGTAGAGGTGTCCATCCTCGCCAAGCTGCTCGAGTATGGCGCGGGTATGTCCGCCGCCACCCATTGTCAAATCGACATATGTGCCATTAGGTTTAATCTCGAGGGCCTCGATGCACTCCTCCAAAAGTACGGGTATGTGGTATGTTTCTGCGCTCATTTTTATCGACTTTTTACTTAAAGTAAAAATAACGGCGTAAAGGTACGAAAAAAATCCTTTTTATGGCTCAATGTGTCGAAGATATTTTATGTGTGTCAAAGATGTCAATATGAGGAGTCGAAAAACGTGTGCCGATAATGATTAATTTGGTGTAAAATAACACTCTTTAGAAAAGATTGTAAAACATAAAAATATAAGGTGCTCGACAACCATATGTCGAACACCTTACTTGAAGTGCTAATCTGTTGATTAGTAGTTCTCAATAACTGCCTCAAGGTGCTGTTTCCAGATGAGAGCTGCGCCACCCAAAATAGCAACATTCTTATCCTGAATACCGCTCATCATAAGCTTAACCTTGCCCTTGAAAACAGAGAGCTGGTTCTCCTCCATAAACTTGTATGTTGGGCGCATGATGTAGTCGCCAGCATTAGCCAAGCCACCGAAGAGGATGATAGCCTCGGGAGAGGTGATTGCTGTAAGGTCGGCAAGTGCCAAACCAAGGACTTTACCTGTCTGCTCGAAGGCCTCCAAAGCGATAGGATCGTTCTTTGCGGCGGCCTCCGAAAGCATCTTTGCCTCGAACTTATCGTAAGGTACTGCGCGAAGCTCGCTATCGCAAGTCATCGAAGCCATAAGGTCGAAAGCTGTACGCTTGATACCTGTTGCCGATACGTATGCCTCGAGACAGCCGCGACGACCGCAACCGCACTGACGACCTGTCTCGCGTGATGCTACAGCGATGTGGCCAAATTCACCAGCGAAGCCATCGTGGCCATATACCATCTCGTCGTTGCAGACGATGCCTGAGCCAAGACCTGTGCCGAGTGTGATCATCGCAAAGTCCTTCATGCCACGTGCGTTACCGAAGACCATCTCGCCGATAGCTGCGGCGTTAGCGTCGTTGGTAATCATCACCTTAGCACCGCCAAAGTGCTTGCCGAGATCCTCGACAAAGTTGAATATGCGGATAGAGTTGGGGCGTGGATCTGCGGGATCCTCGAACTTCCAAAGGTTTGCAGGAGTCTCGATGCGGCCAGAGTGAATGTTGGCATTAGGAGCACCTACGCCGATACCGATGAGGTCGCACTCGGGCTGAGAGGCAATAACCTCCTTCATTGCTGCAGCCAAGGTCTCAACGTATGGTTTATAATCGTCGTAATACTTGAACTTGTCGGTAGAAATCTTGCCCTCGGCGATCACATTACCATCCTCGTCTACGAGGCCGAAAGCTGTGTTGGTACCGCCGATATCGATACCCATTGCGTATTTTTTCATCATAGTGTGTTAGGTTTTTTGAAATTAATTGGTCAAAGTTACCAAAATTATTTTAATCTCTGCAAAAAAATTACTATTTTTGAGCCATAATAGGGCTTAATACTACGATTTAAGCTCTGATGCGATGAAACTTAAGCGCGAAAGAGTGATTATAAAACAAAAATAAAATAGTTTCTTTTAAGGTTATGTGTCATACAAACGATGAGATATTGGAGCTCTTCGAGGCTACGCTTCGACAGATGCAGACTCCCGAAGAACCAGAGTTGCTCTACACTCCGATAATATACTCGATGTCGGGTGGTGGTAAACGCTTACGCCCCGTGTTGTTGCTCCTCTCTACTGAGGCTTTTGGTGGTGAGGTTGCGGCAGCTATGCCTGCGGCAATGGCTGTGGAGGTCTTTCACAACTTCACGCTGCTGCACGACGACATTATGGACAATGCTGCCGTGCGTCGCGGTAAGCCTTCGGTGTATGCGAAGTGGGGTGGTAATGTAGCTATCCTCTCGGGCGATGCAATGCTTATTACGGCATACAAGCTTCTCGCAGGTTTGGAGGGTGATAAGCTAAAGCGCGTGATTAACATCTTCAACGACATGGCCTTGGAGGTGTGCGAGGGCCAGCAGTACGATATGGACTTCGAGAGCATGGAGCGCGTGTCGGTTGAGGATTATATCCTTATGATCGAGCGCAAGACGTCGGCCCTGTTGTCGGGTTCGGCGATGATTGGTGCTACGTTGGCGGGTGCTAAGGATGACGACATAAAGAAAATATATCGTTTCGCTACGGAGCTTGGCCTTGCCTTCCAGCTTCAGGACGATATGCTCGATAGCTATGGCGATGAGGCGTTGGGCAAGAAGATTGGTGGCGATATCCTCGAGGGTAAGCAGACCTATCTTATGGTGCAAGCTATGAGCCGTGCTACGGCCGAACAGCGCGAGGTGTTGCGCACAACGCACAAGATGGCAGATATCAGCGACAACGAGAAGATTGCGCGTGTGAAGGCTGTATATGATGCGCTCGATGTTAAGCATGCCACCGAGCAGCAGATCGAGTTGCGCTTCGAGCGTGCGTTGAGTATCCTCGACAGTCTCTCTATCGCTGAGGAGCGTCGAGTGCACCTCCGTGAGTTTGCTCGTAACCTTATGGGACGTAAAAAGTAGAAGAGATGATACGTAGAAAAGATATAGAGATAATGGCCCCTGTGGGCTCTTACGAGTCGTTGCACGCGGCAATTAACGCAGGTGCCGATTCGGTGTATTTCGGTGTCGAGCAGCTCAATATGCGTGCTGCCTCATCGGTGAACTTTACGCTTGACGACCTTGCCGAGATTGTGCGTACGGCACGTACGGCGGGTGTTAAGACCTACCTTACGGTGAATATCGTCATCTATGACGACGAGATGGAGGTTATGCGTAGCATTATCGACCGTGCTAAGGCCGAGGGTGTCGATGCTATCATCGCTACCGACCTTGCGGCTATCCTCTACGCTCGCCAGATAGGTATGGAGGTGCATATCTCTACGCAGAGCAACATCTCGAATATCGAGGCTGTGCGCTTCTTTGCGCAGTGGGCCGATGTTGTGGTGTTGGCACGAGAGCTCTCTTTGGAGCAGATTGCACGTATCTCGAAGCAGATCGAGGAGCAGAATATCTGTGGTCCTGCGGGTGAGTTGGTGCGTATCGAGATGTTTGCACACGGTGCGATGTGTATGTCGATGTCGGGTAAGTGCTACCTCTCGGAACACGAGTCGCACCACTCGGCAAACCGTGGTGCTTGCCGTCAGATATGTCGTCGTAAGTACACAATCACGGATAAGGATTCGGGCCAGGCGCTCGATGTCGATGGACAGTATATCCTCTCACCCAAGGATCTGTGTACGGTAGATTTTCTCGATAAGTTTATCGGTGCAGGTGTGCGTGTCCTCAAGATTGAGGGTCGTGCGCGTGGTGGCGAGTATGTAAAGCGTGTTGTGGAGAACTACAACGAGGCGTTGCAACTTTTGGAGCGTGGCGAGTATACGCCCGAGAGTGTTGCTCCGCTCAAGGAGCGCCTACGTACGGTCTTCAATCGCGATTTCTGGGGCGGCTACTACGCTGCTAAGACGATGGTCGAGCATAGTCAGCACTACGGCTCGTCGGCAACGTTGAAGAAGGTATATATGGGTAAGGTTACCAACTACTTCAAGCGTATCGGTGTTGCCGAGGTCTTGGTTGAGGCTTGCGAGGTTGCCGAGGGCGATGCACTCCTCTTTATGGGTGAGAAGACGGGCGTTGTGGAGCAGAAGGCCGAGGGCATTATGCTCAACGAGCAGCCCACCGAGAACGCAAAGCAGGGTGACTACATCTCGCTAAAGACTGTCGAAGAGGTTAGAAGAGGTGATAAAGTCTACAAGGAGGTGACTCGCTAAGGTGGTTTGTTGTGATAAGGGCGCATCTGCAGTATCGGGCTTGTCCGCCAAATGCTCACATACGCTAAAGTATGCTCCGCTTTGTCGGCCTGCGACCCGCTCCCACATCTGCAACCCTTCTGACAACAAAAAAGAGAGGTAAGGGCGCATCTGCGGTATCGGGCTTGTCCGCCAAATGCGAACTTATATAAGACAAAGAATTTATATATTTAGAAACTTGTCATTCTGAGCTTAAGCGAAGAATCTCCTACGCGACAACTCGCTGTGAAGGTAATGTCGCTTTGTTGGTTATGAGGAGATCTTTCGCTGCGCTCAAGATGACATTACATGCGACAAAATACTGAAATACAAAAAAATTATATCTGAAACAAAGTAGAGATTAACAAACTAAAACTATTATAACTATGTTCAGCAAAGAGACTTATGTGGCGCGTCGCGCCGAATTGTGCCGCCGTGTGGGTAAGGGACTTATCCTTCTTCCTGCAAACCCCGAGGTGCCTAATAACTATCCTAACAATACATACTACTATCGTCAGGACTCCACGTTCCGCTACTACTTCGGACTCGACGTTCCATCGTTGATTGGTCTTCTCGATGCTGAGTCGGGCGAGGCTATGCTCTTTGGTGATGACTTCACCGTAGAGGATATCATTTGGACAGGTCCTATGCCTACGCTCTCGGAGCTTGGTGCTGGTGTCGGTGTTGAGAAGTGCTTCCCTAAGGCAGATGTTCGTAACGTGTTGAAGCGTGCTATCGAGCAGAACCGCCCTGTGCACTACTTGCCTCCCTACCGTGCAGAGCTTAAGATTGAGCTTGCCGATTTGTTGGGCATCCGTCTTGCGATGTTGCACGAGCGTAAGTCGCTCGACTTGATGTTTGCCGTGGCTGAGATGCGCGAGAAGAAGTCGGCAGAGGAGATCGAGGCTTTGGAGCGTGCATTCAAGATTGGCTACCAGATGCATATGACAGCAATGAAGATGTGTCGCCCTGGTGTTGTTGAGCGCGAGATCGCTGGTCGTGTTGAGGGTATCGCTAAGTCGTATGGTCAGGGTGTGTCGTTCCCAACGATCGTTACGCAGCATGGCGAGATCTTGCACAACCACAACCACGATGGTGTGTTGGAGGCTGGCCGTCTGCTCTTGGTTGATGGCGGTGGCGAGTCTGTCGAGGGCTACTGCTCAGACCACACACGTACATATCCCGTTAGCGGTAAGTTTACCGACCTACAGCGCGACATATATAATATAGTACTTCGTGCGCATAGCGAGGTTAAGGATATGATTAAGCCAGGTACGATGTATCCTGACATCCACCGTGCAGCATATCTCTCGTTGGCAGATGGCTTGAAGGGTATGGGTCTTATCAAGTCTACGCCTGAGGTCGCTGTTGAGGCTGGTGCGATGTACCTCTTTATGCCTCACGGTTTGGGCCACGGTATGGGTCTTGATGTTCACGACTTGGAGAATGTTGGCGAGCGTTCGTTCGACTTCTCGACTGTTGCGGAGCGTGCTGCGAAGTCGGCAACATGTATCCACCGCTCGACATGGCGCGTGGAGCCAGGTACGGTGATGTCTGACGAGCCTGGTATCTACTTCATCCCAGCGCTTATCGATAAGATGCGCTCTGAGGGTAAGTTTACCGATATTGTGGATTACAACGCATTGGATAACTATCGTACGTTCGGTGGTATCCGTATCGAGGATGATGTTCTCGTAACGGAGACGGGTAGCCGCTTTATCGGCGATAAGCTCCTTCCTCTCACTGTCGAGGAGTTGGAGGCTGTCGTAGGATCGGACTACAAATAGTTGAGTAACTATGCACCATAAGGTGGTATACATATTTCCTACGGAGTTGGAGGCAGAGCCTTTTAGAAGGCTCTCTCCCACTGCCGAGGTTGTAATATCTGGTGTAGGTATGGCGGCAACATCTGCCGCCATTGCCTCACTATATGCAACCTGCGAGCGGCCCTGCGATATGCGATTGATACTCGCTGGCTTGGCGGGTAGCTATGGCGATAGCTGTGCGTTGTGCGAGGTTGTCGAGGTGCGTAGCGAGATATGTTCGGAACTTCCCACAAGATTTCAGCAAGAGTACCACAATAGGTGTTGTACGACGCTGCGCAGCGTGCGCTCTAATACGGTGCATTGTGGCAGTGAGAGTTGTGGCGCCGATATCGAGAATATGGAGGGTGCTGCGATGTTTACCCTTGCCGAGAAGTTGGGACTTAGAGTCACCGAGATCAGAGCAATATCGAACCGTGTTGGTGAACCCTTTACGGAGTGGCGAGTAGAGGAGGCCTTGAATGCTTTGGCTGAGGTGTTAATAAAAATAGAAAAGGAGTTATGACTCGTACAAAACAGATTATACTATACATCCTAATCTTTGTTGTAGTGTGCGTATGTATAGGTGTGGTGTGGCACTTCTTCCGCAACGAGATTATCGTTGGCTTGGGCTGGGTGTCATTGTTTGTTATTGTCTATGGCGTAGGTTGGCTTTCGGGACGCTACGGCCGCAATAAAAAGTAGAATATATGTCTCGACGATTACGACTTTCGATCTCGCCATGTCCGAACGATACCTTTATGTTCGATGCGATTGTCAATAGACGTATCGACCTTGAGGGGTTGGAGTTCGATGTGGAGTATCACGATATCGAACAGCTCAACGAGCAGGCCTTGGCGCGTAGGGCGGATGTCACGAAGTGTAGTACGGTCATACTTTCGGCCATTAGTGATAAGTATGCGTTGCTCGATAGTGGCTCGGCTCTTGGTCGTGGCAATGGTCCGCTGCTGGTGCGCCGTAAGGGCGATAGTGCACCACTGCGTCATATCGCTGTTCCGGGCGTGCATACTACGGCTAATGCGTTGGTCTGCAAGCTATTCCCTGAGATAGAGCAGCGTACGCCACGCCTCTTTAGCGAGATTGCCGAGGCTGTGGAGAGGGGTGAGTTTGATGGCGGAGTGCTTATCCATGAGGGCAGGTTTGTCTATGCGGCACGCAACCTGGAGCTTGTTGCCGATTTGGGTCTGGAGTGGGAGCGTAGGATGTCGTTACCGTTGCCCTTGGGCTCGATTGTCGTGGCGCGTGATTTGGGCGATGAGCTGGCGGAGTGTGTCGATAGGGTATTGCGACGCAGTATCGAGTATGCTTTTGCGCATCCCGAGGTGTCGCGCGAATATATAAAGCAGCATGCAAGAGAGCTTGATGATGAGGTTATATCGAAGCATATAGCGCTGTTTGTCAATGAGTTCTCGTTGTCGCTTGGCGAGGAGGGTAGACGAGCTGTTGAGGCATTGATCGGGTAGGCGATAGAGCGTTACGCTCGGCTATCATAGCCATTGCTGTTGAGATGTCTGCATAGCCCTTTTGTCGGAAAGAAGGCTTGTTGTAGCTTGTCTTGAAAATGTAACAACAACTTAATACAATTCGACCACTTATAATAGTGGTCATTCACTTTTTTTACTACCTTTGCGCCGTTACTAATAATTGTGTAAATGGAATACGTTTTTCTTGTTATCAGCCTTGTGTTGATTATCTTTGGTGCTACGCTGCTTACCGATGGCTCGGTGGCTTTGGCAGCACGTTTCAAGGTTTCGGAATTTGTCGTAGGTCTTACGATTGTTGCTGTGGGTACGTCGATGCCCGAGCTTGTCGTAAGTGCACTTTCGGCCCTTTCGGGTAGTGGCGAGATGGCTATCGGCAATGTTGTGGGATCTAATGTCTTTAATGTATATGCTATTTTGGGCCTATGTGCTGTGGTAGCCCCTGTGCTTCTAACGCGCTCGAATATGCGTAGCGATATACCTATCTGTATCTTAGCCTCTGTGGCGTTGTGGGGTGTTACGGCCTACGATAATGTCATCACACGTTGGGAGGGTGCGTTGCTTCTCTTCTTCTATATACTTATGCTCTTCTATTCGATTCGTCAGAGTCGCAAGGAGGGCGCTGCTGTGTCGGCAGATGGCGAGGAAGATGCTCAGAGTGCTAAGTCTATGCCCGCGTGGCGTATCCCTGTGTGGATTTTGGGAGGTTTGGGAATGCTTATCTATGGTGGTCAGCTATGTGTAGATAGCGCAACCGAAATAGCTCGCAATCTCGGTGTTTCGGAGGCTACGATTGCCATTACGCTTGTTGCTGGTGGTACGTCACTTCCCGAGTTGGCTGCGAGCTTGGTCTCGCTTATCAAGGGTCGTGGTGGCTTGGCTTTGGGTAATGTCCTCGGCTCTAATATCGCCAACATATTGCTTATCCTTGGTGCAAGCTCGTTGATTACACCACTCTCAATGGGTAATATTACGATGATAGATATCGCTGTAGCGGTGTCGGCTCCCGTATTGGTGCTTCTTTCGGGTCTGTTTATTGGCGATAAGCGTATCACACGCCTTGAGGGTGCTATCTTCTTGCTTATCTTCGTAGGATACATCTATACACTCATATAGTAACTTCAAATTATGTATATTTTGCAGGTTGATACCGTGGCCTTGGCAAGTAGTGATGTTCTTGCTGGTGAGGGCTCTATGGCAATGCCCATAGTGCTTATGGTGCTTATTGCTGTTGTGGGCTATGCTGTGCAGGCACGTTTGCGTAGCGTTATGCAGATGTGCTCGAAGCTCCCTTCGCCTCAGAACTTGACCGGCGCAGAGGTTGCTCTGAAGATGCTTCATGCACACGGTATCTATAATGTGCAGGTTACACGTGTCAGAGGACACCTAACAGATCACTTCAATCCCGAGACGCTTACGATAAACCTTAGCGATAGCGTCTACTCGGAGCGTAGTGTTGCTGCTATGGCCGTGGCGTGCCACGAGTGCGGACATGCTGTGCAGTATGTGACGGGCTACAATGCGTTGCGCCTACGCTCACGTCTAGTTCCCGTCGTAAACTTCTCGTCACGTGTCGCTCCGTGGGTTATTATGCTTGGCTTGGCGCTTATGGCAGCTACCAACAACGCAATGTTGTGCTGGTTGGGCATTTTGCTTGTCTCGGTTGCGGCACTCTTTGCCATTGTGACACTCCCCGTGGAGTATAATGCCTCGGCAAGAGCTTTGGAGTGGCTGGAGAGTAGAGAGTTGCTCGTGGGTAAGGATCTGGATGGTGCTCGTCTTTCGCTTCGTTGGGCTGCACGCACATATCTGGTATCGGCCCTGAGTGCTATTGCTACGGTAATATATTATGTCGTGCTTATCTCGCGACGTAAATAATTGAAATATAAATATATGAAGGAGAGGGATTATATGCTTAGAGGCTTTGTGCTGACACTCGCCGTTGTGGTGGGTGTGGCTCTTTTTGCTCTTATCCCACCCTTCGAGCTCTTTGGTATGCACTTCGCAAAGGTTAGCCTCTTGGAGGATATTGTTGGCGAGGAGCAGGTCGTGGAGTATTCGGCCGACATTGAGCGTCTGGAGCACGAGTTGGCTACGCTTGAACCCTGTATTGAGGAGGTTGAGGCCGAGCAGGTAGAGCCGCTACCCTCGATACGCAAGGAGTGGATATATGAACGTGAGGGCGAGGCTGTGCGCCGTGTGCCACGCAGCGAGGAGGTTATGCCCGATATGTCGCTTCCGATTGTCGCTATCGAGGATTTCGATACGTTGGAAGTGTCGCGCTTCGACCGCTTTGTCGATAAGTTGGCTTCGGGTGAGGCTGCGCGTATCGCATTCCTTGGCGATTCATTTGTCGAGGGCGATATCCTTACCTCGGATCTGCGTAGCGAACTACAACAGATATTCGGTGGCCGAGGTGTAGGCTTTGTGGCGTGCGATATACCCTTTGCAACGGTGCGCCGCACGATTCGTCGTACATCGTCGGGCTGGTCGGCATATAGCGTTATGAAACCTAAGTCGGCACCCGAGGAGTTGCGCGATAAGTTCTTCGTGTCGGGCTATCTGGCTCGTGGTGGAGCGGGAGCAAGAACGCAGTGGAGTGTTACGGATGCCTTCGAAACGCTCGACTCGGTGGGCCGTGCGCGTATCATCCTGCTTAGCGAGGCAGATAGCCGTGTGGAGCTTTCGTTGAGTGATACGCTGCGCTATGAGGTTGAGTTGGAGGCTGATAGCCGTCTTCGTGAAATATATGTCGAGGCACCAATTACTGATCTTGCAATCAAGGTCGTGGAGGGCGATGTGCTATGCTATGGCGTGTCGCTGGAGGGTGACTCGGGTGTTATGATCGACAACTTCTCGGTGCGTAGCAACAATGGTCATGCTATCTTCGGCACGGGTGCGCATATCAACCGCCAGATTGACGAACTGCTCGGTTACGACCTTGTGGTGTTGCAGTATGGTCTTAATATCATGCAGGCCGAGAGACGCAACTATTCGAAATACCGCGATCAGCTTCGCGATATGATAGCCTATGCCGAGAGGTGCTTCCCCAATGCCGCAATTATGGTTATGGGTGTCAGTGACCGCTGGGTACGCGATACGCAGGGTGAGGGGTATAAGCCTATCGGTACGGTCGATGCGCTGAGTCAGTATCAGCGTGCTGCGGCAGATAGTTGTGGCGCTGCGTTTTGGAATACGGCCGAGGCTATGGCTGCGCTGGGCGGTATGCCCAAGTTTGTGGCTAATGGTTGGGCAGCTAAGGATTATACGCATATCAACTTCCGTGGTGGCCGTGCTCTTGCCGAGGCTTTGGCTGCGGCAATACGTAAACCTGTCTACGATCTGCTTGCAGAGCGTGAGGAGATGGTACGCGTTGAGGAGGAGCGTAAGGCTCGCGAGGCGTGGGCCAGGGAGCAGGCTCGTATAGCAAGTATCGAAGCGCAGATGGCCGCGGTAGCAGCTATTGTCGATTCGCTCGATATGGGAGAGTGGAGTGTTGTGGAGCAAAATGGCGTAGAGGAGTAATGGAGCAGCTTTGGGAGTATATCAAGGGTATGTTTGTTGCACCCCTATCTGTCGAGGAGTCTATGTCGCAACTGCTCTACCTGCTTAGCTATGATCCGCAGTCGCCAATGACGCTGGCGGGTGGCCTATTCCTGCTGATGTTCCTTGTCTTTGGTGTGGGTTATCTGGCTGTTAGAGGTGTTGCGTGGTTGCGAACGTTCTATGTTACAGCCTTTTCACTATATTTCTATTATAAACTATCGGGCCTATATCTGCTACTGCTTATTGCTGTAGCACTCAGCGACTATACCATCGGTTGGTGTGTAGCTCACCATCGTCGTAAGGGGTGTAGTGGCTCGGGTTGGGTGGCTCTGAGTGTGATTATCAATGTGTCGATACTCACATACTTCAAGGCGGGAAATATGGTCGTGGGGTGGCTGCAGTCGATCTACGATAGCGGGGTCTTGGAGTTTGAGGCATTGGTCATCCCTGCGGGTGTTTCGTTCTTCGTCTTTCAGTCGATAGCCTATGTTGTCGATATCTCGCGCGGAAAGATCGAGCCACTGCGTCGATTTACCGACTACCTCTTTTTGCTCTCATTCTTCCCAAAAATGTTCCTCGGCCCGTTGGTCAAGGCTTCGGAGTTTATACCTCAAATTAAGGCCTCTCGACTAAGTGTCAGTCGGGATGACCTGGGACGTGCCGTAACACTTATTGTTGGAGGTCTATTTAAGTATGCAATTATTGCTAAGTCGCTCGGAGTCTTGTTTGTAGTTCCTGCCTTTGCGGGTCAGTTAGGTGATGGTGGAGGTGTTGCTATTATGGCAATCTTGGGCTTCACGTTGCAGATATATTGTGATTTTTCGGGATATTCCGATTTGGCGGTGGGTGTTGCTCTGTTGCTTGGCTTCCGACTTCCCGATAACTTCAATGCACCTTATAAGTCGGCTACGATTACCGAGTTTTGGCGCAGGTGGCATATCTCGCTCTCGACCTGGTTGCGCGACTATCTCTACATAAGTCTTGGTGGTAACCGCCGTGGCGCAGTGCGCACATACCTTAATCTTATTATCACGATGCTTCTCGGTGGTCTGTGGCATGGCGTAGGCCTTACATTTTTGGCTTGGGGAGCGCTGCATGGCGTAGCTCTTGCGTTGCACAAACTCTGGATGCGCATTGTGCCGTGGGCTAAGGCTACGGGTGAGGAGATGAATCTGTTGTTGCGCCTACCCTCGACAATCCTTACATTCGTTGTCGTTGCCTTCGGTTGGCTGCTATTTACGGCTAAGGATATGGCTATGGTGGAGAGGGTGCTAAGTAGTATTGCTTATAACACCTCGTTTAGCGACTTTATAGGCTTGGTGGAGAGCTCTATGCCGGCCCTTGTGATTATGGCTTTGGGTTATGTTATGCACTTTATGCCTCGACGTGTAGATATGGCCGTGCAGGGTGCGGTTACGCGTGTTGGTTTTATCGGCCAGTGGATATTGGTCGTAGCTATGATATGGGGTGTGATGCAGTGTGGTGCGATGCTCGCAACTATCGCTGCCGAGGGGGCTTCATTGCCGATGTATGCTGCTTTTTAATGCTTGGCGTATGGAGAATGTAACGTGGGATATTGCTCTTTTTGAGGCGCTTAACTTCGATGGTGGAACTCTGCTTGATAGCCTTATGACTATCGCTTCAGGCGTGGTCGTGTGGTTGCCACTCTATGCTCTTATAGTATATATGGTGTGGCGACGCTACAGTTGGCGAGGTGTCGTGGCGCTCTTCCTTAGTGTAGTGTTGGCTATGGGTATGGCCGATCTGATTGCAGGTATCTTTAAGCATACAGGTCCTCTGGGTGAGGTGTGGCCTTCGTTCCCAGCACGCCTAAGACCGATGTTCTCGGAGGGTCTCGATTCTGTTCACGTACCTTCGTATGATCATGGTCAGTATGGCACGGTCTCGGCGCACGCGGCTACGATAATCGCTATGTCGCTGCTTAGCTCCGTTGTGGTGGCGCGTCGATGGTTTACGTGGATTATGGTTGCCGTAGCCCTCGTGATATGCTATTCGCGCATATATCTGGCCTGTCATTTTCCGCAAGATATAGTGCTTGGAGCGGCTGTTGGTCTGGCCTCGGCATCTGCTGGAATAGCCCTATTTAACTATATTTGTCCACTATGTAAAGAGTAAAAAAAATGTAACTATACGAAAGATGCGCTACACTATGCTGTGGCGCATTTTTTTGTGTGTTTATTAGGTGTTTGTGAATAAGGTGTCGAAAAAAATAGGGCTCAGAAATTTTTTTTATCCGACAAAAATCACGAATTTTGTATGCCTGAATTCTGCGTTTAATCATATAGTGTGATGCAGGGTGTGGTAAGTCGTTGATCGATAGAGAGAAACAAAAGAAAATATATATATAATACAAACTATGACTAATAAAACCAAAAATGCCCAACTGCCAACGGTGAAGTACGACGATGCCGTAGCCGCAAGTAAGGTCTATTTCGAAGGTGACGATCTCGCCGCACAGGTGTGGGTGAGCAAGTATGCCTTGAAGGACTCTTTCGGCAACATCTACGAGACTACACCAAAGGATATGCACGACCGCATCGCTGCGGAGTTGGCACGTATCGAGGCTAACTATCCCAATGGCCTTAGCCGCGACGAGATCTTCGAGCTTCTCGACAACTTCCGTTATGTCATCCCTCAGGGTGGCCCTATGACGGGTATCGGCAACAATATGCAGGTTGCATCACTCTCTAACTGCTTCGTTATCGGCCATAAGAATCCTGCCGACTCTTACGGTGGTATCTTCCGTATGGACGAGGAGCAGGTGCAGCTTATGAAGCGTCGTGGTGGTGTAGGTCACGACCTCTCGCACATCCGTCCTACAGGTAGCCCCGTGCTCAACTCGGCGCTCACCTCAACAGGTATCGTTCCCTTCATGGAGCGCTACTCAAACTCAACACGCGAGGTTGCACAGGATGGCCGTCGTGGTGCCCTCATGCTCTCGTTGCTTATCAAGCACCCCGATGCAGAGCGTTTCATCGATGCTAAGGTAGACACAGGTAAGGTTACGGGTGCTAACGTATCGATCAAGATCGACGACGAGTTCATGCGTGCAGCGCTTGCTGGCAAGAGCTATACTCAGCAGTTCCCCGTTGCAGCTGCCGAGCCTACAATGAAGCAGGATATCGACGCTAAGAAGCTTTGGGATAAGATTATCCACAACGCTTGGAAGTCGGCAGAGCCTGGTGTGCTCTTCTGGGATACTATCATCCGTGAGAGTGTGCCCGATTGCTACGCTGACGAGGGCTTCCGTACAGTTTCGACAAACCCATGTGGCGAGATTCCTCTCTGCCCTTACGATAGCTGCCGTCTTTTGGCTCTCAACCTCCTAAGCTATGTTGAGAATCCATTTACTGAGAAGGCATCGTTCAACTTCGACCTCTTCAAACAGCACGTAGCTAAGGCTATGCGCCTTATGGATGATATCATCGACTTGGAGCTTGAGAAGGTTGAGCTTATTATCAATAAGATCGCTTCGGATCCCGAGGACGACGATGTGCGTCGCGTAGAGATCGAGCTATGGCGTAAGATTAAGGATATGGCACTTAAGGGTCGCCGTACAGGTCTTGGTATTACTGCTGAGGGCGATATGCTCGCAGCGTTGGGCTTGCGCTACGGCTCTGACGAGGCTATCGACTTCGCTGTGAGCGTACACCGCACACTCGCTGTTGAGGCATACCGTGCATCGGTAGGCTTGGCTAAGGAGCGTGGTGCCTTCGGTGTCTTCAACTTCGAGAAGGAGCAGGGCAACCCTATGATCGCTCGTATCTTGGAGGCAGCACCCGAGCTTCGCGAGGAGATGCAGAAGTATGGCCGTCGTAATATCGCTATGCTTACCATTGCGCCTACGGGTACAACATCGCTTATGTCGCAGACAACATCTGGTATCGAGCCCGTATTCCGCCCCGTATACAAGCGTCGTCGTAAGATCAACCCATCGGACAAGGATCAGGTAGCATCATTCGTAGATGAGACTGGCGAGAAGTTTGTGGAGTACTACGTATATCACCACCAGTTCGTTAAGTGGCTCGAGATCAATGGCTACGACATTGCAAATCTCCAGAACGTAAGCGAGGAGGAGCTCGACAAGATGCTCAAGGCTTCGCCCTACTACCACGCTACAGCAAACGATATCGACTGGGTTGCTAAGGTGAAGATGCAGGGTGCTATCCAGAAGTGGGTGGATCACTCAATCTCTGTTACCGTAAACCTTCCAAACGATGTATCTGAGGAACTCGTAGCCGATGTATATCGTACAGCGTGGGAGTGTGGCTGTAAGGGTATCACAGTATATCGTGACGGTTGCCGTACAGGTGTGCTTCTCGATGTTAAGTCGAAGGACAATGGTGGCAAGTGCAAGAGCGAGCAGTCTATGCGTCGTCCCGAGTCTATCCCCGCAGATATCGTTCGTTTCAAGAACGGTCCCGAGGATTGGATCGCTTTCGTAGGTAAGCAGGACGATCGTCCATACGAGATCTTTACAGGTAAGATCGAGGAGGATGCGATGTACATCCCTAAGACTATCACTCGTGGTAACATCCTCAAGGTTAGCGAGGCTGATGGCACTAAGCGTTACGACTTCCAGTATCAGGATCGTTACGGCTATATCAACACTATCGGTGGTATCTCACGACTCTTCGACGAGGAGTTCTGGAACTACGCAAAGCTTATCTCAGGTGTATTGCGCTACGGTATGCCTATCGACAAGGTTGTGCAGCTCGTAGATGGTCTTCACCTCGATAGCGAGACTATCAACACATGGAAGAATGGTGTAGAGCGTGCCCTCAAGCAGTACATCAAGGATGGTACACGCGGTAAGGGTCGTTGTCCACAGTGCGGTCAGGAGAATATGGCATATCAGAATGGATGTCTTACTTGTATGGCTTGTGGATATTCTAAGTGCGGTTAATTTCTTGTGATAAGGCAGTATCTGCTGCATCTCAATCGTTGGGCTGAATGGGAAATACGTCAAGTATGTCCCATCCAGCCCAATTTCTTTATCGAGGCCATATCTAACCCCTTCTACT
>JAFYXB010000015.1 GCA_017546345.1 Alistipes sp. | reverse complement strand
TTCGAGGAGTTGCGTACACGTGTCTTCAACCTCGAGTACTCGAAGTATCTCGATGAGATTGCTTCGAAGCGTAAGACGATGGTATCTACGGGTGACCGTTCGGCAAAGATTCGTACCTACAACTATCCTCAGGGCCGAATTACCGACCACCGTATCAACTACACAATTTACAACCTCTCAGCATTTATGGATGGTGACATTCAGGATGTTATCGATCAGTTGATCGTAGCCGAGAATGCCGAGCGATTGAAGGAGAGCGAGTTGTAGAGAGCAACTTCATAGAGCAGGAAGTGGTGCACGAGTAGCACTTCCGAGAAGCAAGACAGGGGCTGTTACAACTCGATGGGTTGAACAGCCCTTGTTCATTTACGAAGCGTATGATAAGGATAATACCAATAATTGTTTTCGCTCTGTCGCTCACATTGCAGAGCCTCTCGGCCCGCGAGCCGCTGTATGTTGTCAATGGCAGGGTTGTAGCCACTATTGACGACATTCCACACGAGGATATCGAGAGTATCGACGTGTTGCCTGCCGACGAGGAGAGTGTTGCTCTGTGGGGTGAGGGTGCGAGCGAGGGGGTCATCATGGTACGTCTACGCTACGATACTCCAGCGAGTTTCTCGACCGATGGCTACGACAATTTTACGGACTATCTCTCCGACGTGGTTAATTGGCGCGAGCCAAACGCTGCCGAGCGAGTCTCGCTTCGTCTTACGATAGGCACCGATGGCCGTGCCCGCATTGGTGAGGTGTTGCAGGCCACCTCGCGACAGCTACTGCGCCGTGTGGAGCGTGCTATCGAGGAGGCACCGTTGTGGCGTGCTGCGATGCGCGATGGCGAGGCTATGGAGAGCCAGACGCTGGTAAACCTCCAGTTGCCCCTCGGCTCTCAGATAGAGAGCGAACACGCAGTTATAATATTGTAAGATGCTGATAACAATGGTATTAAAACCTCTCGACATACCCACTACAGCAGATAGCTCACTCACGCTATTCGACCTGCAACGCATGGTGCGCTCGACTCTCGAGACGCGCTTTGCCGATCCCGTGTGGATTAGTGCCGAGGTTTCGGAGCTAAAGGTTAATCGCTCGGGCCACTGCTACCTCAACCTTGTCGAGAAGGGCAATAACGAGGCTCAGCCACGTGCCGAGGCGCGTGCCGTAATCTGGAGGTCGGCATATAGCAGCCTTGCCGCAAGTTTTGCAGCAACTACGGGTGATGAGCTACGCGCAGGATTACGACTCTTGGTACGTGTCGTGGTTACCTACCACGAGGTATATGGCTTTTCGTTGCAGATTATCGACATCGACCCGTCGTACACCTTGGGTGAGGTGGAGCGTAGGCGTCGCGAGACCATTGCGCAACTACAAGCCGATGGTGTGTGGGATATGAACCGCGAGGTCGAGCCCTCTCGTCCGCTACTGCGTATCGCTGTGGTGTCGAGTGCTACGGCTGCTGGATATCGCGATTTTATGCAGGAGCTTAGCCGTGCACCTTATGCTCTTCGCACTACGCTTTTCGAGTCGCAGATGCAGGGTGAAGGTGCCGAGGAGAGTGTTATAAATGCTCTGCTCCGTATCGCTGCCGCGGAGGATGAGTTCGATGCTGTCGCCTTGATTCGAGGTGGTGGCTCGACAAGTGACCTCGCACTATTTGACTCCTACCGCATCGCTTCGCACGTGGCGCAGTTCCCGCTACCAATCTTTACGGGTATTGGCCACGATAAGGATGTTAGTGTTGCCGATATGGTCGCTTACCGTATGTGTAAGACCCCTACGGCTGTGGCTACTACGTTTGCCGAGATGCTCGATGCTGAGATGATGCAAATTGAGGATTATGCCCTTCAGCTACGCAGCTATGTTGCCGAGCGTTTGTCTTGTGAAAAGGTCGCCCACGAACGCATTTCTGCCGAGCTTTCACGTTCGGCTATCCTCCTACTCACCAACCTCTCGCACCGCTTGGATCGTGCCGAGGAGAGCATCGCTGAAGGTGCGAGCCAGCTGCTGCGTGCCGCCCGCGAGAGGGTTGATAGCTGTGCTACGGTTGTCGATAGTTTCTCGTTGGATAGCCTTCTGCGTATGGGCTTTGCCGTGATGCGAGGAGTGCGCAGCATTGATGATGTTACGGTGGGCGATAGTGTAAGCATTAGCCTTTGTGATGGCGAGGTTGATGCTACGGTTACAAAAACGAAAAAACGAGTATAATTATATGAGCAAGAAAAAGTTATCATATACCGAAGCTATGGCCGAGGTAGAGCAGATTGTTGCACGCCTTCGTTCGGGCGATATGACTATCGACGAGCTTACAGCATCTGTTCGCCGTGCTACTGAGCTTATTGGCGAGTGCCGCAAGCACCTCACAACCACCGAGGCCGAGGTGGAGCGTCTTATCAACCCCGAAGCATAGGTTACGCGATGAAAGCCGTTGTTCGCTGGACACTAAACCACATATCGCGTAGCACGCTACATCGCATCGCGGGGTTGGTCACGCCACTGCTAAGCCTGGCATATGCGGGTCGTAGGCGTCGTTGCCCCGTCTGTGGCGGATCTTTTCGTCGCTTCCTGCCCTACGGCTATGTCGGCCAGCGCAGCGAGGCACTATGTCCGCGCTGTTTGGCCCTGGAGCGCCACCGTATGATATGGCTATGGTTGGAGCGCAACACCGACCTTCTCACCACGCTCCCCACGCTGTTGCATATTGCTCCCGAGCCATCGTTACGCCGCCATTTTAGGCGTGCATACGGCACCACGAAGCGATATATCACCGCCGATCTGGAGTCGCCCTTGGCCGATATTCACTTCGACGTGCAGAGCATACCGCTCGAGGATTGTTCGGTGGATGTTATCATCTGTAACCACCTTTTGGAGCATGTCGAAGATGATAGACTTGCGATGCACGAATTGCATCGCGTCATGCGCCCAGGAGGTTGGGGCATAATGCTCGTTCCGGAGGATAGATCTCGAGAGGTGACCTTCGAGGACGACACGATTACCGATGCCGAGGAGCGCACACGCATCTTCGGGCAGTATGACCACCGCCGCATCTATGGCCGTGATTACGATGATCGACTCCGCGATGCAGGCTTTACGGTTGAGCGCATAGCCTTCGAGAGTGATCTCAGCCTTGAAGAGAGGGAGCGCTACCGTGTGGGTGGTGACGACCTTGTAATAGTACGCAAAGCATAACCATAAAACATTGTGATTATGAATGCATTAGAAGCATTAGATAGATATAGCGATTTTCGCAAACATATAGCCTCAAACTTTTCCGTGACCACCCAGACGATGGTCGATAAGGCGTTGTGCATGGCTGCCGAGAGGATGGGCGATGCCGAGCGCTACGACTCTACGCCGATGCTCGACCACTGCGTAGGTGTGGCACGTATCGTCGTTGATGAGATTGGCCTTGGCCGTAACTCTACGGTG
>JAFYXB010000014.1 GCA_017546345.1 Alistipes sp. | reverse complement strand
TATTGTTCCCGCCTCACCGTCATTTTACTTCCGCCCAGCAAGCATCGAGGAGCTATGTCTCAGCACTACGCAGCGCGCATTGGAGATGTGCGGCGTAGAGCTAAGCCACCGTGTATGGGGCGAAGCCGCAGAATAGAGCATCCATTCCCAAAAAAGTAGAGGCTATCTACCCAGCTGGTAGATAGCCTCATTCTTTAATAAATTATATAGCAAGCACCAATCTTAGGCGACACTAACGATTGCGAATATACTCATAATCGCGCATAAGTTGCTCCTTAAGATCGCCAATCGAGGCAAAACGCTTCTCATCACGAATCTTCTCGACAAGCGTAATACGCAATCTACGACCATATAGGTCGCCCGTAAAGTCCAAGACATGCGTTTCGAGGAGTAGCTCCTTTCCGCCTACCGAGGGACGTATACCGACATTCGACATAGCCCTATAGCTATGGCCATCAATCACTACACGCGACAGATATACTCCGCGCTCGACACTCTCGTATCCGGCCATAGACATATTTGCCGTAGGAAAGCCCAAGGCACGACCAATCTTCTTGCCGTGGATAACCTCCGCCTCGATATCTATATTGGTTATTGTAGTAGTATTCGTATTTGCTACGCTCTGCATAGTAAACTCTATTCTGTTTATGCCACACTACTTGGTCATCTGCCCCGTGAGGCGACGCACAAGACCATACTCTGAGAAGAACTCACGGGCGAAGACTCTGAGAACCGTGTAGAGCGGAATTGCCAAGAGCATACCCCAAATACCGCCGACATAGCCAGCGATAAGAATCACGAGGAATACCTCCAAAGGGTGCGCCTGCACACGGTCGGAGTAGAGCGTGGGCTGAATAATAAAATCATCAATAAGCTTTACGACAACGATCGTCGAGACGATAGCCAAGGCCGTAAATGTAACATTACCATCAATAGGCGTGATGATGCCGATAAGCAACGATATGACGCAGCCGATAAATGGACCGGCATAGGGAATTACGTTCATAACACCGATGATAAGACCTATGACAAGGGCATCACCAGCCGACATACCGAAGAGCATCATAACAACAGATATAATCGTAAGAAGCACCAAACTCTCGACAAGCAGACCTCCGAAATAGCGTGTTAGAAGGGCTGTAATCGAGTCCAAAGCATGGAAGACATTGGTACGATAACGATCTGGGAAGAACACCGCGACAAGGCGATAGAAGAGTCCATCCTCCTTCAGGAAGTAGAACGTAATGAACGATATCGAGAAGATAGCAATAAACGACGAGCTGAGTACCGAAATGATATTCGAGAAGGTACTCATATAGTCGATATCGACATTGTTCATAAGGTAGTTTTTGATAGTCGTTGCCACATCGTCGAACTCGACATTAAATACTCTTTGCAGCAAGAGCTGCACATCGACAAGCGCACCCTGCACCGCCTCGGCGATACCATCCCACTCCAACTGCGTAAATTGGTTGATCTTATCTACGACAGGTGGCAGAAACAATGCGCACAAACCGCCCGCAACACACCATATAACAACCAGCGTAATAGCCGCAGCCATACCGCGCGACACATCCCTACCAAAGAGCTTTACACGCGAAAGACGCTGCACCAAACCGCTTCCCATGATAGCCAACACCGCCGAGACGATAATATATATCACCACGCGCGAAAGATACCATATAAGAAAGAGCACGCCACAAGCGATAAGCAGCGTGACAATGCTCTTTAGTAGTTTACTACCGTTCATAACAAGATGTAGCTAATTGTTTAGGACTACTACTCACGACGCTTCAAGCGCGCGATAGGCGTCTGCGAACCGATAACCGGATCACCGATCTCGACGAAGAGCTCCGAATCCTTTGGAATAAGCACATCAACACGCGAGCCAAACTTGATAAAGCCCAGCACATCGTTCTGCTTCATCTGCTTACCTGGCTTAACATACGACACGATACGACGTGCTACAAAGCCTGCAATCTGACGAATGAGCACACGACGACCATCCTTCATCTTAACAACAGTCGTTGTACGCTCGTTCTCGGCAGACGACTTAGGGTGCCATGCAACGAGGAAACGACCGTGGTGATGCTTAGTGTACTCCACCTCGCCACCTACGGGCAACCAGTTCATGTGGACGTTAGTCACAGACATAAAAATTGAGATCTGCATCATCTCGCAGTCGATATGCTCCTTCTCGTGCACAACCTCCGTAACAACCACGCGGCCATCGCAAGGCGAGAAGATAAGCTCATCATCGTGAATCTGCACACGGCGAGGCTCACGGAAGAAGGCTGCAACGAAAAACCAAAAGACTGCCAAGAAAATGGTCATAAACCAGATATAGGCCGAAACAGTGTCGATAAATAAGTAGACGAGCAGCCATATAGCCAAGCATATCAGTCCTGTGGTTCCGATGATTATGTAACCCTCTTTATTAATCTTCATATAGTTTTAGTTTTAGGTTATAGATTTCTATTTTATAGTATCACTGTAATAACAAGGTAGGTAAAGGCGAAAGGCACCGAGATAATCAGCGCATCGAACCTATCGAGCATACCGCCATGACCAGGCAAGATATTACCCGAATCCTTGATGCCTGCCTCGCGCTTGAACATCGACTCAACCAAGTCACCGAGCACCGAGCAGATAGCGACAATCAGCGCCAAGCCCAACCACAAGAGGTAGCCACCGCCAACGACAACATTACCCAAAGCGCCCATAGCCAGAGCACCGATAATACCTCCGACAAAGCCCTCCCAAGACTTCTTAGGCGAAATACGCTCACACATTCTGTGCTTGCCGATGCTCACGCCCACGAGGTAGGCAAAGACATCGTTACCCCACACAATAAAGAGGTAGAACAAGAATGCCTCGGCACGCCATACACCACCACTCAGAAGTAGCGGAATGAAGAGCATAAGCGACATAGGCAATGCTACATAGATAACACCCATAAGCGTCGCTGCAATGTTGCGCAAAGGGTTCTCCTTGGCACGAAAAATCTCGAGGAGGAATGGCACAAAGAGCAAGAAGAGGACAATCGCCCCTACGAACATAAACAGTCCTGCAGGAATCTCCACACCATCGTACATTCTCTTAAATATTTCGAATGCTCCAGCAAAAAGTCCAACACCTAATACCAGGCCTGCGTTCTTCTGCGGCTCTATACCACCCTTTTTGACTATGGTGTAAAACTCGTCCATACCCATTGATAGGATGAAGAGCAACAATGCACCGTAGGCATACTTACCTAAGAAGGCTGCAGCCAACACCACTCCCAACAACACCGCGCCACTTAGGGTGCGAACTATCAGATTACGACTCTTGTCATTCATAACCTCTCGATATTAGTAGTTTCTATATCTATTCGTTACTCTCCTTGCTATCTTTCGACTCGGCATCGAATACATACTTGATGGTTGCGCCATCAGTATCCGCTACCAAAACCTCAACCTCGATCTCCGACTCATCCTCTGCGTCATCCACAACCTCGACCTCGGTCTGCTTAGCACTCTCTGCTGCCTCAAGCAACTCCTTAGCCTTCTGCTGCTCGCTCTTACCCAAGATAGCCTCAACATCCTCCGCAAAGATTGTCTCCTTGGCGATAAGTAGGTCGGCAAGACGCTCGATATTCTCTCGCTCCGCCTCGATGATTGAGCGTGTAAGCTCGACTGCCTCATCGACAATGCGACGCACCTCCGCATCGATAAGTTCGGATGTTCTCTCCGAGAATGGCTTTGTGAAGGTATCGCGCTGACCTGTAGTGTCGTAGAAGCTAACATTACCTACCTTGGGACTCATACCGTAATAGGCAACCATAGCGTATGCAATCTTTGTTGTACGCTCCAAGTCGCTGAGTGCACCCGTGCTGGTCACATCCATCAAAATCTGCTCTGCAACACGACCACCAAGCATACCTGCCATCTGGTGCTGGAAATGCTCAACATTGTGGTTCACCCTCTCCTCAGGCAAGTACCACGTAGCACCCAACGAACGACCGCGAGGAATGATGGTAATCTTGAGCACGGGATCGCAGTTCTTCAATCGCCACATAACCGTAGCGTGACCCGCCTCGTGGATAGCCGTCGAACGACGCTCAGTCTTGGTCATAGGCATATTTCTACGCTCCAGACCACCTACGATACGATCAATAGCCGCAAGGAAATCCTCCTGCGTAACTGCATCCTTATTATTACGTGCCGCGATAAGTGCAGCCTCGTTACATACGTTTGCGATGTCGGCACCCGCAAAGCCAGGTGTCTGCTTCGCCAAGAACTCTCTGTCGAGCTTCGAGTCGAGCTTGATGTTGCGAAGGTGAACATCAAAAATCGCCTGACGCTCCTTAACATCGGGCAAGCCCACCTCGATCTGACGATCAAAACGACCTGCACGCATCAACGCTTTATCCAAAATATCTACTCGGTTGGTTGCCGCCAAGACGATGACACCCGTGTTAGTCTGGAAGCCATCCATCTCGGTAAGCAACTGATTGAGCGTATTCTCTCGCTCATCATTTCCCGAGAAGCCCGAATTCTTACCACGTGCACGACCAATAGCATCAATCTCGTCGATGAAGACGATACATGGAGCCACCTTCTTTGCCTGATCGAAGAGGTCACGAACACGTGACGCACCCACACCCACGAACATCTCCACAAAATCGGAACCCGAAATCGAGAGGAAAGGCACATTAGCCTCGCCAGCTACGGCCTTAGCCAACAGCGTCTTACCTGTTCCTGGAGGGCCTGCAAGAAGTGCACCCTTAGGTATCTTTGCACCCAAGGCCTTGTACTTATCAGCATTGCGCAAGAAATCGACAATCTCCATAATCTCGATCTTCGCCTCCTCCAAGCCTGCTACATCCTTGAATGTAACACGCTGCTTACTATTCTTGTCCGACATCTGAGCACGAGCCTTGCCCACATTCATAATGCCGCCACCGCCACCAGCACCGCCACCACGCGCCATACTACGCATAATGAAGAACCATACGGCGATGATAAGTATCCATGGAAGGAAGTCGAAGATGTAGTCCATTATGCCACGCTCCGTGCGGCCATACTTAACCACCACATCGTCGCGCTTGATACCCGCAGCATCGGCTCTCTCCTCGGCACGTGCCACACGCTCGGCAAAGTACTGCACATCGCCACCCGTATTGTACACAACCTGCTTGCCTGTCGAGGGCATATTCACAAAGCGCTCATCCGAAGCCAACGAGTCGATAGCCTCACGGCGCAGATATACGCTTGCCTTCTCCTTATCCAACACCTCGATACGCTCAACGTATCCCTTCTCGATCAGCTCATCGATCATGTTCCAATCACCCTCAACCGGACGTTGCTCCGAGGTGTCGAACATCGAGTAGCCGACAATCACCATCATAACCATCGCCCAAAACCACATGAAGCTGAAGCGTGGGCGAAGTTGTGGCATTTTCTGTCCACTTGCCATATTTCCTATGAAACTCCTTTTCTTTCTCTAAAAATCTAACATCAAAACATAGCGCCGCCATTAGACTGCAAAGTCTTCATCACAGCACCCAAAAATCGCTCAGTCGTGGCACACATCGCCGAAATCGCGACACTACCCCTCATCATAGAGGGCATAGCTACGACAAGCGCACTACACTGCGAGCCACAACCAGAGGACTACTCACCAAAGTCGTAGCGCTTGATAGGCGCATCAGCCCACAACTCCTCCAAGCGGTAGTAATCGCGAAGCTCAGACTGGAAGATGTGAACGATAACATCAGTGTAGTCCATAGCTACCCAAAAGGCATTCTGACGACCCTCCACACGCACAGGCCACTCGTGCATAACCTCGAAGACCTTATCCTCGATACCTGCCGAAATAGCATCTACCTGAGTTGTAGAATCTGCATGACACACTACAAAATGTGAGCAAATAGCACCATCAAAACCCGAAAGATCGAGTGACACGATACCCTTACCCTTCTTATCGTCAATAGCCTCAACTATCGTATTAATTAACTTCTCCAAATTTTCCATACGTAAATATCTAATAATCAGTGTTAATAATCTTTCAAAAAAGCCCTCTCGCACGCATAATCGCACAAACGCACACATCACGCAGCAGCGAGTATAAACTCATATTCACGCAAAGATACAAAATATTTAATAAAAAAACTAATTTTCCTCGATTAAAGTATCAATAAAAAGCTAATCAGAGTATTTATTTTGAAAATTTGAAGATTTTAACACCTCGCATATCGACATCTTTCACGAGATAAAATTCGCCCCATAGCTGAAATAAATTAAAGCTATATTACACCAATATTACATTTTCACATCTTCAAGCTAAAGTTCGCAAACAAAGGTTAAGAAAACCAAAACAGTTTAGAACTATAAGACTAATTTACAAGATATTAAACTATAAAACGAGAGTGATTAAACAACACATTTTCCACATAACACAAACCTCAACCCGCAAATATACACATAACTTTATTTAGCTAAATAATCATAATTATTTCACAACAAAAACCCACATAATTCAAGACAATTTTAGACACACAAAAAGCGGGAAACCACAGCATACGAAAACGCATACCGAGATCTCCCGCCTAAGAATAGCGACAAGATGCCTTGTTATAACCCCTTATACCGGATCTTGATTCACACACTTCATAATAGTCTCCCTCAACGCCTCAACAATCGACTGCTTGACATAGGTGCGACTAACAGCCAATGCCACACGGCGCGATGTAGCACCCTTGGCAATACTCTTCACACGGTTACGACGCGATAACGGAATAAACTCCAACGCCATCTCGGGAATAATGGTCATACACGAGGTACAATCTACCATTCGCATAAGGGTATCAAGCGAACCCGACTCGAAGTAGAAATGCGAAGGAATATCGTGTGCAGCCTGACAGAGCTCAAAAATCTGATCACGCATACAGTTGCCACGACTCAACAAGATAAGATCCTTGAAATCAATATCTTCGATACGAATATTCGAGCGCTCAAAGAGAGGATGCGAGGGCGATAGATATGCGTAGAAGTGATCACTAAACAGATCGTGCTCCGTGATACCCTCACCACACGTACCACTTGCCACCAACGCAGCATCAATGCGGTCATGCTTCAACGCCTCGATAATATCGGCCGTAACCATCTCGCTAATCTCGAGCTCAACCTTAGGATACTCCTTGACAAAGGTTGGAATAAACTTATGCAACAGATAGGGCGCAATAGTCGGAATCACACCAAGACGCATTCTACCTGCCGTCTCACCACGCATCTCCGACACCGACTCACGAATGTAGTTATACGAGCGTAGCGTCTCGCGTACCTGCTCCAAAACTACCTCGCCGACTGCCGTGGGTATGATAGGCTTCTTCGTACGATCAAGAAGCACCACACCGAGCTCCTCTTCCAAAGCCTTAATCTGCATAGATAGAGATGGTTGCGTAACAAAACAGTGTTCGGCAGCTACCGAAAAACTACCACAATTGGCAACAGCCATTAGATACTCAAGTTGGATAATAGTCATAGCGAGATATAGGTAACTAAGTTTTACTTTGCACAAAGTTATAAAAAAAATCTATATTACGCACTATTTTTTAGTTGATTTAGCAATTTTTTTTGTATTTTTGTCACCTATGAGCACGATATATATAAGTATCGCCAAAAACAAAGCTTAAAACGTATAGATATATGGCAAAGATTATTCTCACAGGAGACCGCCCCACGGGCAAACTACACCTTGGACATTTCGTTGGTTCACTCAGCCGTCGCGTAGAGTTGCAGAACTCTGGCGAGTATGACAAGATCTTCATTATGATTGCCGATGCACAGGCACTCACCGACAACGCAGACAACCCAGATAAGGTACGCGAGAACATCATCGAGGTAGCTCTCGACTACCTATCTTGTGGCATCGACCCCACGCAGTCTACAATCTTCATTCAGTCGTACGTAGCCGAGCTTACAGAGCTTGCGTTCTACTATATGAACCTCGTTACCGTGCAGCGTCTTCAGCGCAACCCAACCGTAAAGGCCGAGATTCAGCTTCGTGGCTTTGCCGACAACCAGGGCGAGGAGGAGAATCAGCAGCGTAAGGGTACTCCCGTAGGTTTCTTCACCTACCCTATCTCTCAGGCTGCCGATATAACAGCCTTCCGTGCAACTACCGTGCCCGTAGGTGAGGATCAGGAGCCTATGATTGAGCAGACACGCGAGATTGTACACAAGTTCAACTCGGTATATGGCGAGACATTGGTCGAGCCACAGATTATGCTACCTACAAACTCGGCTTGCTTGCGTCTACCAGGCACCGACGGCAAGGCTAAGATGTCGAAGTCGCTCGGCAACTGCATCTACCTATCCGATACAGCCGAGGATGTAAAGAAGAAGGTTATGGGCATGTACACCGATCCTAACCACCTCCGCGTAGAGGACCCCGGCCAGGTAGAGGGCAACACCGTATTCACCTACCTCGACGCATTCTCACGTCCCGAGCACTTTGCAAAGTATCTTCCCGACTACGAGTCGTTGGATGCATTGAAGGATCACTACCGTCGTGGTGGTTTGGGCGATGTTAAGTGCAAGCGCTTCCTTATCGCCGTACTCGAGGAGTTGTTGCAGCCAATACGTGAGCGCAGAAAGCACTACGAGCAGCACATCGAGGAGGTTTACGACATCTTGCGTCGTGGCTCGGAGGAGGCACGCGCAGCAGCAGCAGCGACACTCAACGATGTACGTCGTTCGATGCGTATCAACTACTTCGAGGATAGCGAGCTTATCGCACGTCAGGCGGAGCAGTACCGCAAATAGTAGCAAATAAAGATCTATTCTATGATTGAACTCGAAAATAGGTTAAAGGAGCGTATATACCAAGGCTTCCTTGTTCTCACGCGCAGACTGAGCAACGCTCAGGTGATGGCCATATTAGCCATCATCGTAGGCCTGTTCGCGGGTATGGGAGCCTACATCTTCAATACGCTGCTCCATACCATCACCCACCTACTCACATCGTGGACACCCGACGATCAGGCTCAGTGGCTCTTCCTCGTCTACCCCGCGATAGGTATCATCCTCGCAACGTTGTTCGTCAAGTATATCGTTAAGGATGGTATCTCGGAAGGCGTGACACGCGTACTCTATGCCATGTCGCGTAAGAACTCGCGTATCGCAGGGCACAACTGCTGGACATCGATTGTGGGTGGTGCTACGACTATTGGATTTGGTGGTTCGGTAGGTCCCGAGGCTCCTATCGTGCTTACGGGTGCTGCTATCGGCTCGAATGTCGGTAAGATTGCACGCCTAAACTACAAGAACATCACGCTACTACTCTGCTGTGGTGCTGGTGCTGCCGTAGCTGCAATCTTTAAGGCCCCAATTACGGGTGTGGTCTTCGTACTCGAGATTCTGATGTTGGAGATCACCACAAAGTCGATCATTCCACTACTCTTGGCCTCGATGACCGCAACGATCACCTCACTTGCACTGCAGGGCTTCTCGCCAATTATCGCCGTATCGCTCGACGAATACGATATGTTCCAGGTGATACAGATTCCGCTCTTCGTACTTTTGGGTGGTTTCTGCGGTTTGATGGCCTACTACTTCACTTCGGTAAACTCCAAGGTAGGAGGCTTCTACAAGTCGGTGAATAAGCAGTGGAGAAAGTGGCTCTATGCTGGTGTTACGCTTGGCGTATTGATGTTTATCTTTCCTCCACTTTATGGTGAGGGTCACGACAGCTTCGTTACGTTGATGTCGGGACATACCGAGGAGCTATTCAACAACACTCTCTTTATCTCCTTGCGCGAGGCCGATTGGTTCCTTATCATCTACCTTGTGGCTATCATGCTATTCAAGGTTATTGCAATGGCTACGACCAATGCTGCGGGTGGTGTCGGCGGTACCTTCGCACCTTCGCTCTTCGTCGGTGCTTTTGCAGGTGCTACCTTGGCTGTTGTCTGCCGTGTGGCATTTGGCTGGGAGGTATCTATCACCTCGTTTACGTTGGCCGGCATGGCAGGTGTGATGTCGGGCGTTATGAAGGCTCCGCTTACGGCAATCTTCCTTATCGCCGAGCTATCTAATGGCTACGGCCTCTTCATCCCACTGATGATCGTATCGTGCATCTCGTTTGCCGTAAACTACAGCCTCGACCGCGACTCTATCTACACGAAACAGCTGCGTATGCGTGGCGAGTTGCTAACGCACGACAAGGACTCTTCGGCATTCGTATTCTTGCGTCTTGACGAGCTTATGGAGACCGACTTCGTTCGTCTGCGCGAGTCTATCACGTTGGGCGATGTGGTAAATATTATATCGAATTCGCGTCGCAACATCTTCCCTGTGATCAATACCGATGGTCAGCTTTTGGGTATCGTGCAGCTCGATGACCTGCGCCACGATATGTTCAACCGAGATAAGTGGAACCGCTCAATTATGGACTATATGATACAGCCCGCGGATAAGATCTTGGAGCACGAGATGATACAGAGCATCATGCCTCGCTTCGAGCAGGCAAATACTTGGATGCTCCCCGTCGTATCGAAGAGCAACCGCTACTTGGGTTTTATCTCGAAGTCACGAATACTTAACGCCTACCGTCAGGCCCTTGTGAACGTATCGCAGGCCGACTAATAGCGTCAGAAATAACAGAGAATTAACAAAAAGTAAAATATAAATAAACGAATAGAAAATGGCTTTACAATGTGGAATCGTAGGTTTGCCAAATGTCGGCAAATCAACACTCTTTAACTGCTTGTCTAATGCGCGTGCTCAGGCTGCGAACTTCCCCTTCTGCACCATCGAGCCCAACGTGGGCGTGATCACCGTGCCCGATGAGCGTCTTATGAAGCTCGCCGAGATTGACAACCCTAAGCGCGTAGTGCCTACGACTATCGAGATTGTCGATATCGCAGGTCTGGTAAAGGGCGCATCTAAGGGCGAGGGCTTGGGCAATAAGTTCTTGGCAAATATCCGTAATACCAACGCTATTATCCACGTGTTGCGTTGCTTCGAGAATGAGAATATCACCCACGTAGATGGCACAGTAGACCCTGTGCGCGATAAGGGCATCATCGACACCGAGCTCCAGCTCAAGGATCTCGAGACTATCGAGAACCGCATCGGCAAGTGCCAGAAGCAGGCTACGGCTGGCGATAAGATTGCAAAGCGTCAGTACGATATCTTGATGCAGTATAAGGAGGCTTTGGAGCAGGGTCTTTCGGCTCGTACCGTAGAGCTTACTGCCGAGGAGCGCAAGGTTGTGTGGGATCTCAATCTTCTTACTGATAAGCCTGTGCTTTATGTCTGCAACGTAGACGAGGCTTCAGCCGTAACAGGTAATGTTCACACCGAGGCGGTGCGTGCCGCTATCGCTAGCGAGCGTGCCGAGATGCTTATCGTAGCAGCATCAGCCGAGGCAGATATTGCCGAGTTGGAGAGCTACGAGGAGCGTCAGCTCTTCCTCCAGGATATGGGTCTTGAGGAGTCGGGCGTAAGCCGTCTTATCAAGGCTGCATACCGTCTTCTCGACCTTCAGACATTCTTCACTACGGGTGCTGACGAGAGCCGTGCATGGACATTCCGTCGCGGTATGAAGGCTCCCGAGACTGCAGGTGTCATCCACTCCGACTTCGAGCGTGGCTTTATCCGTGCCGAGGTTATCAAGTATGCCGATTATGTAGAGCTAGGCTCGGAGCGTGCTTGCCGCGATGTAGGTAAGATCGGCATCGAGGGTAAGGAGTATGTTGTCGAGGATGGCGACATCATGCACTTCTTGTTTAACGTATAATGAATCGCTTGAAGAGATTAAAGCAGCACTCAAAACCTAAATGTATCACATATAAAACATATTATAACTATGTCACGTGAAGTAAGAGTTCGTTTTGCGCCCAGCCCCACAGGCCCGCTCCATATCGGAGGTGTGCGCACAGCCCTTTATAACTACCTTTTTGCTCGCCGCCACGGCGGTAAGATGTTGTTGCGTATCGAGGATACCGATTCGCAGCGCTTCGTACCCGGTGCTGAGGAGTATATCATCGAGTCGCTCAAGTGGTGCGGCATCGAGATTGACGAGGGTGTAGGCGTTGGTGGCCCCCACGCACCCTACCGTCAGAGCGAGCGCAAGGAGATCTATTTGAAGTATGCAACACAGCTTGTCGAGGCAGGTTGGGCATACTACGCTTTCGACACCCCCGAGGAGCTCGACGCATTGCGCGCCGAGGCTGAGCAGAAGGGCGAGACCTTCGCATATAACTTCAAGGTTCGTGAGCAGCTTCCCACATCGTTGAGCCTCTCGAAAGAGGAGGTCGAGGCCCGCATTGCACGTGGCGACCAGTGGGTAGTACGCTTCAAGATGCCCGAGAACGAGGTTGTGAAGATGGACGACCTTATTCGTGGTCATGTCGAGATGAACACCTCGACACTCGACGATAAGGTACTATATAAGTCGGCAGATGCTCTCCCAACATATCACCTCGCAAACATCGTTGATGACCACCTTATGGAGGTATCGCACGTAATTCGTGGTGAGGAGTGGTTGCCATCGTTGCCTTTGCACTACTTGCTCTATCGTGCATTTGGCTGGGAGGATACACGTCCAGAGTTTGCACACCTTCCATTGTTGCTCAAGCCTACGGGTGGTGGTAAGCTTTCGAAGCGCGATGGCGACAAGATGGGCTTCCCTGTATTCCCACTCTTCTGGACATCACCCACTACGGGCGAAACAGCGCGAGGATACCGCGAGGATGGCTACTTGCCCGAGGCATTTATCAATATGTTGGCGCTCCTTGGCTGGAACCCAGGTACGGAGCAGGAGGTATTTTCTATGCAGGAGCTTATCGACACCTTCTCGTTGGATCGCGTATCTAAGGCAGGTGCACGCTTCCAGCCCGACAAGGCAAAGTGGTTCAACGGTCAGTACTTCCACAACTTGGGCCGCGAGCAGCTTGCTACGATTTATCAGCCTATCTTGCGTGAGCACGGCATCGAGACCAGTGATGAGTTGGCAGGCAAGGCAGCCGATATTATGAAGGAGCGTGTGACACTCACTACAGATTTGTGGGATCTCACATCGTTCTTCTTCGTGGCTCCTACCGAGTATGAGGAGAAGCTTGCAAAGAAGCAGTGGAAGGGCGATAACCCTGCGATGCTTGCCGAGCTTCGTGAGTTGTTGCTCACTATCGAGGACTTCTCGAAGGAGAATACCGAGGTTGTTGTTCGTGCATGGATCGAGCAGAAGGGCTTCTCGCTCGGTCAGGTGATGAACACCTTGCGTTTGGCTCTCGTTGGTGCAGGTAAGGGCCCTGGCATGTTCGATGTTACAGAGTTTATCGGCCGCGAGGAGTGCGTACGTCGTATCGACAACCTTATCGCCAACCTTAAACCCATGGAGTAATGGAGATTTTGCAGCATATATGGGGCTCGACAGCCGAGGGTGAGGGTATCATCCTCTACACCATGCGCAATAGCCGTGGCTCGGAGGTGCAACTATGTAATGTAGGTGCAGCGATCGTGAGCGTGAAATTTGCTGATAGAGAGGGTAACATCGACGATGTTGCTCTCGGCTATCGCGATTGCATGAGCTACTTTGGCGATGGTGCAGCAAGCGGCAAGAGCGTAGGCCGTGTGGCAGGTCGCATAGCCCGCGGTGCGATGACCATCGATGGCGTGGACTATCGCCTCGAGGTGAACAATGGTCCTAACCACCTTCACGGTGGCAGCAAGGGCTTCGCTAACTGCTACTGGGAGGGTCGCGTGGAGACCAACCGTGTGGTATTCTCGCGCGTATCAGAGGATGGCGAGCAGGGCTACCCTGGCGAGCTTATCGTAGAGGCGGTTTACGACTTCGATGATGAGGACAACCTCGAGATCACATACCTTGCAAAGAGTAATAAGCGCACGGTAGTAAATCTTACAAACCACCTCTATTGGAACTTGCATGGCGAGGGTTCAGGCAAGACTATCCTTGACCATGAGCTTCGTCTTAACTGCTCGGAGGTGTTGGAGATGGACTTGGTGCAGATTCCAACGGGCAAGCTCCTCGATGTTAAGGGCACGGCTCTCGACTTCACAACATGGCGCAAGTTTGGCGACGAGATAGAGTCAGAGTTCAACAATATCCGTAACTATCACGGCTATGACCACTGCTTTAAGGTTGATGGATGGCAGAAGAATATTTTGCAGGAGGTAGGAGAGTTGCGTTGCGAGGCTACAGGACGTAAGGTCACCATTCTCTCGTCACAGCCCGCAGCCGTACTCTACACGGGTAACTGGTTGGCTGGTGGCTGCCCCGTAACTAAGTCGGGCAAGTACTACGACGATTATGCGGGCGTGGCTATCGAGTGCCAGGGTTTCAGCGATGCTGTGCACCACCCCCACTTCCCTACTATCGAGTTGGAGGCTGACGAGCTATACTGTCAGAAGATAGTCTTTAAGCTCGGCACATACTAATAAACAAAAAAAACTAATGTTTATGAGAAAAGCGTTATTCATCACCTTGTTTGCATCGCTCTGTGTGGCGTGTACGCAGGATGTTGCAGACACGCCCACAATAGAGCAAGAGGCTTCGGCGATGATTATCAACTCGCCAAGCGGTGCTGTTGCGGGCTCGCTACTCGTCAAGCTACACAACTATAGCGATAGCTATGCTCCCGAGGCTACGAATGGTCTTGAGTTTAGCGCTCGTCCACTCTTTCCCGCAGGTCGCGCTACGAGCGAGGAACTGCAGAGCGAGGAGCTTTACCGCTGGTGGATTGTAGAGTTCGACACGGAAGCCAATATCGAGGCTGTAGCACACGCTTTGGCCAAGGATAGCCGTCTGGAGGCTGTGGAGTATAACATCGAGATCGAGCCAATATTCTCGGAGCCTGTAGCAATGGAGAGCATGCCACAGACTAGTGCTACACGTGCCCATAATCTACCATTTAATGATGAGTGGCTCGTGGATCAGTGGCACTACCACAACGACGGCTCGCTAAACTACGACGAATACGATAACAGCTATGCTGAAGGTGCTGACATCAACCTTTTCGAGGCGTGGAAACACACAGCAGGCGACAGACGTGTTATTATCGCAGTTATGGACGGTGGCATCAAGCACACGCATCAAGATCTACAGGATAACATGTGGGTAAATGAGGCGGAGGCAAATGGTCGCTCAGGCGTTGATGATGATGACAATGGCTATGTGGACGACATCTACGGCTACAACTTCTTGGACAACTCAGCAACGATTGATTGGAACGAAATAAAGATGAGTGGCCACGGCACACACGTTGCTGGAACAATCGCTGCGGTGAACAACAATGGCTACGGCGTATCGGGTATCGCAGGAGGCACAGGCAAAGGTGATGGTTGTCGCATTATGGTATGTCAGATATTTAAGGATGGTGCTACAGCATCTGAGGCCAATATTGCCGCAGCAATGAAATATGCAGCCGACAATGGAGCAGCTATTTCGAATAACTCATGGGCATATGGCAAGGGAGCATACATTAGCGATAGTGCGTTCAACCGTAACTACTCTGTGCTTATGGACGGCATCCGCTACTTCGAGGAGAAAGGTGGTATCGACGGTGTAATAGATGGTGGTCTTGTTCTCTTTGCAGCAGGTAATAACAGCTACTATACTCCATCATACCCTGGCGCATACTATAACCATATATGTGTTACGGCAATGGGCCCAAACTTCAAGGTGGGTGCATATAGCAACTATGGCACAGGCGCAAATATATGTGCTCCTGGCGGTCAGCGATATGCCGATGGATGTGGTAGTGTACACTGTGTACTATCAACCTCTGTTAGCGATGAGTACGAGTATATGCATGGCACATCTATGGCTACGCCACATGTTAGCGGCTGCGCAGCTCTTGGTCTATCTTATGCCATTAAGCTTGGTCGTAGTTTTACGTTGGATGAGTACAAATCGCTTATACTAAGCTCTGTACACGATATCGATTGCCACCAAACAGGCACTATGTATGCACAGCATAATATTGATGGCTGGAAGTATATCGACCTCTCAGAGTACGTCGGTAAGCTCGGCAATGGCTATATCGATGCTCATCTGCTTCTTATGCAGGTCGAGGGCACACCCTGCCTATATGTCAAGGCCGATGGCAAGGAGCATAGCCTATCGTTGGATAACTACTTCGGCGATGGCGCATCGTCGCTCACATTTAGTAGTGTAGCTATCTCGAACGAGGATATGACCAACCTTGGCATGAGCTCAAAGCCTACGATTAAGAGTGGCGATATTTCGGTTAAGTGCTCGAAGCGTGGCGCAGGCCGTATCAGCGTTACGGCTATTGTTGGTGGCACGAGCGTTGGCGGCGGCGACAATATGGGCGGTATGGAGGTTACGCGCGAATTTATGATCGTAGCACGCCCCAATATTGCATCTAACGGCGGCTGGTTGTAGTCCGCAGCGTAATAGGATAAAGATTAATCCCAGCCTTTCTCAAGGCAGGGATTTTTTGTAAGATATAGTAGTACATTGTAGCTATATGCAGCCTCGATAAAGAAATTGCTACCGATAGGTAGTACTTGTGGGCATGTCCCATTGATGGCGTTGATTGAAGTGACGCAGATGCGCCACTATCACGAGAAATTATAATTTCTTGTTAGAAGGGGTCCGATGTGATCTCGATAAAGAAATTGGCTCGGAAAGAAATTGGCTCGGATGGGACATACTAAGCGTATTTCCCATTCGAGCCAATGATTGAGAGGCCGCAGATGCCCCCTTATCACAAGAAATTAGTTGAGAGTAGGAAGGAATGAGTAATTCTTACCATACTCGAGGTGCTGCTCAATGTAGTTAGCAGGATAGCTAATCTTAACATCTACAACATTACCCTCGGCATCCTTAACCAACTCATACTCAGGGTTCACGAAACCACCGTAAGGCTCAATCTTAAGAGCGTTGTTACGAGCGATAACCTCAGCGTGGATAGCAGGATCAACCTTTACGGCGTAGTCCTCAACCAATGCACGGCAAGCCTCGTAGTCACCCTCAGACTTGATACGCTGAACCTCGCGAAGAAGCTCACCGAAGAGCTCACGAAGACGTACGAAGTCGTTTACAACGATGTAGCTCTTACCATCCTTCTCAACCCACTCGATAACGTTCTCAGCCTTACCCTTCTCGTAGCACCACTCACCGATAAGCTTACGGTTACGCATGTGTGACTCCTCGACATTCTTGCCGGGCTCGATACGTGAAAGCTGAGTCATCATACCGTTCATGATATACTTGCTGTACTGTGCCCATGCTACATCGAGTGTAGGGATAAGACCAATCTCAACAAGCTTTTCATCACCGAGGTAGTAGAGAGCAAAGAGGTCTGCACGTGCCTCCTCGAGAGTTGAAGAGTATGTACGCAACTCATCACCCTTAGTGCCTGGTGCGAGCTGACCTGAACCGTGACCAAGACACTCGTGAAGGTCGGTGTGGAGGTCATCGCTGAGCTTACCCCACTGCGCCATGCGCTCACGATCCTCGTCGCGGAGTACGAACTCCTCAGCGAAGCCGTTACCCTGAGCCGCCTTGTCGTATGCGTAGGTGATATTGTCGATAGTTACCGACTTTGAACCGTGCTCCTTACGGATCCAATCGGCGTTAGGAAGGTTGATACCGATAGCTGTTGCAGGGTAGCAGTCACCACCAAGCATAGCTACTGTGATAACCTTAGCAGATACGCCCTTAACCTCCTCCTTGCGGTATGCGGGGTTGATAGGAGCGTTATCCTCGAACCACTGAGCGTTAGCTGCCATAATCTCAGTACGGTGGCAAGCCTCCTCGTCGCGGAAGTTTACTACAGACTCCCATGATGACTTACGACCAAGTGGATCGCCATAGTTCTCGATAAAGCCATTTACGAAGTCTACGTTCGATGCTGTATCCTTAACCCAAAGTACGCTGTAGTCGTCGAAGTCCTTGAGGTCACCCGAACGGTAGTACTTGATGAGAGCCTCGATTGTCGCCTTCTGCTCGCCCTTAGCTACCGCAGCAGCCTTCTCCAACCAGAATACGATCTGCTCGATAGCGGCTGAGTACATACCGCCAACCTTCCATACCTTCTCTACGATGTTACCCTGCTCATCGCGCATAAGCTTTGAGTTAAGGCCGTAAGAGATAGGCTCGGGGTTGTTAGCATCGGCAGCAACCATCTTAGCGTAGAATGCCTCAACCTCCTCCTGAGATACACCCTCGTAGTAGTTGTTTGCCGAAGCCTTAACTACATCTACACCAGCAGTCTGGTTAAGACGTGATGCGTAGAACTCCTTGTCGAAGATAATACGGCAAAGAAGCTCATCCTCGATCTGGCGAGTCTCGTCGTTGATGTACTGTGCAAGCTGCGCACGGAACCACTCCTCAGAGAACTCAGGGATGAACTTGTCGTTAGAGTAGTGGTGGTGAATACCGTTAGCAAACCATACCTTCTTGAGGTACTTCTCGAATGCTGCGAACTCCTCACCCTCACGCTGCTCTGCAGTAGTGTAGATAGTCTCGAGTGTGCGGCGTACTGCGAGGTTGTACTTGAAGTTCTGATCGAAAAGGATGTCACGACCACACTTCGCAGCCTCTGCGAGGTAGTAAACGAGCTCCTTCTCCTCGAGGCTCAATGCCTCGAAACCGGGAACCTCATAACGAATAACCTTGATGTCGTCGAAACGATCGACGATCCAGGGCTGCTCAGCCTCCTGTGCCACCTGCGATGTGCACGAGGTCAATGCCAAAATACCCATAGCAAAAATTCCTGAAATTTTGTTCATCTTTCTATTTATTAAAATTAGTGTGCAAAATTGTACAAATTTACGACAATTATGCGAGAATATCAAATTTACGCGACCTAACCCGAAGATTTTTAGGATATAGCGAAATACACAACACTCCGAATTGACCTATAAGACAAGTCTATTGATCCTAATTTCGCTTTGTCGATGCACGTAGGCCCTCAATCACGCTATGGGTAAAGCCTGCAGCCTCCATTGCGTTAAGACCCTTGATTGTCAAGCCTCCAGGGGTTGTTACACGGTCGATCTCAGCCTCGGGATGAGCACCACTCGCAGCAAGAACATCTACCGCACCACGGAGCGTCTGCATCACGATACGCTTGGCATCGTCAGCACGAACACCTAGTTCGACACCTCCCTCCATTGCCGCACGAATATATCGAAGAGCATAGGCTATACCGCACGATGCGAGCGATGTTGCAGCGGGCATCATACTCTCCTCAATAAGCATAGCCTCGCCAAGCTCGTTGAATATATCGAGCAACGCCTGATCCTGCTCTGCCGTAGAGCGTGCCGAGGCGATAAAGGTCATGCTGCTTTTTGTCGCGATGGCCGTATTGGGGATTAGAATATAGGTAGCTGGCAGCGCGCCACAACCCTTGTCGAGCCACTCCGAGAGCTGCGCAATACCCAAGCCACCGACCATCGAGGCTACCGCCTGACGCGAGTAGTCCAAGCAGGGTTTAATCTCATCGAGCACGCCCTCTACCTTCCAAGGTTTTACAGCAAGCACAACGAGATCTGCCGCTGCAGCGGCCTCGCAGTTATTTGTCGTGATGTTTATATTTGGGAACTCCTCTTTTAGCGCGTGGAGCTTCGCCACAGATGGGTTTGAAACATATATATCAGATGTTGCGACGAGTTTGCCTTGCGCCAAACCACGCGCCACAGCACCACCCATATTTCCTGCTCCGATTATTGCTATCTTCATATAACTTAAATTTGATATTACACAGAATACAAGAATGTAAATCAGCGATTTACAATAGATTATAAACCAAAAACAGGAAGCCTTTCGACTCCCCATTTTGAGCTGTTGATCAGGCTTGAACTGACGGATGCTTACGCACCCGTCGGGTTATATTTACATTCCTCCTAAATCCTCCTTTGCAAAGGAGGACTTTAGAGGTCGTCAGTTCTACTATATCCAATAAACAACAGAAAACAAGTGCCACCCAAAGGTGACACTTGCCTTTCGTGAGCTGTTGATCAGGCTTGAACTGACGACCTCTTCCTTACCAAGGAAGTGCTCTACCACTGAGCTACAACAGCATTAAAAAACCTTTACTCCTATGAAAGAGCGCACAAAGATACGGAAGATTTTTTAATATGCAAATTTTTATAGTAAATTTTATACTGCACTCTCTCCGTGCCTTCATAATTCTTGTTACAAATCTCGGATAACCACCAAACAAAAAAAAAGCAATATAGCTACATTACCACATAAAACTGATTTGACATCCAAAGAAGTTAGATGTGTTAATAAAACGAAATTGCCACCGATGGGTAGTACTTGAGATACATCCCATTGGTGGCATTTTCGCGAGAGGCAGTAGATGCTGCCTTATAACGCCAAATTATTTCTTACGGCGATCGTAAACAAAACGTCTAATCTTCTTCGTTGGCGTCTTCTCAAACTCTCCCTCATTATCAATAACCTTAGAGATCTTTGAGAAGCGGTTTACCTTAGAGTTTACATACTCCAATACCTCGCGCTTAATCTCCTCCATCTTGAGATTGAGCTGCTCGGCACTTACCGACATCTTGTGCTTAAACTCGTCGTAGTACTCCTCGATAGCCTCGGTGTCGAAATGTACAAGGGCGATGAGTTTACCATCCTCCTCAGTAACAACAGACTCGGCAACGAAGCGGTTACCATTGAGTACCTCCTCGATATCCTCGGGGTAGATATTCTCACCGCTGGGGCCTACGATCATATTCTTCAAGCGACCCTTGATGTAGATCCAGCCATCGCTATCGAATGCTCCAAGATCGCCAGTGCGGAACCAACCATCCTCCGTAAATACGGCCTTTGTAGCCTCCTCGTTCTTGTAGTAACCCATCATCACACAAGGGCTCTTCACGACAATCTCACCCTGGCCAGTCTCGGCATTTACATTGTCCAAGCGAGCCTCAACGCCCTTAAGCGCAGGACCCGTAGAGCCGAGGCGCACCATATTGCCTACAGCACCTGCAAGAAGTGGAGCTGTCTCGGTCAAACCGTAGCCAATACCATAGGGGAAGCCTGCCTCGAGAAGGAAGCGCTCGGCCTCGGTATCGAACTTAGCACCACCGATAGCAAAGAGACGCATACGGCCACCAAACAGAGCCTTAAGCTGCTTACCTGCAACCTTATGGAGCAACTTACGCGACCAATCCCAACCGTAGAGCTTGCGCAACACGGCACTCTTCTGGAATGTTGGAAGCACCTTGCCACGATAAACCTTCTCCATGATGAGAGGTACCGAGGGGATAACCGTAGGACGCACCTTAGCCAACGCAGGCATAAGAGCCGATGCGGTAGGTGGGCGATCCATATAGTGGATACGTGCACCACGTGCAAAGGGGAAGATCATACCGAGTGTACACTCGTAGGTGTGCGACAAGGGAAGGATCGAGAGCAACACATCGTCCTGCGTGTAGTCAAAGAGCGAAGGCACTACCGTAAGCTGCATAGCGATATTGTAGTGCGAGAGCATAACGCCTTTAGGCTTCGATGTTGTACCTGAGGTGTAGATGATAGCTGCCAAATCCTCGGGCTCGGGGATGCGCTTCTCGGCACGCTGCTCCACGCTCTGTGTGATTACGTTCAATCCCTTGGTACGAATTACGATATTCATACGCTCGACGGTGCTCTTATTGAGCTTGGTATAGAGCTTATCCGATACAAGAATTGCCTTAGCCTCAGAGTGCTGAATGATTAGGTCGAGCTCCTCGCTTGTAAAGTCGGGCAAGATAGGTACTACGACCATACCTGCGCTAACCACCGCGAAGTACGATACGCCCCAGTTGGGCATACTGCTACTTAGAATCGCCACCTTATCACCTGCACCGACACCAGCGTTTAGCAACAACTCCTGAACAGCTGCTGCACGCTCGCCAACCTCCTTGTAGGTAACATCCTCGCCGTCAATCATCGAGAAAGCAATGCGCTCAGAGAAGTTCTCGACGCTATGCTTAAATATCTCATAGAGAGTCTTAAAGGTCATAACTTTTGGGTGTTTAATTTATATAAAGTATATTTTTCGGGCGCAAGTTACCAATAATTTATTAAAAATTGCTAATTTTGACACAAAATAAATTTCAATGATTTCCAGAAATGTTATAATAAACCACGCTATGGAGGTCGGTTTCGACCTCGTGGGCATCACTACGGCCGAGCCGTTGGAGGATAGACGACACGGTTTCGAGGCGTGGTTATCGGAGGGCAACCACTCGACACTCGACTATCTGACGCGCAATATCGACAAACGTTTCAATCCACAACTTCTCGTCGATGGGGCTCGCAGTGTGATTGTTTGTGCCGTATCGTACCTCTCGCCCGCAAGCCGAGGATATAGCGATGGGTGTCGCACAAAGATAGCGTCGTATGCTCTGGCGCGCGATTATCACCTCACAATAAAAGAGATGCTTTTCGAGCTTGGAAATAGACTTGGCAGCGAGGTAGAAGGTCTAAAATTTAGGGCTTTTACGGACTCGGCGCCATTGGCCGAAAAGTCGCTTGCCGTACGTGCAGGTTTAGGCTGGATAGGCCGCAACTCACTGCTTGTAACACCAGATTACGGCTCCATGATACTCCTCGGAGAACTCGTTATAAACCAAGATGTTGATAGCTACGATTCTCCCACGACAGGATCTCATTGTGGCAGTTGTCACGCCTGCGTAGATAATTGTCCTAATGGAGCAATTTTAGAGAGCCGTCTTATCGACACACGCCGTTGCATTTCGTGCCGAACTATAGAGCGTGAGGGCAGCGACGAACAGCCACCGCTACACGGTTGGATCTTCGGTTGCGATAGTTGCCAAAGCGTCTGCCCCTACAACCGCCGAGCACCGCTACACAAAAACCCTCGCTTCGACTCCGTGATTGACATCTCGACAATCGACGAGGAGCGGTTGCGCGCGATGAGCGAGGAGGAGTTTGAACAGTTGGCAGGCTCTACCCCGCTGACACGTAGTGGTTTAGAGCGCATCTGCCGCAACATCGGCAAATAGTCTTTTTCGATCCAAAATGTAACATTCGGAGCTAAACTAAAAAAAGTCATTAAGAGATTGCCATTTATTGGCCAAATATTATTATATTTGCGACTTAATAGACTGATAGTAGAATGGAACAATTCAAAGTTTGGAACAGAATCGTTGGCTGGGCAGTATTTGCCGTAGCTGCGATATCATATTTGCTGACCATGGAGCCCACAACGAGCCTATGGGATTGCAGCGAGTTTATAGCAACATCGTACAAGTTGGAGGTGGGACACCCTCCTGGAGCTCCACTCTTCATGATGTTGGCTCGTTTGGCATCGCTCTTTGCACCTGCTGCGGAGTATGTACCGATGACCATTAACGCCATGAATGCCATCGCTTCGGCATTCTGCATTCTCTTCCTCTTCTGGACCATAACACACCTTGCACGACGAATGTTTACGCAGGGTGGCGAGGCGATGACCCACCACCTCACAATCCTGACATTGGGAGCGGGCGTTATCGGAGCGTTGTCGTATGCCTATACCGACACCTTCTGGTTCTCAGCAATCGAGGGAGAGGTATATGCCCTATCGTCGATGTTTACTGCCCTTGTGGTGTGGCTTATGCTACGTTGGGAGGAGAACGCCTCGAGTCCTACGTCGATGCGCTGGATTGTGCTCATCGCCTACCTTATGGGTCTATCTATCGGTGTCCATATCCTCAACCTGCTCACCATTCCTGCCCTTGTGATGATCTACTTCTTCCGTCGCTACCAGATGCGCACGACAAAGGAGTATATCCTCTACATCGGCATAGGTCTATTGGTGTCGCTACTCATTTTGGGCGCAATCAACGGCATAATTATTCCCTATACCGTGGCTCTTGGTGCTAAGTTCGACACCTTTGCAGTCAATACGTTGGGTATGCCCGTCAATTCGGGAATGTTGATCTTCGTAGCGCTTGTATTTGGCGCTCTCGGAGCACTCATACTATTCTCGCACAAGCGCCGTATGCGCACCCTCAACGTGGTGCTTATGGCACTTACGGCTATCCTTGTTGGTTTTTCATCGTACGCCTCAGTGACTATTCGTGCTGCGGCCAACCCTCCGATGAACTCGAACAACCCATCAACACCCCACACCCTACTCAGCCTCCTCAACCGCGATCAGTATGGCCAGCGCCCGCTGCTCTGGGGTCCCTACTACTCAGCACAGCCACTGCCGATGGTCTACGCTTCGGATGACTACCTCGCCGATGATTTCTACATCCCTACGGGCGATTACGACTACTCGTCGATGATGTGGCTCAACCCCGAGACAGGCAAGTATGAGGAGCGAGAGATCTTCGATAGCTATATCTACCCTGCCGAGGCTAACCACCTACTACCTCGTATGTGGTTCTACTCGCGTCGTAGCGATTATGAGGCAGGATGGGTTGCAACAATGGGAGGTAAGCCCTCGGTAGAGCGCGTATCGAAGAGCGGAGAACGTTGGTGGGAGCCTACAGCATGGGAGGATGTACGATTTATGCTGGGTTATCAGTTTGGCGATATGTTCTGGCGCTACTTCATGTGGAACTTCGTAGGCCGTCAGGATGACTCAATACTCGAGAAGGACGAAAACGCTGTCTATATGCACGGTGGCTGGCTATCGGGCATAAAGCCTATCGACCAGATATTCTGTGGCCCGCAGGGCAACCTTCCCAGCGAAATGGCCAACAACCCAGCACGCAACACCTACTTCTTCCTACCGCTATTGCTCGGCCTTATGGGTCTGGTTTATCAGCTCGGCCGCGATTGGCGCAACTTCTTTATCGTGTTGCTACTCTTCGTGATGATGGGTATCGCCCTTGTGGTCTACTTCAACACCGCACCAAACGAACCACGTGAGCGAGATTATGTATATGCTGGAGCCTTCTACGCATTCAGCATATGGCTCGGCCTCGGCGTATTGGCCATTGGCGAGATCTTCGAGGGTATAGCCCTACGACTGGCTAAGTCTACGCCCCGCACACTGAAGGCGGCAGCTTGTGTTGCCGTGCTCTTCTCGGCAAGTGTCCCTGTAGTGTTAGCTACGGAGAACTGGGATGACCACGACCGCTCGGGCAGATATATGGCACGCGACATCGGCTACAACTACCTCAATACCGTACCCGAAAATGCCATTATCATCAACTATGGCGATAACGACACTTTCCCATTGTGGTACTGCCAAGAGGTAGAGGGCGTTCGTCCCGATGTGCGAATTATGAACTCATCGTACCTCGGTGGCGAGTGGTATATCGACGAGATGAAGCTCGCAGCAAACAAGGCCGAGGGTGTTCCATTCACTATACCTTCGACGAAGTATAGCTTTGTGAACGATTGGGTGCTTGTAATCGACCCTGTGGAGGTACTCGACACTCAGCAGGCACGCCGTCTGCGTGGCGAGAAGCGTCGTATCGACAACGCCTCGTATTACGACATACGCTACACCGATAGCGAGGGTAAGCAGCGACGTGTAGCTGGCGGATACAATGCGCTATACCGCAAGCTGCTCGACGCACAGAATACTATCGACAAGTACGACCCCTACTTACAGGAGTTTATGGCTTCGGGCGCAGAGCCTACCGAGGCAATTTATGACATCTACTTGCAGTACACTGCAGCATACGACATCGTTGATGCTATTGTTTCCGACCAGGGCTTCATCAACGACTACGCTACGATGGAGGAGTATTGGGCACTCAGCGACCGCGCACGCAACGGCGAACTCAGCGTTGAGGATGCTGTACGACTATTCTGCTCGGATGAGTCCATGACACTTGTCATCAACGGCGGTCGCATGAACCTTCTTGCCGATGGCGAGATTATCGCAGTGGAGGATCGTATGTCGGATTACGATATGATCGGCCGCATACGCCCTTCGGTAGATAGCCACATCGACGGTAAGTTGAGCGATTACATCCTCTCGGCCGAGAAATATTATGTTCCGGTGGATGTAGATGCAGCCATCGCCTCGGGAATAATTGCCGAGGAGGATCGTGCGCTTACCGAGGAGAAGATCTATGTAACAATCGATGAGACGGTGCTTACGAAAGATCGTCTTATGATGCTCGACCTCTTGGCTCATTTCGGCTGGGAGCGTCCTTTGAGCTTCACGCAGACACATATTATGAAGGACTACGGCATTGCCGACTATGCACGTTTCGATGGCTATGCCTACACGCTTGTCCCCATCCGCACGCCATACCGCTCGGGTGCCGAGGCGGGATATATCGACCTCGATAGACTCTATCCACGCTTTATTGCCGAGGAGAGCAACGAGGAGGATATGGAGCGTGCTTTGCGCTATGGAAATCTTGCAGACGAGGATGTCCTCGTAGACTATTTCTACCGCTTCAACATATCGGCAGCACGTTCACGCGAGAGCTTTGCTCGCCTTGCATCTGGCTTCATACGCCGCAATGGCGAGGGCGACTTGGAACGTGCCGAGAAGCTTTTGGATAAGGGTTTGGAAGTACTTCCAGCGGAGAAGTTGGGATACTCACATACAGCAGTACTACCCTACATCCGCAGCTACTACACCATCGCTCAGAGCAACCTCGACCGTGCGGTAATCTACCTCGAAGAGGCTGTGGCAACATTCGACCGTATGCTCGGCAGCCAAAGCGACATTACGCCTTCCAGCGACATCTTCGGATACTTCTACGACCTATCGGATAGAGCACAGGTACAGCAGAGCGAGGCTCGCAGCCGCAATATCGACACCATCGAGGCGGATCGTCTTTTGGTACTCAGCGACGAGGCCTTTGGTATGGCCGAGGATGAGTTCCGTAAGGGTGATACGCTTGCAGCGAAGTATATCAGCAAGCGTGGCGAATGGGTGGGCCACTACCTGCAGTACACCACATATCGTAGCTTTACGCCGATGATTAGCGACCAGCTCTACAACGCCGTACTCGACATCATCGAGGCACTACGTCTCAGCCATGAGGTATCGGGAAGCTTCGATTGGGTAGCTGGCGCAGATAGCGAGATGCTTCTCGTGGAGAACGCGCTTATATTCGACAATATGGTCGAGGCATATCTGGATGCTATCAAACGTCTTACGCCCGCTGACTCGGAGGATATGGCTATGTCGCTCGTTGAGCTACACATCTGCAACCTCTTCGAGATATACAGCAACCTGCCTTCATCGCGCTACGTAGATGGTAGGGATAAGACAGCGAAGTATATTGATGCTCTTGTCGAGTACTTGGAGCGTCCCGAGGTTTACGACATCCTCACCGCATACTACGGCGAGTAAAACTTGAATTAACGAAAACAAAAAATATAAAAAGCTATTATGGAAAAGATTGTTTTGTACAATACGCTCACACGTCGTAAGGAGACGTTCGAGCCTATTAACCCCAACCACGTGGGTATGTATGTCTGCGGCCCCACAGTTTATGGTGATCCACACTTGGGCCATGCGCGTCCTGCCGTGACCTTCGACCTTTTGTTCCGCTACCTTCAGTCATTGGGCTACAAGGTGCGCTACGTGCGTAACATCACCGATGTAGGTCACTTGGAGCAGGATGCCGACGAGGGTGAGGATAAGATTGCAAAGAAGGCTCGTCTCGAGAAACTCGAGCCTATGGAGATTGCACACTACTACACAGAGCGCTACCGCGATGCTATGCGCGAGTTGGGTGTTAAGTCACCATCTATCGAGCCACACGCTTCGGGCCACATCATCGAGCAGATCGAGATGGTTAAGCGCATCTTGGATGCTGGTTACGCCTACGAGTCTAACGGCTCTATCTACTTCGATGTAGAGCGTTACAACCGCGACCACCACTACGGTCGTCTTTCGGGTCGTAACCTCGACGACATCGTCACCAACACACGCGAGCTCGATGGCCAGAGCGATAAGCACCACTCGTTCGACTTCGCATTGTGGAAGAAGGCAGCCCCCGAGCATATCATGCGTTGGCCCTCACCATGGAGCGATGGCTTCCCAGGTTGGCATATGGAGTGCTCGGCGATGAGCACTAAGTATCTCGGTGAGCAGTTCGATATCCACGGTGGTGGTATGGACCTTATGTTCCCACACCACGAGTGCGAGATTGCACAGTCTACAGCAGCTCTCGGCCACGACTCAGCACGCTATTGGGTACACAACAATATGATTACGATCAATGGCCAGAAGATGGGTAAGTCGCTCGGCAACTTCATCACATTGGAGCAGCTCTTCACAGGCTCTCACCCCATCCTCGAGCAGGCTTATACACCTATGACCATCCGTTTCTTCGTGCTTCAGGCACACTACCGTTCGACACTCGACTTCTCGAACGAGGCATTGCAGGCGGCAGAGAAGGGACTCGACAGAATGATGAAGGCCGTAGAGACCCTCGAGAAGCTCAAGGCTGGCGATAAGTCTACAGCCGATGTTTCGGAGTTGGAGCGTCGTTGCGCCGAGGCTATGGCCGACGACTTGAACTCACCAAT
>JAFYXB010000013.1 GCA_017546345.1 Alistipes sp. | reverse complement strand
GATGCTTTCGACCTTGCGTTCAAGTATCGCAACCCTGCTATGATCTTGGCTGACGGTTGTATCGGTCAGATGATGGAGAAGGTTGTTCTTGCTCCACAGCGTCCTCGTAAGACTAAGGAGGAGATCGCTGCAGAGTGCAAGAGCTGGGCTCTTATCGGTAAGACTGATGACCGCGAGCGTAACGTGATCACATCACTCGAGCTTAAGAGTGAGGTTATGGAGGTAAACAACCAGCGTTTGCAGGCTAAGTATCGCACTTTGGAGGAGAACGAGGTACGCTACGAGGCTATCCAGTGTGAGGATGCTGACTACGTTATCGTAGCCTTCGGTTCATCATCACGTATCTGCTCTGCAACTGTTGAGATGGCTCGCGCTGAGGGCATCAAGGTTGGTTTGTTGCGTCCTATCACGCTCTACCCATTCCCCAAGAAGGCTATCGAGGATCTTGCAGCACGTGGCGTAAAGGGCTTCCTTTCAGCTGAGCTTAACGCAGGTCAGATGGTTGAGGACGTGCGTCTTGCAGTAAACGGCAAGGCTCCCGTTGAGCACTACGGTCGTTTGGGTGGTATGTTGTTCTCACCAGACGAGGTACTTAAAGCACTTAAAGAGAAACTTATAAATCGATAAGACTATGGCAGAGGTAGAAATCAAACAGGAGAATTTGGTATTCAAGAAGTCGAAGCTTATCCTACCTAACGTTATGCACTACTGCCCTGGCTGTAGCCACGGTACTGTGCACAAGCTCGTTGCCGAGGTTATCGAGGAGATGGGCTTGGAGCACGATACAATCGGTGTATCACCTGTAGGATGCTCGGTATTCGCATACAACTATATTGATATTGACTGGGCACAGGCTGCTCACGGTCGTGCTTGCGCGGTAGCAACAGCTATCAAGCGTGTTAACCCCGAGAAGATGGTCTTCACATACCAGGGTGATGGTGATATGTCTGCTATCGGTACTGGTGAGACTATCCACGCTGCAGCACGTGGTGAGAACATCGTTGGTATCTACATCAACAACGCAATCTATGGTATGACCGGTGGTCAGATGGCTCCTACTACCCTTTTGGGTATGAAGACCGCTACTACTCCTTATGGTCGTGATCCTAAGCTCAATGGTTACCCATATAAGATTGCTCAGATGTTGGCACACCTCGATGGCGTATGCTACGTAACACGTCAGAGTGTTCACACTCCAGCCAACGTACGTAAGGCAAAGAAGGCTATCCGTCACGCATTCGAGAATGCTATGGCAGGTAAGGGCTTCAGCCTCGTAGAGATCGTTGCAACATGTAATAGCGGTTGGAAGCTATCGCCTGTTGCTTCTAACGAGTGGCTTGAGCAGAATATGTTGCCGTTCTATGAGCTCGGCGATTTGAAGGACACAACTAAAGAGTAAGCATTTATGAAGGAAACAGTAATTATCGCAGGTTTCGGAGGACAGGGTGTCCTCACGATGGGTAAGATTTTGGCTTACTCTGGCATTATGCAGGACATGGAGGTAACATGGATGCCTTCTTACGGTCCTGAGATGCGTGGTGGTACTGCCAATGTAACCGTTATTCTTTCAGATAGCGCGATTTCATCGCCCATCGCACATGAGTTTGACTGCGTAGTTGTTCTCAACCAGCAGTCTATGGATAAGTTTGAGAGTCAGGTGAAGCCAGGTGGTGTTCTTATCTACGACACCAACGGTATCACTAGCCACCCCACTCGTACAGACATCAGCGTATATCAGATCGACGCTACTGCCGAGTGCGCTCGTTTGGGCCAGGCCAAGTTGTTCAACACCATGATTTTGGGTGCATACCTCAAGGTTCGCCCCGTAGTTAAGATGGAGAACGTAATGGAGGGTCTTAAGAAGACATTGCCTGAGCGTGCATGGAAGATGCTTCCACAGAACGAGGAGGCTATCAAGCACGGTGGTGAGATTATCAAGCAGGTGCGCTAATAGCGTCACAGTTTAGGGTTTCGACAGAGGCCCATTCGAAGGTGGCTACCTGACCAATGGTCGGGTGGCCACTTCTTCGTTTAGAGGATGGATGAGCAGAGAGCGCAACTTGTTGATTGTTTATCTATCGAAAACATAGGAAATCGACAAACAATCGAACACAGAATAGCAACAAGAAGCGAGGTATTGTAGCGCACGCAGATGGCAGGTCACAACCTCCAAGCCTACAGAACACATACGTCGGAAATAGCCAAATAGCTCAAAATAATGGATAACGAAGCCTAAAAACTACAAAAAACGATATATTTCGAAAATTTATTAAAAATAGTTTGGCGGTTCCAAAAAAAAGCATTAATTTAGTAGTGCGAATAGAAAACTAATATTAACTTAATAGTGAATCATTATGATTATTACATTTAACGAATTGCGCCGCATTAAGGACAAGTTGCCCAGCGGCAGCTCACAGCGTATTGCAGACGAATTGGGAATTGATGTAGAGACTGTACGCAACTACTTCGGTGGTAAGCACCTCGAGGCTAAGACTGGTGCTGGTATCCATATCGAGCAGGGTCCCGATGGTGGTGTCGTAACGTTGGATGACACTACAATTTTTGATGCTGCAATGCGCATCTTGAATGAGCAGAAATAATAGCAGTACTTAAAAAGTGATATGAGTAGTTCCAAAGGGAGCTACTCATTTTTTTTTACAACAACGATATGAATTAGACCTTCGCGCGTCGTCCCGAGGCGATGATTACAATTATCACCGCTACGATAATCATCATCAATCCTGCGATACTCACCGCATCGAGCGTCTCGCCAAAGTAGACGACACCGATAATAACCGCCGTGAGTGGTTCCATAGAGCCGAGTATTGATGTTAGCGTCGAGCCTATGCGCTTGATAGCCATCACCAATGTAAGATCCGAGAGCACAGTACACACCACCGCCAACATCAACAAATCACGCCAATCGCTCCACCGATGCACCACCTCGATACCCTCGCTCGATAGTGCGTAGAGGAAGAAAAATATCGCTCCGAAAAAGAGCATATAGAATGTTAGCACCACAGCATTAATACTCGCCACCCTACTCTTCATTATACCTATTATATATGCTGCGTAGGTAACCACCGTAAGCAACGCAAGGCTCACACCGCGCGGAAAGTCACCCTCGGAGTGGTTTCCCCACGCCAACAGTGCAACGCCCGCCAACGACATAACCACCGATATATAGACACCCACGCCCATCGGCTCTCGAAATATGAATGACATTACCAGAGTCACAGCCAACGGATAGAGGAAGTGGATGGTAGTAGCTACACCGCTTGGAATATATTTATAGCTCTCCAACAATAGTATAGCCGTAGCTGCATAAAGCAATGCTAGAAGCACTACACGCCCCACGACCTCTCGCCTAAGGCTAAAGCTACGTCCCGAAAGTAGCATCACAAGAGCCATTATCACCGCAGCCAGCACAAAACGATAAAAGAGTATTGTCGGCGAGCCGATACCAAAGGCGAGCAACGGTATGGAGAATAGCGGAATAAGGCCAAATGTGGCCGACGACAACACAGCATAGAAGACTCCAGAGGCACTACGTATCATACTCATATTCAAACGATTTTAACTACACTTCACTATTCTTGACCACTCTACATCAAAGGTTGTATAACAAGAGCCCATCGTCACCTTGTTATACAACCCTATCTACACATCTACGCAATTAATAGTTTTCGGCCATCGGCTCAAAGTACTTCTGCTCGTGCTCACACGATGGACATAGCTTCGGAGCTACCGATGCACGCACGATATATCCGCAGTTGCGACACTGCCACATAATCTCACCATCGCGACGGAAGAAGTCGCCATCGGTTATGCGACTGAGCAACTTAAGGTAGCGTCGTTCGTGCTCCTTCTCTACCTCGGATATCAATCTGAATGTCGCAGCCACCTTAGCAAAGCCCTCGGCTTGTGCCGTATCGGCAAATTCGCGGTACAGCACATCCCACTCCTCGTGCTCACCCTCGGCCGCAGCAATTAGGTTCTCGCGTGTCGAAGCTATGATACCTGCAGGATAGGTGGCGTGATGAATCGTTGCCATGCCTCCCTCCAAGTATTTGAAGAAGCGCTTGGCGTGCTCCTTCTCTTGATCTGCCGTGGTATCGAATATAGCAGCAATCTGCTCGTAACCATCCTTCGAAGCTTGCTTTGCGAAGTAGTTATAGCGCATTCGAGCCTGGCTCTCACCCGCAAAGGCCTTCAATAGATTCTCCTCGGTAAGCGTACCCTTGAGTTTGTTTCTCATAACGATAATTTTTAAGTGTTTACCCACTCTCAGTAGCAAAACACAGGCCAAAGCGATAGTGGTTGGAAAATATCGAAAAAATGTGTATCTTTGCGCGATTGTATGGAATACAAAATTAAAACTTTATTATATGGCAGACGAGAAAATTATATTTTCGATGGTTGGCGTGAGCAAGGTGCTCAATAACAACAAGAAAATTTTGAACAACATCTACCTCTCGTTCTTCTATGGCGCGAAGATTGGTATCATCGGTCTTAACGGCTCTGGTAAGTCTACGCTTATGAAGATCATCGCAGGTATCGACAAGAGCTTCCAGGGTGAGGTGGTATTCTCACCTGGCTACACCGTAGGTTACCTCGAGCAGGAGCCTCAGCTCGACCCCACAAAGACTGTTAAGGAGATTGTCGAGGAGGGTGCAGCCTCTACCGTAGCTCTTTTGAAGGAGTACGAGGAGATCAATATGAAGCTTTGCGAGCCTATGGACGACGACGAGATGGCGCGTCTTATCGAGCGTCAGGGCGAGCTCTACGAGAAGATTGACCAGGTGAACGGCTGGGAGTTGGATAGCGTCTTGGAGCGTGCTATGGACGCATTGCGCTGTCCCGATCCCGATCAGATGGTAAACGTATTGTCGGGTGGTGAGCGTCGTCGTGTGGCACTCTGCCGTCTGTTGTTGCAGCAGCCCGACGTACTCTTGCTCGATGAGCCTACCAACCACCTCGACGCAGAGAGTATCGACTGGTTGGAGCAGCACTTGCAGCAGTACAAGGGTACGGTTATTGCCGTTACGCACGACCGTTACTTCCTCGACAACGTAGCAGGTTGGATTCTTGAGCTCGACCGTGGTGAGGGTATTCCTTGGAAGGGTAACTACTCTGGTTGGTTGGAGCAGAAGACTCAGCGTATGGCTATGGAGGAGAAGCAGGAGAGCAAGCGTCGCAAGACCCTCGAGCGAGAGTTGGAGTGGGTACGCATGTCGCCTTCGGGCCGTCACGCTAAGTCGAAGGCTCGTCTTTCGGCATACGACAAGTTGATGAATGCCGATACCAAGGAGAGAGAGGAGAAGCTCGAGATCTACATCCCCAACGGTCCACGCTTGGGCGATGTTGTTATCGAGGCTCAGGGCGTAACCAAGGCCTTTGGCGACCGTGTGCTCTACGAGGGCTTGGAGTTCTCGTTGCCACCCGCAGGTATCGTGGGTGTTATCGGTGCCAACGGTACTGGTAAGACTACCCTCTTCCGTATGATCATGGGCTTGGAGGAGCCTACATCAGGTAGCTTCCGCGTAGGCCCTACCGTGAAGCTCGCATACGTAGATCAGCAGCATAAGTCTATCGACCCCGAGAAGACCGTATATGAGGTTATCTCGCAGAACAGTGATCTCATCCAGCTTGGCAACCGCCAGGTGCCTGCACGTGCATACGTAGGTCGCTTCAACTTCAACGGTGCAGACCAGGAGAAGAAGTGTGGTGTATTGTCGGGTGGTGAGCGTAACCGCCTCCACCTTGCACTTGCACTCAAGGAGCAGGGTAACGTATTGCTTTTGGATGAGCCTACCAACGATATCGACGTGAACACGTTGCGTGCGTTGGAGGAGGGTCTCGAGAACTTCGCTGGTTGTGCTGTAGTTATCTCGCACGACCGTTGGTTCCTCGATCGTATCGCCACACATATCCTCTCGTTCGAGGGCGACTCTAAGGTGGTATTCTACGAGGGTACCTACTCGGAGTACGAGGCTTGGAAGAAGGCTCAGGGCGAGGATACAACACCTAAGCGTGTGAAGTACAAGAAACTTTTGGCAGAGCAGTAGTATATGGCACAGAAACCATCTATTCCGAAAGGTACGCGCGATTTCTCTCCTGAGGAGATGATGCGTCGCACCTATATATTCGACACCATCAGAAGCGTATTCCGACTTTTTGGCTACGCTCCATTGGAGACTCCCTCGATGGAGAATCTATCAACACTTTTGGGCAAGTATGGCGATGAGGGCGACAAGCTCCTATTCAAGATCTTGAACTCGGGTGACTATGGTGCAAAGCTCTCGGAGGAGGAGCTACGTCAGGCTTCGAAGATCTCGGAGAAGGGTCTTCGCTACGACCTTACCGTGCCTTTTGCACGCTACGTCGTGCAGCACCAGAACGAGATTGTCTTCCCATTCAAGCGCTATCAGATTCAGCCCGTATGGCGTGCTGACCGTCCTCAGAAGGGTCGCTATCGCGAGTTCTACCAGTGTGACGTCGATGTTATTGGTTCTAAGTCGTTGCTCTCGGAGGTTGAGTTGGTAGATATCGTAGCACGAGTATTCTCAAAGCTCGGCATCTCGATTACGCTCAAGATGAACAACCGTAAGATCTTGTATGGTATTGCCGAGAGCATCGGTCATGCCGACAAGATGATTGATATTACGGTAGCTATCGACAAACTCGACAAGATCGGTTTGGACAACGTCAAGAACGAGCTTAGAGAGCGCGGCATCGACGATGAGGCTATCAATAAGCTTCAACCAATTCTTGAGCTTAGCGGCACTAACAGCGAGAAACTTTGCAAGTTAAGCGAGGTTATCGCTGATTCAGAGACCGGAATGTTGGGTATCGAGGAGATGCGTACAATCTTCGACAATGTCGAGGCATTGGGCATCGCTCTCACTCCAGAGCTCGACCTCTCGTTGGCTCGTGGTTTGAACTACTATACGGGTGCTATCTTCGAGGTTAAGGCCAACGACTTCCAGATTGGCTCAATCTCGGGTGGCGGTCGCTACGACGACCTTACTGGCATCTTCGGTATGCCAGGTATGTCGGGTGTTGGTATCTCGTTTGGTGCAGACCGCATCTACGACGTGATGCTTGGCCTCGACCTCTTCCCTAAGGAGTTGGCTTGTTCGACAAAGGTACTCTTCACCAACTTTGGTGCTGAGGAGCAGTTGGCCGCTATGCGCGTTATGGCCGAGTTGCGCAACCGTGGTGTAGCTACGGAGATATACCCCGAGGCTTCAAAGATGAAGAAACAGATGGAGTATGCCAACCGTCGTGGCATCCCCTATGTTGTGATCATCGGTTCGGAGGAGCTTCAGCGCGGTGTAGCGACACTCAAGGATATGCTCTCGGGCGAGCAGCGCGAGGTAGCCTTGACTGCACTTGCCGAGCAGTTTTAGCAAATATTGCGACGATGGGCAGACGAATAGTTCTTGCGCTACTTATTCTCTCGCTGAGCGTTGTATCGCTATCGGCACAAAGCCGACCACGCGACAGACGTAAGGCGGTGCGTAAGATCGAGTATGTCCTCGACTACCTACAACAAAACTATATTGACGAAGTGCCCCTCGACACCCTTGTCGAGGCGGCACTTGTCGCTATATTCGACAAGCTCGATCCGCACTCGAGGTATATGCCGACCAACGAGATGCAAGATATGTATAGTATTTTGCACTCTCAATTCGCAGGTGTTGGCATAAGCTATACCACGCTTCGTGACACGCTTGTCGTGCGTCGCATCATCGAGGGTTCACCAGCCGAAGATGCAGGATTGCAATATGGCGACAGAATAACAAGTATCGACAACCGCTCGATAGTAGGCCTCGAGCGCGACTCTATCACCCATCTACTTCGTGGACAGAAGGGTACGACAATACATCTTGGTATACTACGCCGTAGCGACAATACAAAACACAGTGTAGATATCACACGTGATAATGTCGCATCGACCTCGATTAAGGCATCTATGATGCTCAACGACACAACTGCCTACATCCGCATCAGCAACTTCGCACGCAGCACGCCTCAAGATTTTAGACGTGCGTTAGCTACGATGAGCGGTTACAACTCACTCATCATTGATCTTCGTGGCAATTCGGGTGGACTCCTACCCAGCGTTATTGACATCTGTGGCATTTTCCTTCCAGCAAACACACTAATAACCACAACCGAGGGTCGCAAGGTATCAACAGATGAGTATCGCACAAAACTTAGTGGCGAGCTCTGCGATTTACCTCTCACAATTCTCATTGACGAAGAGTCGGCCTCGGCATCCGAGCTATTTGCTGGCGCGATGCAAGATAACGACCGTGCCGTGATTATTGGTCGCACGAGTTTTGGCAAGGGCTTAGTGCAGCGTCTTATAAACCTCGGCGACAATACGGGTATGGCCGTGACACGCGCAAGATATAAGACCCCTTCGGGGCGTATCATACAGCGTCCCTACGCTAAGGGCGATAAGGAGGAGTACTACAACGACCGCAGTCGTTACAACCAGCCCGACTCTATCGCAAAAGGCGAGCATGAGATATACTACACGCTCAACGAGCAGCGCGAGGTATATGGTGGCGGAGGCATCATCCCCGATATCTATGTTGCAGCCAAGAGCATCGATACAGCGAGCTACATTGGGCGTGCTCTGAGTCGTGGTCTTATCGAGGAGGTAGTTATCGACTACGTCGACCGTGTGGGCTATACCAACTTCATGGAGCGCTACCCTACGGCCGATGTTTTTGCCGAGCAATTTGCGATTGACAGCCTATCGCAGTCGCTCATTCAACGTGTCATGCACGACACTGAGCCTTCGTCCGACGAACAGATATGGCTCGGTGATATGATTCGTGCATATATCGCTCGTGACATCTTTGGCGAGGAGATATACATTAGTATATATATGGGCTATGACGAGCCACTGATGCGAGCTATAGAGTTGCATAAAAGATAGGCATATTCCTAAAAAACCCCTTGGAATAGGTCTGTAAGGGACTTTTTCACATCTTTAGTTTGGATAGTCACGATTTTTTTTGTATCTTCGTTTAACAAAACGATAAGAATGTTCATTGCTCGTAGCTATAGGTGAGGAAGAATATAGTAGTGATAGTTATAGACGGCAGAATTTTCGAGACGTTTGAAGCTTTATTAACCTAAATTCGACTACTACTATGACTAATCTAAATGTTCCTCGCCACGAATCAGAGGACTACGGCGACCTTATACACTCCAAGGTCGTGCGCGCTGGCAAGCGCACCTATTTCTTCGACGTCAAATCAACTCGCAACGACGATTACTATATCACCCTTACAGAATCGCGAAAGAAGACACATGATGATGGTTCGTCGAGCTACTCTCGCCATCAGATATACCTTTATAAAGAGGACTTCGAGAAGTTTTTAGAGGGTATGAACGAGGCTATGGAGCAGATCAGACAGCGCAAGCCCGAATATTTCAACTCTTCACAAACCGCAGATAAATAAAAATAGCGACAAAACCAACCGACCTACAGAAAGATAGGGAGCTCAGATAGACCTGAGCTCCTCTTTTTTCGTGTATTGGCAGTTATTAAAAAAATCACTACTTTTACGGCCGATAATAGAAAAAACATGGAAAAGAGCGTAGTTTTGGGATATAGCGGCGGTATGGATAGCCGCACAGCAGCCGAGCGTCTTAGGTCTGAGGGCTATCGTGTTTTAGCGCTTACGATAGATTGTATGGGTAGCAAGGAGCTATGCTTAACGGCTAAGCACTATGCCGAGGCATCGGACATCGAGTGGGTGTTGTACGATGCACGCGAGGAGTTCGAGGCGAAGATTATCGACAACTTCTGCCAGAGCTATAGTTGCGGTCTTACCCCCGCACCCTGCACACGCTGCAACCCGCTTATCAAGTGGGCAATACTCGAGCGTGTAGCCGACTCGTTGGGTATCGAGCATATTGCTACGGGGCACTACTTCAATGTCGCAAAGCAGGATAACCGCTACTACGTAAGCAAGGGCATAGACCCCATAAAGGATCAATCCTACTATCTCTGGGGACTCAAGCAGCGCACCTTGCAGCGTGCACTAACACCCATGGGCAACACCCTCAAAAGCGACATCCGCAACAACTTCTCGGAGCGAAGCGAAAGTATGGGTATATGTTTCTTGCAGGGTAGACACTATAGCGATTTTCTGCTATCTCGTGGTGTGGAGATGCCCGAAGGAGATATCGTTGATTTGTCGGGAAACATAGTCGGCAAGCACAATGGAATAGCTCGCTATACTATCGGGCAGCGACGTGGCGTAGGCATTCCCGAAGGAGTCAGAGTTATCGACATACAAGCTAATGACAACACGTTGATTGTTGGCAAAATGGAAGACTTATATAAGGATAGGCTTTATGTCGAGGAGTGCAATATCGTGAACCCTGAGCGATTGCTATCTTCCGAGCGTGTGACCATCAAGATTCGTGGTATCGGTCGCAATCCAGAGCTACCCGTACACGTCGAATCTTACGGCAATGGATACCTCATTACCTGTCAGGACAAAGCGTGGGCGCCAGCCAAGGGACAACCATTAGTCTTTTATGAGGATAATTTGGTATTAGGCGGAGGAATAGTTGTCAGATACGAGTAATTATCGTATATTTGCCACGCTAAAAAAATAGAGAGATAAGATGATTAAAAGATTATACGATTGGATTCTATCGTGGGCCGATAGCCGCTGGGGCTGGCTCGCATTGCTATTTATCGCGCTTTTCGAGGCAAGTTGGTTTCCTTTGCCTCCCGATGTGCTTCTTATTGCACTCTGTCTTGGTGCAACAAAGCGTTCGTTCCACTTTGCAACATTGTGCCTTGTGGGCTCGGTGATAGGTGCTGGTTTGGGCTACGGTCTTGGCCACTTCGCATGGATCACACCCGAGGGAGATCCTACGGCTTTGGCAAACCTATTCTACGAATACGTGTTCAGCATCGAGAGCTTTAATAACGTAGGTGCGCTTTACGATAAGTACAATTTCTGGATTGTATTTACCGCAGGCTTTACCCCACTTCCATTCAAGCTCTTCACGATTGCAGGTGGCATGTTCGACATCAACTTTGTGATGTTTATCATCGCCTCGGTCGTATCGCGCGGTTTACGTTTCTTCCTTATCGCAGGCCTTATTTGGAAGTTTGGAGCACCTATTAAGAGCTTTATCGACAAGTATTTCAATATGCTTGCTACGCTATTCGTATTCATGCTAATCGGCTTTACTGCCCTTGGTTTTTGGATATTTGGCAGTGGCGAGGAGAGCGCCACAATCGAGGATAGTACTGTACAAGAGGTAGTCATCGAGCAGACAACAACAAATATTGAGGAGTAGTATGCGACACTTTGGACTTATTGGCCGTAGCCTTGGCCACTCGTTCTCTAAGAAGTTTTTTACGGCTAAGTTTCAGGCCGAGGAGATTGTTGCCGATTATGAGCTAATCGAGCTTGAGGATATCTCGAAGATACGTGCGGAAGTGGCTACACGCCTACTTTCGGGTTTCAACGTGACTATTCCATACAAGGAGGCGATACTACCCTACCTCGACGAGCTTACGACCGAAGCTGAAGCTATCGGTGCAGTAAACTGCGTGGTGGTTAAGGAGGATAAGCTTGTAGGCCACAATACCGATGCTCAGGGCATAGAAGCTACGATGCAGTGGATTGAGCCTAAAGCTGGAACCAAGGTGTTGGTGCTCGGCACGGGAGGCGCATCGAAGGCAGTCCAGTATATACTTCGCAAGTTGGATATTGAGTATCGTGTAGTATCGCGTAATAAGAGTCGTGGCGACCTTAGCTACGAGGAGCTAACAAGCGAGATTATTGCAGAGCATAAGCTCATCATCAACACAACACCTCTCGGTATGTCACCCGACACGGAGTCGTGTCCCGCGATTGACTACTCGGCACTTAGCGAGGAGCACTCGCTCTTTGAGCTAATCTACAACCCCGCAAAGACGGAGTTTATGCGCCGTGGCGAGGAGCGTGGCGCACGCACATTTGGTGGTATGCTAATGCTTCAGACACAAGCTATTGCCTCATGGCATTTCTGGAACAGAAAGTAACCTACCTCCATACAAAAAAACAACAAAGGCTCTCTACTCCAAGAGAGCCTTTGCTCGTTCTAAATCCTCCTCACGTATCATCAGACGTATCGGGAAGGCTATAGGTGTGTAGATAGCCGCCATATACTCGTCGTGCATCACGCAAAATATGCCATTCTCCTCCAAAATTGAGAATATCATCTCGGCCTGCATCCTATCTTCGCAGGTCAGAAGTTCGATCAACGAGCCCGAATTATTTCTAACTATCTCCATAGCCACTAAGTTTTCTGCAAAGTTAGAAATTATTTTCTACAAAATGAAGGCCCGAGAGATACTTTATCCCGAAAATAATCGCTATATTTGTACGCTTAAAACCCCTAAAGGAGAACTATGGCACTTAGACCCTTTGTACACCTACATGTTCACAGCCAATACTCGCTGTTGGATGGCCAGGCAAGCATCTCGAAGCTTGTCGATAAGGCCATTGCCGACGGCATGCCTGGTATTGCGCTTACCGATCACGGTAATATGTTCGGTGTCAAGGAGTTTTTCAACTATGTATCGAAGAAAAACGGAGAGCGTAGAGGTAAGCTAAAGGAGCTCCAGGGCCTTGTTCAGAGGTTGGAGGATGGAACAGCATCGGAGGCCGAGATGGGCGATAACCCATCTACTGCTCTTGCCGAAGCTCGCGCAAAACTCGATGCGCACCCTAAGGGCGACTTCAAGGGTATCATCGGTTGCGAGGTCTACGTTGCTCGCCGTCGTCTTCAGAATAAGGAGGGCAAGGAGGATCAGGGAGGTTACCACCTCATCTTGCTCGCTAAGAACATCAAGGGTTACAAGAACCTCATCAAGATTGTATCGAAGGGTTATACCGAGGGCTTCTATATGCGTCCTCGTACCGACCGTGTGGAGTTGGAGAAGTATCACGAGGGTTTGATCTGCTGCTCGGCATGTATCGGTGGTGAGATTCCACGATTGATACGTGCGGGTAAGTTCGACGAGGCCGAGAGTGCCGTGCTATGGCATAAGGAGGTCTTTGGCGATGACTACTACCTCGAGCTACAGCTACATAAGGCAACGGTGGAGAATGCCAACCACGAGGCCTACAAGGAGCAGCTTATCGTAAACGAAAAGCTGATTGAATACTCGGCTAAGTTTGGCGTTAAGCTGGTATGTACCAACGACGTACACTTCGTCGATGAGGAGCATGCCGAGGCTCACGACCGTCTAATCTGCTTGGGTACGGGTAAGGACTTGGATGATCCTCGCCGTATGCTCTACTCTAAGCAGGAGTGGATGAAGACTACAGCCGAGATGAATGCTATCTTTGGCGATGTACCCGAGGCGTTGGACAATACTGTGGAGGTGTGCAACAAGGTAGAGAACTACTCTATCGACCACTCTCCTATTATGCCTACGTTCGCTATTCCCGAGGAGTTCGGCACCGAGGAGGGCTACCGCCAGAAGTATAGCGAGCAGGATATCTTCGACGAGTTCACACGTGACGAGAATGGCAACGTGGTGATGTCGGAGGATGAGGCAAAAAAGAAGATTGATAAGCTTGGCGGATATGACAAGCTATACCGAATAAAGCTCGAAGCCGACTACCTTGCAAAGTTGGCTATGGATGGCGCACATGAGCGTTATGGCGAGGTGCTCGACGAAGAGACTACCTCTCGCCTAAAGTTCGAGTTGCACATCATGAAGACCATGGGTTTCCCTGGCTACTTCCTCATCGTGCAGGACTTCATACGCGCAGCTCGCGAAGAGCTCGATGTATCGGTAGGTCCTGGCCGTGGTTCGGCTGCAGGATCGGCCGTGGCATACTGTTTGGGCATCACACAGATCGACCCTATCAAGTATGACCTTCTGTTTGAGCGATTCCTTAACCCCGACCGTATCTCGTTGCCCGATATTGATATCGACTTCGACGATGATGGTCGTGGCCGCGTGCTTAATTGGGTGACACAGAAGTATGGCAAGGAGAAGGTTGCACATATCATCACGTATGGTACGATGGCAACAAAGATGGCACTCAAGGATGTTGCTCGAGTGCAGAAGTTGCCATTGGCGCAAGCCAACCAGCTATGTAAGTGGGTTCCCGACCGCATCACCGACCCTAACGACAAGGATAAGCAGCTTAAGATCAACCTTAAGAATGCCATTATGGCCGTTCCCGAGTTGAAGGCTGCCGAGGAGTCTACAGATCCCGTGATGCACGATACGATTAAGTATGCCAAGATGTTGGAGGGCAATGTGCGTGGTACGGGTGTTCACGCCTGCGGTACGATCATCTGCCGCGACGACATCACCGATTGGGTACCTGTAAGCACGGCCGACGACAAGGAGACGGGTGAGAAGATGCTCGTAACGCAGTACGAAGGCTCGGTAATTGAGGATACAGGACTTATCAAGATGGACTTCCTCGGATTGAAGACCCTCTCGATTATCAAGGATGCTGTAGCTACGGTTAAGCAGACCCACGGCATAGAGATCGACATCGACAACATACCTATCGACGACGAGAAGACATATAAGCTCTACTGCGACGGCTACACTATTGGTACTTTCCAGTTTGAGTCGCCAGGTATGCAGAAATATCTTCGCGAGTTGCAGCCCTCGACCTTCGAGGATCTTATCGCGATGAATGCGCTATATCGTCCGGGACCAATGGACTACATTCCCGACTTTATTGATCGTAAGCATGGCCGTAAGCCTATCGTCTACGATATTCCGGTCATGGAGCGCTACCTGAAGGACACTTATGGTATCACCGTATATCAGGAGCAGGTGATGCTTTTGTCGCGTCTGTTGGGTAACTTTACACGTGGTGAGTCCGACACCTTGCGTAAGGCGATGGGTAAGAAGATCAAGTCGAAGCTTGATGAGCTTAAGCCTAAGTTTATCGCTGGTGGTAAGTCGAACAACCACGACGAGAAGGTCTTGGAGAAGATCTGGGCCGATTGGGAGAAGTTTGCATCGTATGCCTTCAACAAGTCGCACGCTACGTGCTACTCGTGGGTGGCCTACCAAACGGCCTACATCAAGGCGCACTACCCTTCGGAGTATATGGCGACCGTACTCAGCCGTAACCTTAACGATATCAAGCAGGTAACGACATATATGACCGAGTGTAAGAACCTCGGCATTGCGGTACTTGGCCCAGATATTAATGAGTCGCAAGTTAAGTTCTCAACAAACCGCAAGGGCGATGTTCGCTTCGGTTTAGCAGCCATCAAGGGCGTTGGCGAGGCAGCCTCGGAGTCGATCATCGAGGAGAGAACGAAGAATGGTGTCTATAAGTCGATATTCGACTTTATGGAGCGCGTAAACTTCTCGGTCGTAAACCGTAAGTGCTTGGAGAGCATTGCTCTTGCGGGAGGTTTCGACTCGCTTATCGACTTTAACCGTTCGCGATTCTTTGCCCCCGACACCTCGGGTGCAGCATACCTCGAGTCGCTCATACGCTATGGTCAGCGCGTGCAGCTCGAACAGCAAAATGCACAGCAGAGCCTCTTTGGTTCATCGTCAGGCTCGACAGATATTCAGCAGCCCCGCGTACCTGTGGCTGAGGATTGGAACAATTTGGTGATGCTCAACAAGGAGCGCGAGGTCATTGGTCTCTACCTCTCGGCACACCCTCTCGACCGCTTCGGTTTTGTGATGCGCAAGATGTGTCAGGCGGAACTTGGAGCACTATCGGATCTCACACCATTTAATGGCAAGGAGATCTCGGTTGCGGGTGTTGTGACCAGCGTTATGCCGCTCATGACTAAGGATGGTCGCCGCTACGGCCGCTTCATCCTGGAGGATTACAACTCGCAGCACGAATTCACGCTCTTTAGCAAGGATTACGAGAAGTTTGGTCTACTTATCGAGCAGGATAACTTCCTCTACATTCGTGGCCGTGTGCAGACACGCCCCTATAAGGAGCCTGCCGAGTTGGAGTTTAAGATAACCTCGATACAGCAGCTTGCCGATGTTGCCGAGAGCATATCTTCGATACGTATCGACCTCAGCATTAGCGAGGTGTGTACGACGCTAACCAATATGCTTCTGGAGCAGGTGAGCAAGAGTCAGGGTACTACGCAGCTATACTTCAACATCTACGATCCCGTGGAAGATGTGCGCATCAAGCTTGGCTCGCGTCGCTACAGAGTAGCCCCCACGGTAGAGTTTATGGACTTTTTGGATAATAACGACATTAACTACACAATTAACATTTAATAACCTATTAAAATTTTAGTATTATGGCACTTAAAATTAACAACGAGAACTACGAAGAGGTAATGGGTAAGGGTATGCCCGTTGTAATCGATTTTTGGGCTACTTGGTGTGGTCCCTGCCGTATGGTAGCACCTATCATCGACGAGCTTTCTGAGGAGTACGCTGATAAGGTTCTTATCGGTAAGTGTGATGTAGAGGAGGGTGACGAGGTTGCTGCAAAGTACATGGTTCGCAACGTTCCTACTATCATCTTCCTTAAGGATGGCAAGCAGGTAGACAAGCACGTAGGTGCAGCTACTAAGGAGCAGCTCAAGGCTAAGATCGACGCTTTGCTCTAATCCTTGCGCTAATTTAAGCAATGAGGGTTGTCTACGAAAGGACAACCCTCATTACATTTATAGCAAGTCGGAAGTATTACTCAATGCTACGATATGTCACTCTTTTCTCGGCTCGGCATGTATTCCGATGTGTGTATTGGGGCCAAACTCACTCTTTAGCGCACCCTCTATCTGTTGCGTTATGCGGTGCGCATCATACAAAGGCATACCACCGTTCATTCGGATATGCACCTCGATAGCAATACTATTTCCTATGCGACGCGTGCGAAGATGATGCGGAGAGCTAACCTCGGGATACGACAGAATAATCTCCATTATCCGATTCTCAACCTCTCGTGGCAGCGACTTCTCCAAAAGTTCATCGACACAAGGTTTGATGAGCACGATTGCGACCTTGATAATAAACAAGCTAACTATAAAGGCTGCTATAGGATCCAACACCCTCCAGCCTACGCCCAAAAACATTGCACCACCAATACCCACCAATGTACCAATAGAGGAGAATGCATCGCTACGATGGTGCCATGCGTTAGCAATAACAGCACGCGAATCGAGACTCTTACCACGCGATATTGTATAGCGATATAGTAGCTCTTTGAATACGATTGAGACGATAGCCGCCACCAAGGCTAACATACTGGGTGCTTGAAGCTCCTCGCCACGACAAACCCCGATAATACTCTCTACGGCGTTGAACATTATACCCAAGCCGACCAAAAGCAAAACGATACCAATAATGGCCGTGGCAAGTGTCTCAAACTTACCATGACCATAGGCGTGATCCTCGTCTTGAGGTTTAGAGGATATGCGAACAAATAGAAGAACTACGATGTCGGTAATAAAATCGGAAAGCGAGTGCACTGCATCGGCAATCATCGCCGCACTATGGCCCAATATTCCTGCTATAAACTTGAAAACAACAAGAATAAAATTGACAAGGCTACCCCATAAAGTAACCTTATATATCTCATGCTCACGTGTTGATACTGACATAGTTGCGATTTTAGGATTAACATCTATTTTATAGCTACCGAGCGATGTGCGCACTCTACGATTTACGCCTCCTCGGATTGCGACTCTTGCTCTGCGATGGCGGCGACCTCCTCGGCCGAGAGATAGGCTAATAGGAACTTTTGCTTGCGCAAGCGACGCACGATTTTAATAGTTGCAAAGAGCACAATTACCACCGATACGGCATACACGATGCCAAAAAATTCTATGTCCGACACGAAATCCAACGCCGTGCGTCCCTGATACTTCACCATAAGAATCAGATAGGCAAACGCATTGTTTATCATGTGTAGGATGATAGCGCTAAATATGGAGCGTCGCTGGATGTAGAAATAGCTAAATATCACACCCGAAATCGCAGCCTCAATAGCAACGATAGGCTCAAGATGCACCACGCCAAAGCATAGCGACGAAAGCATCACTGCCCAGAAAGGTGTCACATTGCGCAACAACATATCGTATAGCTTGACGCGAAACAAAAACTCCTCGAATATGGGAGCAAAGAGAATAACAGCGAGAATAGTCCATCCACCACGAGGAATGTTGCGACCATCTGCAGGTAGCATCTCGCTAAACGGTAGAAGCACAACCGATAAAGCCACGAGTAGCACCACACCAAGCAGTATATAAGTAGGCGAAAATCCCGCCTTCGAGCACTCTATTTTACCCGCTGGCACACCTCTTAGTCTGCTCCACACCGAAACGAGCAACAAAGCTATGGACATTGCCACAACGTAGGTAAGCATAAAGCCTAAGCTATCAGACATAACCTCACCGACACTCGCATTGCAGAGCCACGTTACAAGCTCTACAGCACCGAACTGCGAGAAAGCAAATATGAGGATAAAGAGCAGCAGCGTGCCCAATATTTTCATCGAGCGGATCATAATTCCCTAGTTTCTTAACACTTTGCGCACCTTAGGCGACACTATACCTCGGTGGGCAACTAACAAAAATCAAACAAAGATAGATAATTTTAAGCTACTACGCTACTTTATCCGATAAAATTTACTATTTTTGCACGTATTATTTTTAAGTATGTATAAAACCTGATAGGGATGGCAAAAGTTGTAGCATTAGCAAATCAAAAAGGAGGCGTAGGTAAGACCACTACGGCAATAAATCTCGCAGCATCGGTAGCTCTTTTGGGCAAGAAAGTGTTGCTTATTGATGCCGACCCTCAGGCCAATGCCACATCGGGTTTGGGCTTCGATATCAACCTTGACGGCATCTATGAGTGTATTGTAGGTGAGTGCAAGGCCTCGGACGTAATTCTCCACAGCGAGGATATCAAGAAGTTGTGGCTTTTGCCCTCGTCTATTAACTTGGTAGCAGCCGACACCGAGCTATCAACGATGGAGAATGCCCACCACATCATCAAGGGCATTGTCGATTCGTTGCGCGACAACTACGACTACATCTTCATCGACTGCTCACCATCACTTGGTTTTACCACCGTAAATATTCTCACAGCAGCCGACTCAGTGCTTGTTCCCGTGCAGTGCGAATATTTGGCATTGGAGGGTCTTAGCAAGCTACTCAACACAATCAAAATGGTTAAGTCACGACTCAACCCCGAGCTTCAGATTGAGGGTTTTGTACTGACTATGTATATGCGCAACAAGCTCAATAATCAGGTGGTCAGCGAGGTGCGCACACACTTTGGCGAGTTGGCCTACGAGACAATTATACAGCGCAACATACGCCTCGGTGAGGCCCCTTCGCACGGCAAGCCTATTATGCTCTACGACGCATCGGCTACGGGTGCTACAAACTACCTAAGTCTTGCCCGCGAGTTTTTGAAGCGCAACCGCAACACACATAGTAAAAAAGAGTAAAGATATATGACAGCACAGAAGAAACGTGGTTTAGGTCGAGGTTTGGACGCCCTCTTTGGCGCAACACTCCCCGAGCTCCAAGCCGAGCCTATGGCCGAGATGGCCGAGGTAGCTATCGACGAGATAGAACCTAACCCCTTGCAGCCACGCAAGGATTTCGATGAGGAGGCACTTGCTGAGCTATCGGCATCGATTGCGCAGTTGGGCGTAATTCAGCCTATCACACTTAAGCGCACAAGCGAGGGTCGCTATACCATCATCAGCGGTGAGCGTCGTTGGCGCGCATCGAAGATGGCGGGCATCGAGAAGCTCCCCGCATACATACGCGAGGTGGACGACGAGGATCTACACGCTATGGCTCTTGTGGAGAACATCCAGCGTCAGGATCTCAACGCTATAGAGATTGCTCTCGGCATGCAGCGTCTTATTGACGAGTGCGGTCTAACGCAGGAGGCTATGGCCGAGAAGGTGGGTAAGAAACGCTCTACGGTGTCGAACTATATGCGCCTTCTCTCACTCCCCTCTGAGGTGCAGCTTGCGCTCAAGGAGGGTGTGATCACAATGGGACACGCCAAGGCGATTGGCGGTTTGGAGCAGGAGTTGCAGATTACGGCTCTTAAGAAGTGTGTACGCAAAGGCATGTCGGTACGTCAGGCCGAGCAGTTGGCTCGCAAGCTTCTCACACAGAAGATCGTATCGAGTACGATCGAGGAGGAGTATCCCGAAAGCTACTCACGACTTGTCGAGGAGTTGGAGCGATTGTTCACATCGAACTTCTCGGTAAAGCGCACGCAGTCTGGCGGTAGTCGTATCGTCATCGAGTGTGGCGATGATAACGAGCTCGATGCACTTATTTCGCGTCTTAGCCAGCTTAAATAGAATAAATAGAACACATCGCACGTTAAAACAAGGATGAGATTTTATAAGTTCATACGCAGCATTACCTTAGCGGTTATCTTCATGATAGTCGCCTTGAGTGTTTCTGCACAAGAGTACAGCCGTGAGAGGCTGCGCGGCAACGTGCGTACTGTAAACCAGGGTGCACTCGTACCTATCGACTCTACGGCATTGCTCCGTGCTAAGGCCGAAGCTGCAGCACGTCGCGACTCGATGTACTTCCACTATCTCGACTCGATAGCTGGTGGTCAACTACGCAACTTCGAGAATTTGAGCGATACATCGCGCGATTCTGTACGCAATGTTATCGCAAAGCAACTACACCGCGACTCGGTGATTATGAGCCGAGGTGATAGCATCGCGCCAGATGGTCGCCGCATACGTCTCAATAAGAATGGCGAGGAGCGTAAGCCACTCATTAGCGACTCGATGGGACTATCGAAGGTGTGTTGGTTGTCGCTACCCCTGCCCGGTTTCGGACAGATCTACAACAAGCAGTATTGGAAACTTGCCGTGCTCTACCCCGTTGTCGGTGCGTCAGTTACGATGTTCGTACATGAGAATAAGCAATATAAACCTCTGAAGGCCGAGTATGACCAATATCTCGTAGACCATGGCTATATGCGTACACCCGAGCTCGACGAGATTCAGACGAAGATGATACGCCACAACACCATGCAGCAGATATACGCTGGATTGGCTATTGCCACATATCTCTATTTCATTGGTGATGCAGCGGTTAATTACTCGACCAACGAGGTGTCACAGGTAAAGAAGGCAACTACCCTATCGACTATCTGCCCTGGTGCTGGTCAGATTTATAACAAAAGCTATTGGCGTGTACCGATTGTCATCGGTGGTCTGGCCTCGACGATATACACTATCGATTGGAACAACCGAGGCTATCAGCGTTTTAAGACGGCGTATAGTCTGCGTGTCGATTACGACAACAATCCCGATAAATATCCCAATGGCTCGGCCGATGAGTTTAGGGGTAACTATACCGCTACATTCCTCAAGAATTTGAAGGATAGCTACCGTCGTAACCGAGATCTATGTATCCTGCTAACAGCAGGTATCTACCTACTCAATATTCTCGATGCGCATGTCGATGCTCACCTCCAAGATTACGACATCTCGGACGACCTGTCGATGAATATGGAGCCATTTTTCGATGTTACAACCGTAGGTTCAAAACCCGCGATGGGCGTAAACTTGAGTCTTAAATTCTAAGTACAACAGATGAAGATAAATGCACTGAAGAGCCTTGCAATACTCTTCGTAGCTATAACTATGCTTGCGACCGAGGCATCGGCCGTGGAGTCGCTACGCCGTCCCAATCGTCGCCGCACAAAGACGCAGGAGAGCAATGTAGTAACGACTGCCGACACGTTGCACACAGCTACTATCGAAGAAGCTACGCAATTCGAAGCTACAGTAGAGGAGTGCTACACAGAGGCAGCTACACGCCGTGAAAACACACCACAGCAACTCGATTCGATACTCGCTATATGGCGCCACACAAGCACTGTGGAGTACTACGAGCGCTACTTCAACGACTTCTGTTGTGGTAACGATGGATCAAAGGAGGTGCTGGCAACATCTATTTCAGACTCTGTATATATCTCTCGCCTGCAGGCTCTTATGTCGCCCGTGCCACTTAAATACAACCACGAGGTGCGCCGTGCCATAGAGCGTTTCAGCTCGAAGAGCTATGCTTCGATTATGTCCTATGCCTACCACTACTTCCCGATGATCGAGGAGGAGTTGGACCGCGCAGGGCTACCCCACGAGCTACGTGCATTGGTAGTTGTTGAATCGGGTCTTAATCCACTTGCTACATCACGCGCAGGAGCCAAGGGACTATGGCAGTTTATGCTGACCACGGGTAAGGAGTATGGTTTGGAGATTAACTCGCTCGTAGATGAGCGTTGCAACCCTCGTCTTGCAACACGTGCCGCATGTCGCTATCTAAAGACTATGTATGACATATACGGCGATTGGACATTGGCTATTGCATCGTATAACTGCGGCCCTGGAAATGTTAATAAGGCTATCACCCGCTCGGGCGGTAACCGCGAAAACTTCACAGGCGACTTTTGGGATGTCTACTACCACCTGCCATCCGAGACACGCGGATATGTACCACTCTTTATGGGCGCTACATACGCCTTTGCATATCATAAGGCACACGGCATAGAGTTCGATCCTGCGCCCTTGCCGCTAATCGTCGATACCATTATGATCAATCGTCCGATGCACCTCGAGCAGGTGTCATCGACAATCGACATCGATATCGAGACACTGAAGATGCTCAACCCTCAGTACACACTCTCGATAATTCCAGCTACGACTAAGAGCTACCCACTCACACTACCCGTAGAGCGCATATCGGACTATATCGAGAATGAGAAAGCTATACACGCTAAGGATTCGACATTCCTTAAGGAATATGTCATCCACGCCAATATCGAGAAGAAGCGCACGGAGGCTCCACCTGCGAAGTATCATACAGTAAAAAAAGGCGAGACGCTCGGTGCTATCGCCCGCAAGTATGGACGTACAGTGAAGCAGCTAATGACTTGGAATGGTATCAAGAATGCCAACTCTCTGCGCATTGGTCAGCGTCTGCGTGTAAGTGCAAACTAACCCGTAAAACATTGCCACGATGAATATCGAAATGCTCGATACACAAACAACCATTGTAGCCCCTGCAACAGCTGCGGGAGGTGCTGTAATGGTAATACGCCTCAGCGGAGCAGAGGCAATAGCTATTGCCGATAGACTCTTCCGTGGCAAACAGCCCCTAAATGAGGCTGCAGGCTACACGCTACATTATGGTAATATTGTCGATGCGGACGGCACGTTCCTCGACGATGCAGTTGTAGCACTCTTCCGCGCACCACGCTCATATACGGGCGACGACACCGTAGAGTTCACAATACATGGCTCGCAGTATATCGCCTCGCGCGTGATGCAACTTGCAGTAAACTATGGCGCACGCATGGCTACAGCAGGAGAGTTCACACGTCGAGCATTCCTCGCTGGAAAGCTCGATCTTAGCCGTGCTGAGGCAGTAGCTGATGTTATCGCATCGGACTCTAAGTGGTCGCACCGCGTGGCTGCAACACAGATGCGTGGCGACTACGCAAAGTATCTATCTGCGCTGCGTGGCGAACTGCTAAAGCTATGTTCACTACTCGAGCTTGAGCTCGATTTTTCGGAGGAGGATGTCGAATTTGCCAACCGTGAGATGCTCGAAAATATGCTAACCAATATCGGCAAGCAGATCTCCACACTTACATCATCTTTCGCTTTAGGTAACGCCATTAAAGAGGGTGTTGCTGTGGCGATTGTCGGCGAGCCAAATGTTGGTAAGAGTACACTTCTAAATAGACTTGTTGAGGAGGATCGAGCAATGGTTTCGGACATCGCTGGCACTACGCGCGACACGATCGAGGCTACGCGTATTATCGACGGCATACGCTTCCGTTTTATCGACACGGCAGGTATGCACTCCACAGAAGACCAACTCGAACAGATGGGTATCGAGCGTACACGCCGAGCGATGAGCAACGCCCATATCGTGCTACACGTAGCGAGTGCCGAACACCCCCAATTTGAGGATGTGGAGATCGGTGAGGAACAGACCTATATCCGCATTGTGAATAAGGTTGATAAGGTTGCCGATACGACAACAAAAGGCGATAACGCCCTGCTGTATATATCGGCAAAAGAGGGACTTAATATTGATCTATTGATAGATAAGATGCGTGCGGTAATCCCCGATACTAGCGACGATGTTATGGTAACTAACATACGCCACTACGACGCTCTGCAGCAAGCCTCTGCGGCTCTCGACATGTCGCTTAACGCTATGAGAATGAATATGCCTACGGATCTGCTTTCGGAAGATATCCGCCAGGTGCTCCACCACCTCGGCGAGATCACTGGCGAAATCACCTCAGACGACATCTTGCAGTCTATTTTTTCCAAGTTCTGCATCGGGAAATAAACAGTTGATTATCAAATAGTTAAATCAATCATAAATGATTAATATAGCACTCTTTACGGGTGCTATTTTTGTTTGTGCAAGCATCGTTGTTAATCGTTGCTAAGCCTTTTTACGCCTGTTTTTGTACCTCCTATGTACCTTGCAAGCCAAGAAGCGAAATTTCGTAAGTCAGATGATGGAGAAGTTGGTACGCCTTGGTACGCTCTGGTACGCGATGAAACAGATTTGGCGAACTAAAAAGAGAAGTAAAATGGCTAGTAAGATTGACATTCAGAAAAAATGTGAATGGTGTGGGGAGATTTTCACCGCACACAAAACCACCACCGCCTACTGTTCTCACAGATGTGCAAACCTTGCATATAAGGAGAAAGTGCGGAAAAAGAGGATTAAAGAGTTTCAGTTAAAATTCGATGAGGAAGCAAAACCTCATTCGGGAAAAGAGTTTCTAACACCAACAGAAGTATCTGCCTTCTTAGGCGTAGGCAGAACATCCATTTATCGGTATATAAGAAATG
>JAFYXB010000012.1 GCA_017546345.1 Alistipes sp. | reverse complement strand
TGACTACCGTGCACGTGAGGCTAACGTATATCGTCTCGCTGAGGTGTCTAACGCCATCATCGACCAGTGCGTAGCACAGGGTGTTCCCTTCGCTCGCGAGTACGGCGGTTTGTTGGCTAACCGTTCATTCGGTGGTGCACAGGTATCTCGTACATTCTATGCTCGTGGTCAGACCGGTCAGCAGTTGTTGCTCGGCGCATACGCTGCATTGAACAAGGAGATTGCTGCTGGTTCAGTGAAGAGTTATCCCCGTCACGAGATGTTGGACATCGTAGTTGAGGATGGCGAGGCAAAGGGTATCATCGCTCGTAACTTGGTAACGGGTGAGATTGAGCGTCACGGTGCTCACGCTGTAGTTATCGCTACAGGTGGTTACGGTAACGTATTCTTCCTCTCTACCAACGCTATGGGTTCTAACGGCTCTGCAGCATTCCAGTGCTACCGCAAGGGTGCAGGTTTCGCTAACCCCTGCTTTACACAGATTCACCCCACTTGTATTCCTATCCACGGAACACAGCAGTCGAAGTTGACTTTGATGTCAGAGTCATTGCGTAACGATGGTCGTATTTGGGTTCCCAAGAAGATGGAGGACGTTGAGGCATTGCGCAAGGGTACAAAGCAGCCTTCGCAGATTGCTGAGGAGGACCGCGACTACTACTTGGAGCGTCGTTACCCCGCCTTCGGTAACTTGGTACCTCGTGACGTTGCATCACGCGCTGCAAAGGAGCGTTGCGACGCAGGTTACGGTGTAAACGAGACAGGTTTGGCTGTATTCCTCGATTTCAAGACCGCTATCGAGCGTTTGGGTAAGGATATCATCAAGCAGCGTTATGGTAACCTCTTCGATATGTATGAGGAGATTACTGACGTTAGTCCTTACGAGCAGCCTATGCAGATATTCCCCGCCGTACACTACACAATGGGTGGTATTTGGGTTGACTACAACTTGATGACTACTATCCCTGGTTTGTACGCTATCGGTGAGGCTAACTTCTCTGATCACGGTGCTAACCGTCTTGGTGCTTCAGCTCTTATGCAGGGCTTGGCTGATGGTTACTTCGTACTTCCTTACACTATCGGTGACTACCTCGCAAAGAAGATCCAGGCACCTAAGGTTAAGACCGACACAGCAGCGTTCGACGAGGCTGAGGCAGGCGTTCGCGCACGTATCGAGCGTTTGTTCGCTATCAAGGGTAACCAGTCAGTAGACGATATCCACAAGCGTTTGGGTCTTATCATGTGGGACAACGTAGGTATGGCACGTACTAAGGAGTCTTTGGAGAAGGCTATCGTTGAGATTCAGGCACTTCGCAAGGAGTTCTACCAGGATCTTAAGCTTGTTGGTGACAACGAGTCATTCAACGTTGAGTTGGAGAAGGCTCTCCGCTTGGAGGACTTCCTTGAGCTCGGTGAGCTTATGGCACGCGACGCCCTCAACCGTGAGGAGTCTTGCGGTGGTCACTTCCGCTCAGAGCACCAGACAGAGGATGGCGAGGCATTGCGTCACGACGAGAAGTTCGCTTATGCAGCTGTTTGGGAGTACAAGGGTATGGACAACGTTCCTGAGATGACTATCGAGCAGCTCGACTACGAGTTCGTACACCGTGCACAGCGTAACTACAAGGACTAACAACTTTTTGACGTAACACTTTAATAAAACCGAATTATGAATTTTACATTAAAGATATGGCGTCAAAGAGACGCTAAGTCACAGGGTGCATTCGAGACCTACAAGGTTACGGATATCTCTGCTGACACATCGTTCCTCGAGATGATGGACATCTTGAACAACAACCTTATCCACGAGGGTAAGGAGCCAGTAGCATTCGACCACGACTGCCGCGAGGGTATCTGCGGTATGTGCTCTATGCACATCAACGGCCACGCTCACGGTCCATCACAGGCTGTTACTACTTGCCAGATGTATATGCGTAAGTTCGAGGATGGTTCTACTATCACTATCGAGCCATGGCGTTCAGCTGCATTCCCAGTAATCCGTGACCTCGTTGTAGACCGCGGTGCTTACGATAAGATTTTGCAGGCTGGTGGTTTCATCTCTGTACGTACTAACTCAGTACCCGATGGTAACGCTATTCCTATTCCTAAGGCAGATGCTGATGAGTCTATGGACGCAGCAGCTTGCGTAGGTTGTGGTGCTTGTGCAGCAACATGTAAGAACGGTTCTGCAATGTTGTTCGTTGCAGCTCGCGTATCGTCACTTGCTAAGTTGCCTCAGGGCCGCGTAGAGGGTGCACGTCGTGCTAAGGCGATGGTTGCTAAGATGGACGAGCTCGGCTTCGGTAACTGTACTAACACAGGTGCTTGCCAGGCACAGTGTCCTAAGTCAATCTCTATCGCACACATCGCTCGCCTCAACCGCGAGTTTTTGGCTGCGAAGTTGAAGGACTAATCTCCTACGAGATAATATTTAAGGAGGCTACCCGTTGGGGTGGCCTCCTTGTTATTTTATAGTATTTATCAAAATGCGAGGAGGGCTATATCTGAAGTTAATATAATATGGATATATAGTATGTGTTTTGCACAAGTAAAAAAGAATTTGTACTTTTGCAAACAAGAATCTAATTAACACACAATATTATGCAACGTCTTCTATTACTACTTATTACCATTTCAACATTCGCAGCCTGCACCAAAAGCGAGGTGGGCGATCCTTCGAACGTTAGTGGTAATCTTCCCGAGAGTATAACAGTCAGCTTTGAGGATAGCGACGACACTCGTATAGAGCTCAACAGCTCACTCAAAACAGTCTGGAATGCTGGCGATGAGGTATCGCTCTTCTACCGCTCGTACAAGAATATGAAGTGGGCTTTTCAGGGCAATGATGGTGACCGCTCGGGAGAGATAAAGCATATCGAGGGCGAGAGTGGTGAGCAGACTATGGATAAGAGCATTATCGTCTATCCGTATAACGCTAATTACCGCATTGACCTCGAAGATGGCTATGTCGAGGCTTCGCTTCCTACCACACAATACTACAAGAGGGATAGCTATGGTGAGAATGGCAATATTATGGTTGCAAAGAGCTCATTCACTCAGTTTGTCTTGCGTAGTGTTGTTGGCTGGCTACGCTTCGAGCTTTCGGGCAATGGTAAGACGGTGAAGAGTATCAAGGTGCGTGGCAACAAGGAGGAGCAGGTCGCAGGCCTTGTATATATCAACGCTTCGGACGCCTCTATGACATTGGCTTCGGGAAGCGGTCTTTCGAATGGAGAAGGCGAAGTGGGCGGCAACATCAATTTCAACGGTTCTATCGCTACGGAGGTAACACTTGATTGTGGCGATGGCGTAGCTCTCAACTCGGAAACAACAGCGTTCTATATTGCACTTCCTCCTCAGGAGTATAAGTCGGGTATCAGCATAGATGTTATCTATAGCGATAGCTCAACGCTCTCACATAGCGTCAATTACTTCACTATCGAGCGTAACCACATCGTCCCCATCGCTCTTATCGAGGAGGTAAAGGGTGAGTCCTGGGGTGTTGTCGGCTCGTTCTGCAATTGGAATTCTCCAGATATCAAGATGACCTATCTCTCAAGCAAGAATATGCACGTTGCCTATGGCGTAGAGCTCAAGGCTTATGAGCAGTTTAAGGTTCGTCTGAATGAGGATTGGACAGAGAATTTTGGTGCTACAAATGGTAATGAGCAATTGGTAGTAAATGAATCATCAGCACTTAAGTCTTATGGTCCCAACTTTATCGTTCCCAGGGATGGTATCTATGATATCTACATTGATTGGGATAAGATGTGCTTGTGGTTTATGGCTTCGGGCACTGCACCTTGGGATGAACCAAGCTCTGACGATACATCCTACGATAACATCTATGAGCAGTGGTATCACAAGGATTTGGCTACAGTCTTTGACATGGAGGCACTTCCCGAGATACACGTAAATGTGACATTGGATGAGTGGAACCGTCTACTCAGCCTCTACGACCGTAATCCGGGCACTGCCGAGTATATACACTGCGATGTAGAGTATAGCTCAAAGGGCGAGACCTACAACTTCGAGGATGCTGCTATTCGCCTTAGAGGTAACACGTCGCGCCGTAGGCCTGAGGGTAATAGTGGCGAGATGCATAAAACGAATAATACCGATTGGCACCACTGCCACTTTATGATCAACTTGCGAAAGTATCAGAAGGACGATGCACACGAGTTGCACAACCTCCGTAAGTTCCACCTCAAGTGGTTTAAGGATGATAGCAACTACTGCCGCGAACTCTATTGCTACGACCTTATGCGTCGCTTTGGCATCTGGACAGCATGTTATAGTTCCTATTGCCGTCTATGGATACATGTCGAGGGCGATAGTAAGCCAGCCTACTATGGCGTCTACTCGATGCTCGAGCCGATAGATGATAAGTTCGTAAAGCGTCGCGAAGACCTCTTCGACGGCAAGAATGGAAACTTATGGAAGTGTCGTTATGGCGCTACGCTCAACTACAACGACATAAATGGTGCATGGATGGGCTACGACGACGATTCGGGCAACGATTATGTCTATGAGTTCAAGGGCGAGGAGGAGGATTTCGATGCTGCACGCAGCCAGCTTATCGAGTTCTCGCGCAACATCACACAGCTACAGGGCGATGAGTTCCGCACGTGGATAGAGTCGGTATGCGATGTTGAGTTCCTTATGCGCACCTATGCCGCAAGCGTTGCTGTAGGTATGTGGGATGACTATTGGAACAACTGCAACAACTTCTATATGTACTTCAACACTACGGACAATAGCAACTATAAGTTCTTCTTCCTACCCTATGACTACGACAATACGCTCGGCACATCGTTGCAGTGTGGCGTGCAGAGTGACTCGGGTCGTCAGTCGCCGTTGAAGTGGGGCGACACATCGAAGAATCCACTTATTGGCAAGCTTCTCGAGATTGATGACTTTAGGGAAATGTATATCAAAGCCCTCAAAGTGATATGTAACAAGAATAACGACTTGTTGTACTACAGTTCATCTATTTCGCGTATCGAGAAGTGGCATAGACTTATCAGCAACTATGTTGAAAACGATACGGATGAGGATTGTGTGATTAAGGATCGTCCAGCATCGTGGGGCAACCACTACGAGTACCGATTGTTGAATACAGACTCGAGCGTAAACTTCTTCCGCGTAAAGGCGGCATCTATCGAGCAGCTTTAGAGTGCTTACCCTATATAAAACAAATAAGCAGGTCGCCTTTGCGGGCGACCTGCTTATTGTTTCTATACGAAACTTAGCACAAGACTATCTTAGAAATACTCCTCGCGGTAGTTGTAGCCGTTGCGCAATGCTTCGAACTTCTCGGGCGAGGATTTGAGCACGGCAGTCTCGGCATCAAGATTACAATAATTATTAATCGTTGAGCACATCTCCTCCCACCCTATCTCGCGCGGTGTGGTGGGTGTAACATCGACGGGATACCAGCCACCCAGGCGGAAGCCAAACATAGAGGCAAGAGCGCGAACAACCATCGCCGTAGCATTAGCCTTACCCTGACGCGAATAACCCGCAATGTGTGGCGTAGCGAGCTGTGCTCCATCGAGAACATCTGGAGCCATATCGGGCTCACCCTCCCAAACATCGAAATAGTAGTCGTGTCCACTCTTTGCTACCACTCGATTATCGACAACTTCACCACGTGAAGCGTTGATAATCACAGCATCTGGCTTTAGCATTTTGATCTCCTTTGCAGCCAACATATGGCGTGTTGTTGCATCCAGCGGAGTGTGAAACGTGAGAATATCGCACTCCCTGAGCAGCTCTTCATACTCTCTAAAATCGCCATCCTCCTCACGTTTTGCTCGTGGTGGATCACACTTCAAAACCTCGAACCCCCACGCAGCGGCATAGTGAGCCACAAGCGAGCCTACATTGCCGACACCTACAACACCCAGCTTTAGACCATTGGGGCTACACGCTCTGCGCTTTGTGATATGACACAACACGGCCGCCACCCACTGCAACACACCTCGAGCGTTGCAACCCGCAGCATTTGCCACGATAATACCACGCTTGAAGCAGTATGCCGTGTCGATATGGTCAGTGCCGATAGTTGCCGTAGCGATAAAACGCACGGGCGAATCTTTAAGCAGTTTCTCATCGCAACGTGTTCGTGTGCGCACGATGAGTGCATCGCAATCGGCAACAGCCTCACTATCTATATCACGGCCTGCGAGGTACACCACCTCGGCGTAAGGCTCGAAAAGACCCTGAATAAAGGGTATGTCACGATCGATAATGATTTTCATATCCTGGCTCAAATTTGGATGTTACGATATAAAAGTAAACAAAGATAGTGTTTTTTCTCAAAAATGTTACTATCTTTGTATGTTATTTTTGTGCTCATAAACCAAGTTACGAGAATATGAACAATATCGAGTTTGACCCCAATAGCATCGCTCCCGATAATGGTAACTACTTTGGTATGCCATGCACACCCGAAGAGGCAGCCTTGGTGCTCATTTCGGCACCGTGGGACATCACCGTATCGCTACGTAGTGGCAGCTCGTATGCTCCCGATGCAATCATCGAGGCATCGCGTAATATCGACCTCCATGAACCTATGTCACCAGGATCGTGGCGTAAGGGTATCGCAACACTGCCAATAGACTACTCCATACAGGATCTTTCACACCGTCTGCGCAGCGATGCCGAGCGTGTAGTGAAGGCTGGCGAGGAGTTTGGCGTGTCGATTCTCAACAACATCATGCACGAGCGTCGCCTACGCCGTGTGAATGATGGCTCGGAGGCTGTAAATGCAACAATATATAACGAGGCTGCGAAGTGGTACGCGCAGAATAAGATTGTAGGTCTTGTTGGTGGTGATCAGTCTACGGCCTACGGAGCTATTCGTGCTGCGGGAGAGCACTACGAGCAGATAGGTATTCTACATATCGACTCACACTGCGATCTACGCGATAGCCACCACGGCTTCACTCACTCGCATAGCTCGATTATGCACAACGTGCTGAACGATATCAAGGAGGTTAAGAAGTTGGTATCGGTAGGTGTTCGCGAGTTCTCGCCTGCCGAGTGGGAGCGTGCCGAGAGTGACGAAAGAGTTAAACTCTTCACAGGACAGTATCTATGGTCGCAGCACTTCGAGGGTATTAACTGGAGCAAGGTGTGTGACGAAATTATCGCCGAGCTACCACATAACGTATATCTATCGCTCGACATCGACGGCCTAACTATAGAGTGTTCGCCACATACAGGTACGCTTGTACCTGGTGGTATGCGTTTCCCCGAGGTGGTATATCTCCTCAGTCGCATTGTATCGTCTGGCCGCCGTATCGTCGGCTTCGACCTCACGGAGGTTGTTCCCGATATGGAGGATAAGACCGATGCAACGATTGCTGCCCGTCTGCTTTTCAAGATATGCAGCATAGCTCTTCGCGACCACGAGGCTGAGAATATTTTATAAGAAGAAGCAAAGCGCCAATCTAAATATCTAAGAAGCAACCTAAACAACCTAAGATAATGTCAATATTCAACAAGTTTGGTAGAATAAAGCGCGGACATATCCTTTCACAGCGCGGACAGAACTTCCTACAGGCACCATGGGCCGGAGGTATCGTCTTGGTAGTATGCGTAATTGTGGCAATGCTTATTGCCAACCTTCCTGCAACAGCCGATTTGTATCGTCATCTGTTGCATATGGAGCTTGGATTGTGGATCGACGGTGAGCTCTTCCCTGAGAAGATGAACTTGGAGAAGGTGATCAACGACGGTCTGATGGTGGTATTCTTCTTCACCGTAGGTTTGGAAATTCGTCGCGAAATATCGCACGGCGAGCTCTCTACGCCCAAGAAGGCAATACTCCCGATTATCGCAGCGCTGGGCGGTATGCTTCTTCCTGCGCTTATCTTTATTTCGATAAACCACGGCACTGAAGTATCTAACGGTTGGGGTATCCCCACAGCTACCGATATTGCTTTTGCAATCGGCATTATGTCGCTATTGGGCAACCGAGTACCTATCTCGTTGAAGGTATTTCTTACGGCATTGGCTGTAGCCGATGACCTCGGAGCAATATTTGTTATCGCTATGTTCTATGGCGAGACTCCCAATATGTTGCTTCTCGGCATTGCCGTAGCGATTATGGTCGGCATCTACTTTATGCGTAAGTTGGGTGAGTTCCGCATGGTCTACTACCTCATCCCCGCATGCGTAGTATGGATATTATTCTACTACTCGGGCGTACACGCTACTATTTCGGGCGTGGCTATGGCTATGCTCATCCCCACTAAGCCACGATATAGCCACTCATACTATCTACACAAGGCCGATATATTGGAGAAGGGTATTGCCGAGGCTGATAAGATTGCAGACCCACACGAAGCCGAGGAGGCTCGCCTCTACTACATTCGCCGTATGAAGCAGATCTCAAATGGAGCAGAGGGTATGAGCCACCGCGTGGAGCATTTTCTAATGCCATACGTAAACTTCCTTGTCATGCCTATCTTTGCACTGGCAAATGCTGGTGTGCGCATCGACTCGGTGGAGTACTTCAACATCTTCGAGTATAGCAATACGGCAGGTTCGATTGGCATGGGTATATTCTTTGGCTTATTATTCGGAAAGCCTATTGGCATCTCCCTATTCAGCTACTTGGCCGTTAAGCTCGGTCTTGCAGATAAACCTGCGGGTGCTTCATGGTCTATGCTTATCGCCGTAGCATGCCTCGGAGGTATTGGCTTTACGATGTCTATATTTGTCGATAACCTCGCATTCTGCACCGACACAGACTTGGTATGTGCCGAGACCGCAGCGTGCAACCTTGTGGCAATCAGTAAGGGTAAGATAGCTATTCTTATGGCCTCGACAGTAGCGGCCCTACTCGGCTCGTTGCTCATTATTCTGGAGGCTAAACGTGAAAGAAAACATAACTAACAACCAAGTGATGAAACATCTATTCAAAGCATTTATAATCGTCATTGCAGCTATAGCTCTATCCTGCACAACACGCAATGTTGCACCCGTAGCCGTAGCACCTGTTATGCAGACCAGCGCCGATTCAATGTCATATGTTATGGGTATGAACATCGGTCTTAACCTCCTCGGCATCGACTCGATGCTCAACGTAGATATGCTCTGCGAGGGTTTGCGCGACGTATACAAGGGTCAGGCAAAGCTCAATGACGAGGAGGCTCGAATGGCCTTTTTGAAATATCTCAACTATGACAACTACGAGCGTGTGAAGGCATACGAAAATCGCTTCTTGGAGGATTTGCGCAAACAGGATCGTAAGTTCGTAGCTACACACTCGGGACTTACCTACAAGGTTACGGAGTTGGGTAATCCTAAGAAGACCGCACGTAACAATCGTGATACGCTACACATCCGCTACCGCATACTCAACCCTGCGGGCGAGGTGATCGATACGACATACTATCGCACCGACACGCTACGTCTTGGCTTCGGCTCGATGGTCAAGGGTTTGCAGGAGGCTACACGCCTCATTGGCGAGGGCGGACATATCGAGGCATGGCTACCATCGCAGCTCGCATTCGGTGCTGAGGGTTGTGACACGCTTAACATCAAGCCCAACACGATGCTCTACTACGAGATGTGGCTTATTGATGTTGAAAAACGATAAATAGATAGCAATAATATATTAAATAATAAGTAATTAAACAGATCAATGAAGAAAATCTTGATTGCCGCAGCACTTCTTATTGCTGCTACGGCTTGTAACAACAGCAGAGTATACTACTGCGAGAACAACGACATCCGCATCTACTGCGACAACGAGGCAGAGTTCGACACCCTCTCCTATGCTATGGGTATGAACCTCGGTCTTGGCATTAAGCTTCAGAATGGTGACCTCGGCATCGAGGTAAATGAGGTGAGCAAGGCTATTGCTAAAGAGCTCGAAATGCAGGTTATCGAGCGTGAGCGTTTGGCCGAGAATAGCGAGTTGATGAACCGCTTTAACAACGAGCAGGCACGCCCCTACACTATGGCTAAGCGTATGGGCCAGCAGGAGCTACCCGAGGTGTTCAACGCTGAGTTTACACGTGAGCGCGTAACAGAGATCCTCGGTTGCGATATGGCTAACTACTTGCGTAATACGCTTATGCCTATCAACACCTACTGGTTGTTCCGCGCAATGGAGGATTGCAACCAGATAAACGATGCCAGCGAGGTTGATACAAATATGCCACTCAACCAGGGCGAGATCACCACTGCGTTGAACAACTATTTCCGCGTTGAGCTTCCCGCATACCAGCAGGAGCGTTCTGCTGCGTGGTTGGCAAATGTCGCTGAGCGTCGTGGCGTAGAGATGCTTGTACACAACAACGATACGCTCTACTACCGCATCAACGCTGCGGGTAGCGAGCTTCGTCCTACAACGCTCCGCGATACTGTAACATTCCGTTTTGAGCTTTTGACACGTCGTGGTACACTCGTGGAGTCTACAGATAAGCGTGCCGAGGAGATCGTCCAGCGCCGAGCATCGACACTTCAGAATAAGGAGATCAACGATTCAGTACGCAACGCTCGTCTTGAGATCTTGGAGAAGAACTACGCTGCAACATTTAGCCCTACAATTCCTCTCGGCCAGTTTATGATTGGCGGTGCACAGCAGGCATTGCAGCTTATCGGTGAGGGTGGTAACATCACCGTATGGATGCCCGCATCTATGGGTTATGGTAGCCGTGGTAATCGCTTTGCACACCCCAACGAGGCATTGGTTCTCAACATCACACTTGTTGATGTTAAGCCTGCAGGCGAGGAGAAGATAAAGCCCACAGCAATCACTCCTATCAAAAAGAAGGAGGCTCCTATGTCAGGTAAGGCTGCAACAGCACCTGCAAAGCCTACAACAAAGTAGTGCTATCGACTCGTTGATAAGAGAAAGAGGCTGTCCAACAAACTTTGTGGACAGCCTCTTTCTGTATAAAGTTGGCTTTAACTTTTATATATACTTCCGATTGCAAGCAGCACCATACCGATAAGAATAAGAAGCATATCCAGTGCCTTAGCCTTGAGATTGCGCTCGCCAAAGAGCAATGCTCCACAGATGAATGTTACGACAACCGACGAGCGGCGAATCATCGAGACGATAGCTATCATCGAGCCATCGGCATCGAGGGCATGATAGTAGCAAAAGTCGGCACACGACACAAAGATTGATATCAGCGGAATAGTCCATCGCCAAACAAAATGCTCACTTGCACGGCGTGGGAACCATACGACAGCTGCAATAAGGGTCATCATCGCAAGCTGATACAAACCAAACCAGCTCTGCACAAAGAGAGGAGCAAGGCCACATGACGATATCAGAAACTTATCATACAGGCCACTCGCTGCACCAAGCAACATCGCCATAAACAGCGCCCACACGTAGCGATTCTCTCTAAAGTCGATACTCTCCCTCTTGCCCGCGCGGCTGAGTAGGTACAACGATACGAGCGTTAGTAGCACACCACCCCACTGCCAAAGGTTGAGCCTCTCGCCAAAGAGTAGCAACGCGCCCACGAGCACCACTACGGGACGTGTAGCATTTACAGGACCTACGATTGTGAGTGGCAGATGTTTAATTGCATAGTAGCCACAGAGCCACGACGACAGCGTAATAGCCGCCTTAAGCACTACAAGAAGGTGGTCGTTGAGCTCGCCTCTTGCAACACTTACTACATCGGCATTGAGAAACGATACTGGAATCTCCAAGCCAAGGATAAGTGGCAGGAAGATAAGGGTCGAAAAGAGCGTGTTGAGCCACAACACCACGACGACAGCATTGCCCGCCAACGAGCGTTTCTTAGCGACATCGTATAGACCTAAAAGCAAGGCCGAGAGGAAGGCTGCACCTACCCACATACGTTAATATATAAGCAGGTTAGCTATGAGCGCAATGGCCAACGACATGCTTGCCAAGGCATTAAGCGTACCGAAGGCTATACCGATGTTGCGCTGCTTTGTAGGTGTAACGAGGATGTGCTCCAACATAAGAATTGCAGTAAAGCAAGCGACACCGAGCCACAACAACCACGACTGCGGTTGATAGCTGGCAAAGACCAAAAGCAGAGCGACACTTGCAAGGTGCAACACAGCGCTAATCACAAGCGACGTTGTTGCCGAGAAGCGCGAAGGGATAGAGTGTAGGCCTCGCTGGCGATCAAATTCGGCATCCTGCAGAGCATAGATAATATCAAAGCCGCTACACCAAGTCATAACCACAAGGGCAAGTAGCCAGCACTCCAACGTCGAGTGGCCCGTAACAGCCATATAGGCACCCACGGGGGCGATGCCGAGCGATATTCCAAGCACAATATGCGCCAACGAGGTGAAACGCTTGCAGTAGCTATAAAACATTACGATAGCCAAAGCTATGGGCGAGAGCCAACCACAGAGCGGATTGATAGTAGCAGCGACGACGATAAAGAGCACTGCATTGATAGCAACAAAGCGTATAGCACCCTCTGCCGAAATTACTCCCGCAGGTATTTCACGCATCGCCGTACGAGGATTCTCCGCATCGATAAACCTATCTGCCCAGCGATTAAAGCCCATAGCCACATTGCGGGCAAAGACCATACAGCCAACGACCTGCAGTAGCAACAGCCACAAGCAACCGTCATAACCTTCGGTCGTAATAGCATAGGTAAACGATAGTAGCGCGAAGGGCATCGCAAAGATCGTATGCGAGAACTTCACTAAGCGCAAATAGTCGTTAAGACGAGTCATAATCACATCTATTTTGGGTTAAGCTTCCAACTCACGATTTAGCACCTCCACAAGCCACGAGGGTACGCGCTGCGGACGACGTGTAACGGAGTCGATAAAGCCGAGAGTTGTGCTTCCTGTAGCAATGGGGCGATCATCCTCGCCATATATCTCATACTTAAAGGTCATACGCGCCATAGGCATCTCCTCGACAATGGCACGCACACGGATAAGTTCGTCGTAGTAGGCAGGTTGGCGATACTTAACCTGCACATCGACAATAGGCATCATAACACCCCTACGCTCCATCTCGGCATAGGTAAGACCCACGGCACGTAGCCACTCGGTACGTGCAAACTCAAAGAACTTGATATAGTTTGAGTGGTGCACGATACCCATCTGATCGGTATGGTGGTACTCCACACGAATACGTGTATCAAAACTCTTCATTGTAACCTACATTTTAGCGAATGCGGTCCAACGAGCGCACCAACATCTCATCCTTGAATATTGCACGAACAGCCAAGTAGGCAAACAACAACGACACCAAAGGCATAGGTGCTGCCCAACCCAACTGACGGTGACCAATCTCCACGCCATCGAAAACGTTAGCTACCGTGAGCCAATAGTAGATAGCGATATAGGCTACGGCACCAAGCAACAATACGAACTCTGCGGCACAAAGACGAATCTGAAGCTGACGATTTTTGAACAAGAAGATTGTCACAAGAGGCAATACCGCCGCTACTGCGAGGATAATACCCATCCAGATTGTCGATTGGCTCTCGCCACCACCTGCAAGGCTGAAGGCCGTGAGTACGAAGTCGGTATCACCAACCGTAAACTTAGCGATAGGTGCAAAGAGTGTGATGCCCATAAGTGCTGCAACAGCAAGAAGATAGAGGGACTGAATACGCTGAATCATTTCTGTATAGTTTTAATTATTAATTACTTAGTTGTATTACTCAATTTGGCTATCAATCTGATAACTATTACGCTCCGCAGCACGGCGGTTGATCATCTCGCCTAAGAAACCAGCCAAGAATAGCTGCACACCAAGCAGTATGGCCGTAAGTGCAAGATAGAAGAGTGGCTGGTTGGTAAGTGGCGCACCAATTGTAAACTTCTCGACAATAATCCACACCACAGCAACAAAACCCGCCAAGAACATAAGCGTTCCCAAGCCGCCGAAGAGATACATAGGCGAGCGACCGAAACGCGACATAAACGACACGGTGATAAGGTCGATATAGCCCTTGAGCATACGCTCCCAGCCAAACTTCGAGACGCCATATTTACGCTCGTAGTGCTTAACAACCTTCTCGCCGATGCGCTTAAAGCCTGCGTACTTAGCCAAAATCGGAATGTAGCGATGCATCTCGCCATAGACCTCGATAGACTTAACAACCTTACGACGATAAGCCTTCAAGCCACAGTTAAAATCGTGTAACTTGATACCCGATGCGCAACGCACCGTGAAGTTAAAGAGCTTGCTTGGCCAACGTTTATCCGCAGGGTCGTGACGCTCCTTCTTCCAGCCCGACACCAGGTCGTAGCCCTCCTCCAAGATCATACGACGCATAGCGGGAATCTCGTCGGGCGAGTCCTGCAGGTCGGCATCCATCGTGAAGACAACCTCACCACGTGCCATAGCAAAACCGCAGTACAGAGCTGCCGACTTACCATAGTTGCGTACAAAGCTTATGGCACGAATGGCTGCATACTGCTGCTTAAGCTCCTGAACCGCTCCCCACGAGCCATCAGTTGAGCCGTCATCAATCATAATAATCTCGTAGCTAAGGCTCTCGCCACGTGCCACACGGTCGATCCACGCCACAAGTTCGGGCAAGGACTCCACCTCATTATATAGCGGTACAACGACCGAAATATCTATTTTCTGCTCCATAATTACTCCTCTCTACGAATTGTAGGCTCACGACGTACAAAGCCTGCGATGATAAGACCTACAACACCTCCACAAAGTATATAGTTATTTGCCGACAATATTACATAGTCGATAATCGTAGGCTGCTCGGCACTACGCAAGCCCGATACCATCTGCTCGAATAGCGCATTATAGCTACCGCCACCCGATGCGAGCATCATACTGCGCATCTCGTCGATACGGTGCAACATACCCTCGACATAGCCGTCATATCCAATAACCGAGATAAAGAGCATGTGGACAACACCTACAACAACACCCGTGAGCGCTGAGATCAAAAGTATATACGACAACGCCTGAGCATAGCCATAGCCCACCTGAGGATCGCTCTCCTTAGCGCGACGACGTGTCAAACGGTATAGAGCCGCAACAAAGATAACTGCCACCGAGCACCACTCCACAAAGTAGATAAACGAGCCCATAGCCAACGACAACGGACTGCAGACCATAATATACTGCTCAACGATCAACGAAAACGACATAACAACGCCAAGCAATGCGCCCGAGCGAAGTACATCCTGCCAAAAATCCTTATTATTCATATCTTTCAATCTTTATCTTATATTTCTCTTCGATAGTGCACGGTGGTAGGCCTGAGCATTACGCTCATGCTCCCTATGTGTACGTGCGAAATTATGTTTGCCATCCATCTCGGCACGAGCACAGAAGTAGTAGTAGTCGTGCTTCTCGTAGTTCAGCACGGCCTCGATAACCACCATATCCGGCATACATATTGGCGTAGGTGGAAGACCCACGTATATATACGTATTATAGGGTGAATCGACCTCCAAATGCTTATACAATATACGCTTGAGCGATGGGTTGCCTACAGCATACTTAACCGTAGGATCGGCCTGCAGAGGCATACCCTTACGCAGACGATTGACATAGACTCCCGCAACACGCGGCATCTCGCCCTGATACGATGTCTCCTCGTGAACGATAGATGCCAGAGTCATAACCTCATAGGGTGTAAGGCCCAATCTATCGAGTTGCTCCACGCGCTTATCCGTAGCCCAAAACTTATCGCTCTCCCTCTTCATACGTCGCACCAATGCCTCGGGCTTGATATTGCTATACACCTCATAGGTATTGGGCAAAAATATCGACATCATAGCCTCGCCACTATCAAAGCCAAGCTCCTTGATAAGCTCCTTATCGCGCAACGCAGCAACCATAGCAACCGAGTCGGCATCAATCTGCGAGGCAATCTTACCCGCAAGAATCTCGGGCGTGCGGGCATTGTTTATCGTAAGACGCACGGTGCCATCGTTACCAAACTTAAGGCGACGAGCAACCTCAATAACCGACATACCCTCGTTAAAGGTATAGCGACCTGCCTCGATGCCGCGCGTAAGGTTGATACGATGTGCATAGAGCGAAAAGGCAAGGTCGTGCGATATGTTAGCCTTGACTTCGGCGAGCTGCTCATCGTAGCTTTCATTCGCATCAATAGTGATTGTGAAGCGTTCTGCGACCGATGAACCATAAAAAGATCGATACGCACAAAACGCCGTAACCATCACAACAACAGCGAGTAACGCAGATATGTAAATAATTTTATTACGCATTTATTCTATTTTTTTTGCAAAGATACATTTTTTTTGTACTTTTGCACCCGGGTAAGTCTTATACGACCAGCTCCTACAGAACCCCCCAGGCGAGGAATCGAGCAAGGGTATGTGGTTGTAGCGGTGCGATATAAGTAGCTTACCCTCTTTTTTTTGCGATTATTTCAGTGCATCTGCTGCCGCTAACAAAATATCTTAGCAATGGGCAGTACGCTTAGTACAGCCCATCGCTGCGAATTTTGCCGAGCGTTGCAGCTACACTGAACTAATCGCAAAAACACTACAAGCAACATCCTTTCGACGAGCGTTGTAGCTCCACCACTCCAACATTAAATCTTCAAAGAGCCAATCGCTGCGAATTTTGCCGAGCGTTGCAGCTACACTAAACTAATCGAAAAAACACTACAAGCAACATCCTTTCGACGAGCGTTGTAGCTCCACCACTCCAACATTAAATCTTCAAAGAGCCAATCGCTCACATATTGCCTTTGTCGAGGCAACAACTACCCTAACGACTAAAAGCTGAGCTTAACACCTGCCATAAAGCCTATGCCATTGCGATAGTAGTAGGCATAGTCATATATTGCCTTATCGCCTGTTCGGTTAAGCAGATTGTAGCCATCGACGTAGATCTCGCACTTCTGCGAAACAACAAAGCTCACACCCGCACGCAAATCCACCTTTGTCGGAGTTGTGAAGAGTCCCGTATCACTACTCATATCGCTCCACTCTCGGCGGCCGATAACGTCGGTCATGGCATACACCTTGAACTTCTTAATGCGGTACTCCACAATAGCATCGGCAATCCAAGATGGCTCCGATACTACGTAGCTCGACTCATTCATATCGTAACGATAGTGACCACCAACACCAATAAGCAGATTAGCTATAGGACGATACTGCAACTCGGCACCTGCGATCAAACGCTTATTGTTCGCCGTGCTTGCAGCAAAGAGGCCTGGAGTGGGCACATACCAGAACATATCATCCCTAACAAAGCTAAAGCCTACGTATGCTCGATAGGCGAAACGCGACTGCGACAACACACCAGTAAAGCCTGCTGTAAGATCGTAGCTACGAGTATTGGCCATGCTTGAGAGCTGTTCAATCATCGCATCAAAGCTAAGGTATGGATTCTCGGCATATAGTGCAGCAGCACCATTCTGGCTAACATTCGTATCGAACTCGAGATATGGCGCAATAGCAGGAGTCTTCAAATTGAACAACAACTTAGCACTCGGAAGCACGATATGTGATGCCTTATCACGACCACGAACCTTATCGTACATATAGCCTACGCCAAGTTCCAAATCTACAATACCGAAGTTATAGCTATAATCTACACCTGCGCTAAAACGAGTATCGAGATAGTCGAATGGGAAGATACCAGACCACATATCGTAACCAGCATAAAGGCCAACGCTATTACCCTTAAACTCACGAGCCATCTTCACCAAGCCGCCCACGTTATATTCTCCAGCCAAGGACATCACATCACCACGTAGCACCGGGTGCGCCCAATAGTCGCCATGAGCCTCAACACTAAAATTGATGTGCGAGAGATCCGTAAAATCGTCACCATAGCGCAACGTGAGAGCCGAGCGACCAAACTGCGCACGGAAAGGGTTATCGCCAAGCTCGGCATAACGATTATAGATATCGTAGTTGCCACTAAGTGATGCCTCGAACATCTGACGACCAGCATAAACGCCACCAAACAGTGCAAGTTCATTGCGCATATCGTAGCTCTGAGAGCGAGGGCGCTCGACACCCTCGCAGTTACTCTGCTTGGAGAAGCCACCATCGTGCGTAAGAGCTATGCCAAAATATCCGACACGGTTATTCTGCGTAGCATAGCGCAACTGCACATCGCTACCAAGTGGAGCACCAACACCCAACTTCATATATCCACGACGCAAACGGTTATAATCCCAGAACGTAGCCGTAGCAGCCTTGAAATTCTGATCCTGAAGTTCGATAGACCACGTCTCGGGCTTGATGTCGTAGGTCACCTCGACATCCATCGTAGGACTATCAGCCAACGTGGTAGGTGCAAGTAGCTTCGTTGCCTGCCCCACCTCGGGACGATATATCGTAGTCACCTCTACGCGCTTGCTCTCCTGCGCCATAGCTACACCCAAAGGAAGGAGTAGCGAGAGGAGTGTTATAATAGCTATTTTTCGCATATATCTCATAGTAGTTTGCTTAATTCGGAGTATTAAAGGTTGTTGATACGCTGACGTGCCTCATCCACAATACCATCGTTCTTGGGAGTATAGCCATCGGCGATACTCTGATATGTTGCACGCGCCTGGAACGTATTGCCCGTCTGCACCAAGGCATCGCCGAGCAACAAGAAGAGCTTAGCCTGCCAATACATCGAGCTACACTCACCCAAGTCGTAGACCATCTGCTCAACTGCGGCATAATCACCATCTCGATACTTCGCTGCGACAAGGTTATAGTAGCTCTCGGCACCCTCCTCCGTATTCCTATTCTCGGCCAACTCGGCATATAGCTTCGTAGCCTCTGCGACACTATCATTGACCATAAGCAGATTAGCCTTATTCAACTTCGCCTGACGCTGTGCCCACGTTGTAGCCTCGGGCATAGTCATTATGTAGTCGCACATAGCCTCGATAATAGCATCGTCAGCCGTGAGAAGTGCTGCATCGACATAACCCTCCGAAGCATCACTGCGAACCGAGGCTTCCTGAGCCTCGCTACACAACAGACGATAGCTCTCGGCCGAGCGCACGTAGTCGCCCTCATCCGAGGCCATAGGAGCCATAACACGCAATACGCGCTCGCGATACTGCGTAGAGCCTTGCGCCAAAAGTTCATCCATAGCCACCATAGCTCGCTTATTATCACCCTCCTGGATACGGCAATCGATCATATAGAAAAGTGCCTCGCTACGATTGTAGCCCTTGTCGAACTTCTCGAGATACTCCTCCAACTTCTCGCTGGCAACATCCATACGACCATCGAGGTATGCCATACGCGCCACAACAAACGTAAGCGAATCACGAGCCGCAACGCTCATATCACTCTGCACGCCACTACGCTCGGCATAGGCAAAATAGTCGTCTACGTTACCCTCCGACACATATATCTCACGAATGCCTCGCATAGCCTCCATAGCTGCCGACGACTGTGGATCGTAGGCTACAACCTCCTCGTAGCAACGACGTGCATCATCTCTGCGATCGAGGTTATAATATGCCAAACCGAGCTCCGAGAGAGCAGGGATATAGAATGGCGAGGTCTTGAGTTCTGTCACAAACTGCTGAAGTGTAGTTGCAGCATCGCTATATTTCTCCGAGGTGATGTAAGTATGGCCCAACTCATACCATGCGTCATCAACATAGTCACCCTCACGACGCTTTACAATCTTTGAAAGGCGATCTATCTTGCTCGACGTACGCGCCTCCACACCATCGATAATAGCCAACTGATAGTCGGCATAGTTACGCTCGATGCTTGGACAGCGAGAGACTACATCGTAGGCCTTACGAGCTCGCGAGAAATCGCGCATAGCGTAGTGAGCATCACCCAAGCGGTTCATCGCATCGTAGAGATAGAGATCCTTCTTCGTATATGCACGGCTGAAGGTGTCGAACGACGTAGCTGCCGACTTCATATCGCCCTGCGCAAAGTTCACATATCCCATACCATAGTGCGCATAGGCATACTCTGCCTCACCCTTAGGTGCACGACGCAGATATGCCGAATAGCACTCCTTAGCACGCTCCATATTGCCCTGTGCTGCGGCCACCTCACCCTGCCAATAGAGCGCAAGAGCGTTATACTTAGGCGTTAGACCAATAGCCACGGCCTCCTCCAAAAGCGCCTCGGCCTTCTGCAACTCACCATGCTCCACAGCATTCACAGCACAGAAGAGCGCCACCTTCTGGTGCGCAGCACGTATCTCACGATCGGGATTGTCGAACTCCTTGATGGCAGCATAGGCCGTATCGTAATCACGAGAATTGTAGTAGAGCGAAATGAGCATTTGCTTAACCTCCGACACATACTCCGAGTTAGGATAACGCACAAGATAATCATTGAGGATGCTAACCGCCTCGTTGAAGCGACCACCACCCATCTCATACTTCAGACGGCCATAGTTTAGGCGAGCATCGTGAGCCACCTTGTCGTTGTAGCCATCTACTGCCGCCATAGCAAAGGCATCGGCAGCATAGCTCTTATTACCGCTACGCAGATAGCAGTCGCCAAGATGATACGAAGCATTCTGCGTGAGCATATCGTTTGCACCACACACGCTGCGTAGTGGCTCTATTGCATCGCTATAGCGACCAAGGCGATAGAGCGAGTATCCACGAATGTAGTTCTCCTGACGACCACACTTATCCGCAGGATATTCGCTGATATAACGCAGAGCCTGAGCATAATCACCTCGCACGTAGCTCGCCTCGGCAACGATACGTAGCAGGTTATCACGCACAGCAGGTGATGCACCCTCGAGTAGTTTCTCGCCCTCGCGCACTACACTATCGTAGTTACCCTCGCGATAGTCAATTTGAAGCAGGTAGTAGGGAACGAGCGAACGATACGAGTCGTTATTGCGCAACGCCTCGAAGCCCTTGCGAGCCTCAACATTACGATTCTCCACATAGTCGATATACGAGGTGTAGTACAAAGCATGAGGATAGTAATTGCTCTTGGCAGGTATGCGAGAGAGATACTCCTCGGCCTGCTTATACTCGCCACTGCTGAAACAGATATATCCCATGCGAATATCGTAACGCTCCTTCTCGACCTTATCCAACGCCTTGTAGTCTACCTCAGCAAAGAGTTCTCGAGCCTTCTCCAAGCGCTGATTGTCGGCATAGTACGATGCGAGCAAAAAACGGGTACGATTGGTATAGTAGCCATTAGGGTAATCCTCGATATAGCCAAGCATACGACTCTCCACACCACGATCACCAAGGCCCAATGCGCAACGCAACATCTGATACTCAGCCCACTCTCTCTCGAAGTGGTCGTGCGAAGGCGACAGTTCCTCCATAAAATCCCCAATCTCGACCAAGGCATCGGCCCAGCGATTACGCTGCATCATATCTTTGATATGGGACATATTGGCATGTAGCTCAACGACCTGTGCTGTAGCACGATTAGCCACAATACCCGAAAATATAAGGGCAATAAATATTATGATTCTATTTTTCATACTCTCAGTATATATATAATAACGGACAAAGATACAATTTTTTCATCAAATCACACCATATTAAGGAACGATTATTGACGCAAACACGCGTGTAAACCAAATCTTTTTTTCGTATGATTGAGAAAATTACCATTCAGTTGAATGACGACCACACCTTTTCGTTGCTCAATGGCAACTCTATTTCTACGCTGAACCCCAAGGCATTACTCCTCTATGCCACGGCAGATTGCGCAGGTCGCACCATCGTATCTCTACTCAAAGAGCACATCTCTTCAGTAAAACTTTTGGAACTTAGCATCGAAGGACGACTATCCACCACCGACGTTGTAGCCGAAAGTCAATTTACACACATCAACATCATCTATCGCGTAGAGTGCGAGAAGCTAAAAGATCAAATTATTATTAGCCGAGCTATCAACCTCGCACACGATAAATATTGCGGAATGTTGCAGATGATACGCCACATCGCACCACTATCGCACGAGATATCGGTAGTCACAACAGGAGAAAGAGAGGCATAAAACCACTCACATAGAGCAGCCCCTGCTTCATCGTCGGCAGGGGTATATTTTGCTTCCTACAACAAGCAAAAAAAGCGGAGCAGCAACGCCACTCCGCCAAGAAACTTTATACAAAACTATGCAATGGGTAAAAGTCTGATTTATAGCTAATCACCAATGATTACCGTCTCGTCAATCTCCAAGCCCCAATCGAACAAATCGGCAGCGCACTGCAACTGCATATTCGTAATCGCCATATCGGGAGCCGTATCGCTAACTACGGCATTAAAGAATGCAGCCGTTGAGCTAAAGTAGTTATTCACCTTACGAGCAAAACACTCATAAAAGGCTCGCTGCGCCTGACGATCCAAACCCGCGGGCAAAATACCCTGAGCAACAAGCCATGGATAAGGATATATATTTCGCATATTGTGAGCATCGGTCTGCAGCTCATTGACAATCATCGAAACCACATAGACCTCGACCGTATCTCCTCGACCTGGAAGTTCGATAAATGTCGTATAGACCGGATAGTCTATCTCGATAGCCTCGACTACATCGCCCGAAAAGGCATCAAATTCGATCTCGGCAAGGTTGTCCAAATAGACCATATCGCGATAGGCCTTAATCTCCTTGCGCAATTCGCGACGCTCCTTCTCGTTCCACCTGCGCTCCTTCGAACATCCCGTAGCTACAGCAACGGCCGCAGCCAGGATAAAGATTGATAGTAAAAATCGTTTCATTATACTATTTAATTTTTGGTTTGTCCTTTTCATCTGCAACTCCCGTGCCACTCTGCCCACCATCCACCATTCGCCGATCGTAGAGCGAGGTTACATAGACCGTAAATATCGGAAACATAGCCATACCAAGCACGGGCAACAACACACATATAACCTTGCCGATGGTCGTTACAGGAAATATCTCAGCACCTACGGTCGTAAGATTCATCCACGCCCACCAAATAGCATCACCAAAATTACCAACAGCCTTATTTACAGGTGCTTCATACTCATAAAATAACAACGATGCAAGATACGAGCACAACACTACCGTAGCGATATACGCCCATAGCAGACGCGTCGTACGTCGCTGAATAAGCCAACGCAGGGTGATATATAGAGCCAGAACCGAGCGTAGCAGTACCACCCCATTTAGAACCATTTGCGATGTATGATCGAGATCGTAACCCACAAGACGCGCAATGGTGTGATATGGTATCGAGAGCAGCAATATATAGAAGTTACGCACAAAGAAGCGTAGAGGTCGCACGCTGTATAGCATCAACACCACGAAGTCGATACAATATATAATACAGACGCTAAAGGTAGCCACCTCGAAGAGTGGCGAGAAGGCTACCAGCTCACGGCTAAAGATGATTTCGGCCGAAAGAGCCGCAAGAAGCAGCATACTGGCGATAAGCGTAAGTATGTTTGTGGCACGAAGAAGCATAATCTTTTAGCCAACACGAAGCAAAAGATATGCCCCAAATGTCGCTTTATGGGCTTCAAGCTCCTAATTTTTGAAAGATTTTGAATAAAAATTAAAAAAAAGTTACGAAATATTTTGCAAGTTTGAAAAATTGTTCTACCTTTGCACTCGCTTTTAGAACAATGGCGAGATAGCTCAGCTGGTTAGAGCGCATGATTCATAATCATGAGGTCGAGAGTTCAAGTCTCTCTCTCGCTACACGAAGACGGAAACCAAAAGTTTCCGTCTTTTTTGTTTTGTATATTCACAAATAAGTTGCCGCAAAATTGGAGTTCTCGGCGAAAATGCCTACCTTTGCGCGTTATAGTTATAATATAATGTATGGTATGGCACATCGTAGTGGCTTTGTAAATATTATCGGCAATCCCAACGTAGGAAAATCTACGTTGATGAACCGTCTTGTAGGCGAACGCCTCTCTATTATCACATCTAAGGCTCAGACAACACGACACCGAATTATGGGTATCGTCAATGGCGAGGACTTTCAGATTGTTTATTCCGACACACCAGGTATCCTAAAACCCAATTACAAGCTTCAGGAGAAGATGATGAAGTTTGTGCGTGGCGCAATAACCGATGCCGACGTGCTACTCTACGTAACCGACACTGTCGAGGATAGCGACCGTTCGGCTGAGATTATCGAGAAGGTTCGTCTGGCAGGTATCCCCACAATCGTAGTTATCAACAAGGTGGATTTGACAACACCCGAGAAGCTCAACGCCATTGTCGAGAAGTGGCAGGAGTTGCTTCCCGAGGCGATTATCGCACCCTGCTCGGCACGCGAAAACTTCAACGTAGAGGGCGTCTTTAACCTCATCTTGGAGCGTCTTCCCGAGGGTGAGGCCTTCTATCCGAAGGATACACTCACGGACAAGACTCTGCGTTTCTTCGCCTCGGAGATCATTCGCGAGAAGATCCTCCTCAACTACGACAAGGAGATCCCCTACTCGTGCGAGATTGCTATCGAAAGCTATAAAGAGGAGCCTACGATTGACCGCATATCTGCGACAATCTACGTAGCACGCACCTCTCAGAAGGGTATTGTCATTGGTCACAAGGGCGAGAAGCTCAAGAAGGTGGGACAGGCTGCCCGCCACGACCTCGAGGACTTCCTCGGCAAGCGCGTATTCCTCGAGCTTTATGTCAAGGTACAGGAGGATTGGCGTAACAACGACTCACAGCTACGTCGCTTCGGCTACGAGCTCGAGTAACTCACGCCACACAATAAGAGCGATAGGTTGGTCGTTTTTAGGATGACTATGTTGAGAGGTTTGCGCATACTCATAGTAGCATTGGTTACACTCGTCGCACTGCCCCATATGGCAGATGCGCAGTACAACCGTAACTATATCTATTGGGTAGGCCAGCAATGTATGGTGCGCAACAACTACTCCGAGGCTGTAGATTTGCTCAACGTGCTTATACGCCACGACGAGCGCGATTTCGATGCCTACTTCCTACGCGGCATCGCCAAGTACAATATGGATGATTTGCTGGGTGCTGATAGCGACTTCTCGCGTGCCGTAGAGCTTAATCCGGTATTTACTGGTGCGTTCTACTATCGCGCCATAACTCGTTCACGACTTGGCAATTACGACGATGCCCTCAGCGACTTCCGCCAAGCTATCGAGCTACGTCCCGACCTTCCAGACCCATACTATAGCCGTGGTGTAACACGTCTGCTTAACCAACAATTCGAAGAGGCTATCGCCGATTTCGATCTTTTCATTCGTTTCGAGAAGCGTCACGTGCCTGCATACATCAATCGCGGCACAAGCTACCTCTACCTCAAGGATACGGCTAAGGCCTACGAGAACTACAACCTCGCGATACGCACAAACCGCGAGGATCCTGATGCCTACACGCGCCGTGGTGCGCTCTATATGGACGAGGAGCGTTACGAGGAGGCACACGCCGACTTCGACCGAGCCGTGGAGTGCGACACGACATATCTTCCCGGATATTTCAACCGCGCACTCGTAAACAACTACCTGCATCGTCCGATGCAGTCACTCGCCGACTTCGACCGTGTGATAGAGCTCGATACAACCAGCGCCATAGCCTACTTCAATCGCGCTATCGTTCGCTCCGAGATTGGCGACTACAACCGTGCATTGGAGGATTTCGATATGGTAGCACAATACTCGCCCGAGAACGTGTTGGTATATTACAATAGAGCTATGCTCCACACACGTTTGGGCGACATCAAAGCTGCTATCGAGGACTATACTCGTGCCATTGAGCTATACCCCGACTTTGCGAATGCCTACATCGGTCGCAGTGTGCTTCGCCGCTCGCAGCGCGATGTCGAAGGCTCGGAGAGCGACCGCAAGATAGCCGAGCGCAAGATTGCAGAGTATAAGTCACGCCTCAAGGACTCGACATACTCTATATATGCCGATACATCGCAACGTTTCGATAGACTGTTATCGTTCGAGAGCAAACTAATGAAGCGCAACTTCGAGCGCATCGCCACCACAGCAACAGCTACGGGCGATGGCGACTTGATGCTTATACCGATGTTCCGCTTCACGCTTATCAAGGAGGATAACAACATAGATCGACGTATGCGTCGCTTCGCCACGCAACGTGTAAAGGACTTCCGAGCAAAAGTAGATAATCCGCTTGTGCGTCTGGAGTGCCGCGAGAGCGACATTTCGCCCGACTCACTCGTAGCAATAGACCGAGCTATTGCCGAAAGGCTACACTCGGCCGAGGATAACGATTGGATAGTACGCTTCGAGCGTGGTATATCGCAGGCCCTGATTAAACAATATACCAATGCGGTAAATAGCTTTACCGAGGCGATACAACTCAACCCTGCTAACCCATTCCTATATTTGAATAGAGCGGCAGCACGAGCTGAGATGATAGACTTTATATCCTCTATCGACAACTCATACCAGAGTATCTCGTTCGACTCCGACCCTGCGAAGAGGTTACACCACACGACGACACGTACATATAGCTACGATGAGGCAATCGAGGATATGAACAAGGCAATAAAACTCTATCCCGACTTTGCGGAGGCATACTATAATAGGGCAAACCTCATGGCTATCTCGGGCAAGCTTCCCGAGGCCTACGACGACTACACGCGAGCAATAGAGCTCGATGCCGACCTTGGTGAGGCGTACTACAATAGAGGTCTTGTGCAGATATTTATGAAGGATACGCGCAAGGGCTGTATGGATCTATCGAAGGCTGGCGAGCTGGGCATAGATGCTGCTTACAAGGTGCTCAAGCAGTTCCCGATTGTCGAACATCAGTAGCATTGAGGGTTTAACAGAGAAAGCAAACTAAATAATAAAACATAACTCAATCATTAAATTTTAACAATTATGACTCAAACAATTCAACGTAAACTAAACGACTCGGCATTTGCACGCTGGGCGGCGGTGATCCTCATCTCGTTGATGATGTTCTTCGCCTACATGTTCGTAGACATCCTCTCTCCTATGAAGGATAACCTCGAGACTGCATTGGGCTGGACAAGTACAACCTATGGTACTTATGGTGCTTCGGAGTACTTCCTCAATGTATTCTTCTTCTTCCTCATCTTCGCAGGTATCATCCTCGACAAGATGGGCATCCGCTTTACAGGTCTTCTCTCTGCATCATTGATGGTTATTGGTGCTGCTATCAAGTTCTTCGCCGTAAGCAACTTGTTCGTAGGCTCTAACCTCGAGGCAACAATCACAGGTTGGAATATTATGGGTCTTCCCGGCTCGGCTATCCTTGCTTGCTTGGGCTTCATGATCTTTGGTTGTGGTTGCGAGATGGCTGGTACTACAGTATCTAAGGCTATCGCTAAGTGGTTCAACGGCAAGGAGCTCGCAATGGCTATGGGTCTCGAGATGTCTATCGCACGTCTTGGTGTATTCGCAGCAATGTGGCTCTCACCAATCGTCTACAAGATGGGCGGCAGCCAGGTATCAGCACCCGTACTCTTCGGTGCAGTGCTCCTTATGATCGGTCTTATCTTCTACTTTGTATTCTGCGTTATGGATCGTAAGTTCGACAAGCAGCTTATGGCAGCAGGTGAGCTCGTTAAGGAGGAGGCTGAGGAGGAGTTCAAGCTCAGCGACCTTGGCAATATCTTCAAGAGCAAGATGTTCTGGTTGGTAGCTTTGATGTGCGTATTGTACTACTCGGCTATCTTCCCATTCCAGAAGTTTGCTCCCGATTTCCTCGCAAAGACTCTTAACGTAGATAGCGACACTGGTGCTCAGCTCTTCAGCTGCTTCCCTATCCTCGCTATGGTGCTCACTCCCTTCCTTGGCGGCTTCATCGACCGTAAGGGTAAGGCAGCTTCTATGCTTATGGTAGGTTCGGTAATTATGATCGCTTGCCACCTCAGCTTTGCATTCCTCTTGCCAGTATTCCCATCAAAGGTTCTTGCAGTGGCTATCATCGCTGTTCTTGGCGTATCATTCTCACTCGTTCCTGCAGCGTTGTGGCCATCAGTACCAAAGATTATCGACAACCGCATCCTCGGTTCGGCATACTGCGTAATCTTCTGGATTCAGAACATCGGTCTTCTCATCGTGCCTATCATCATTGGTGCTGTTAATGACGCAACAGGCTCATATGTAGCACCTATGGCTATCTTCTCATCATTCGGCGTAGCAGCACTCTTTATCGGTATGTTGCTTAAGCGTGAGGATAAGAAGAAGGGTTACGGTTTGGAGTTGCCTAACATTAAGTAATTCGCAGATATAGACAGCAATAGTCTGTACAACAAAACCACCTCGAAAGGTAATCCATTCGAGGTGGTTTTATTATTTAGTTTTTTCAAATGCTTACCGATATTAGGCATCAGGCATTTAGCTGCACTAGATACTAAGCCCGCATCATCACGACACTCGCTATCCCGTAAATAGCATAAGCACAAAAAAAAGGCCGCCCCGCGGGACAGCCTATATTCCGAAGTTTCGGAGATATTACTGATTGCAAATTGCGCTCAAGTCAGCAAACATTGA
>JAFYXB010000011.1 GCA_017546345.1 Alistipes sp. | reverse complement strand
TTAATACTCCTCCTCGTTAAAGAAGAAGTCATCCTTTGAAGGATAGTCTGGCCAGATATCCTCGATTGACTCGTAGATATCACCCTCATCCTCGATCTCCTGAAGATTCTCCAAAACCTCGAGAGGTGCGCCTGAACGTACTGCGTAATCAATAAGCTCCTCCTTGGTGGCTGGCCAAGGTGCATCCTCCAACTTAGATGCTAACTCCAATGTCCAATACATAATCTATTCTGTTTTTATTGTTCTTTTAGTTCATCAAGCACCATAATAACGGTGCTTTAGTAAATTTTAGCGTGCAAATATATAAAAAAATCTATATTTCCAAATCGTACAGCGTAAAAATATTTGAACATCAACACTTTCCGATAACAAATCGAACCGTCTATAACATCCGTACTATGGCTGCCATAGGCGCTCCTCAACAGCCAACAGTTCGGTAAACGTGCGACCCAGGGTATAGAGATAGTCCGAAAGTCGGTTGAGATAGCGCAACGCCGAGCTATCTACGGCATAGCTCTCGGCAGCACGTAGCGCTGCACGCTCAGCTCTGCGGCACACCGTACGGCATACGTGGCACAACGAGCACAATGTATGGCCACCAGGGATAGTAAAGAAGGTTATCGGCTTAAGTTGCTCCTGCATCTTGTCGATAGAGCGTTCCAAAGCCTCGATAGCGCTCTCCGAGATAGGATCCATCCTCTTTGCGCCCTCGCCAACAGCCAAAAGTGCTGCAACACTCATCAAACGCGACTCGATAGCCACTAACTCCTCAACAAACTCAGTGACACGTGACGCGGCAGCCTCAGGAAAGGTTGTCTCCGAGAGTTTATCGGTAAGCAATGCGACAAAAGCCGATAGCTCATCGACCGTACCATAAGCCTCGACACGTAGGTCGTACTTAGGCACTCGCTCACCGCCGATTAGCGATGTTGTACCCTTATCTCCACTCTTAGTATATATCTTCATAGTACCTTACAATCTATAGTGCTGACGTGGCAGATGATTATTAAACAACAATATATATGCTCTATTATCGACAACCGTAGATGGATGTTGCTCAACAAGCTTACGGCATACCTCCCAACGCTTAGCATTGTAATATGGCGACATGATACATAGTGTCGCACCACACTCACGAGCTACCAAGGCGTACTCCTCGAGTTGTTCGAACGATGTTGCGAGGCTCAAGATAACAAGAGCGTCGCCCTCTGTGATAGCATCTATACTCCACTGCTCAATGGCGCAATGTGTAGCGAGGTTTTGCAACTGCACGGCACGCTTCTCAGCGACATCTACCCCACGCAGCGCATCGTATAGTGGCGACTCAGTAGTCATAAGCGTTGAGCGCATAAAAACATTACGCACAACACTATATACAAATGGAGAGTGCACGCCGTGGCCGCGGAAGTAACGCGCCCTACGCAGATACGAGGGCAGGTGCTTCAGGCCATATAGTCGCTGCTTAAGAGTTCGTCCCGAGCGTTTCATACCTATAATTTTGTCTATCTCTAAGTAAATAATCCCTACTTCTTAAGCTGTCCCGCAAGACGACCCGTAGAGAATGCAATCTGCATATTGTAGCCACCCGTATTTGCATCAAGATCGAGAACCTCACCAGCAAAATAGAGACCCTTAACCTTGAGTGACTCCATAGTATAGTTGTTCACCTCGTCGCAGCTAACACCGCCAGCCGTAACGATAGCATACTGGAATGGAGCATAGTCCGTAATTGGGAACACCATACCCTTCAAGATCTTCACGAGGCGTAGTTTCTCGGCCTCGGTGAGTTTCGACACATAGGTCTTAGAGTGGAAATCCACCTCCTTAGCCAAAGGCACTACGAGCTGCTTAGGAACGAGCTTACGCAACAACTCCGAGAAGAACTCCGATGGTTGCATCTCAGCAATCTCGCGCTCGATACGTGCAAGAAGTGTCTGCTCGTCGAGGGCGGGCTTAAGGTCTACAACGATCTTCACCTTACGCTCATCGAGCAACGCATCCACAGCATCGCGGCTAACACGTAGAGCCACAGCTCCCTCGATACCACGCTCCGAGAAGCCCATTTCGCCAAACTCCTCGGCCTTGAGCTCGTTGTCGACAAATAGCTTAACACCCACGTTCTTGAGCAACAGACCATTCATATACTCCTGCTGAGGGTGTGAACTACGCAACGGCGTAAGTGAAGGACGCACAGGCTCGATGCGGTGGCCGAGAGCATCGGCAAACATATAGCCATCGCCCGTAGAGCCTGTCGAAGGATAGCTAACACCACCTGTAGCGATAATCACATTATCGGCCTCAACACGTCGCTCGAAGCCTCGGTCGTTGATATACTTAACACCAGCAACCTTATCTCCGATAGTAATCACCTCGGTAACACGACGCTTATATTGTATCTCCACGCCCTTATCCTCGCAGAACTCGACCAAAGCATTGGCAATATCCCACGCCTTACCACTCTTAGGGAATACACGCTCGCCACGCTCAATCTCGAGCTTAACGCCAAGACGCTCGAAGAAGCGTATTGTAGCTCTATTGTTGAACTCAGCAAAGGCTACCGACATAAAATCGGCATTAGTGCGCACCTTCTCCAAAAACTCCTCGGCAGGGCGAGCATTAGTAAGGTTACAACGACCCTTACCCGTGATACGAATCTTGCGGCCTGCACGCTCCATCTTCTCCATAAGGAGCACCTTGCGGCCATTCATTGCCGCAGTACCTGCTGCCATAAGGCCTGCTGCGCCAGCACCGATAACTATTACGTCGTAAATTTTATCCTGAAGCATAGAAAATCTTTTGTATTAGGTGCAAATATACAAAACATTATAATAAAAACCAAATAAGCGTAGGGATATACCTCACACACCCCTACGCTTATCCATTTTGCCTCGCAGCAAGCTACGCCCTTCAGCCCACTACTTCACATAGAGCAATCGCTCAGGACCCTCATACTCGGGCAGTGGCTTTGGTGTATAGTCGGCATAACCGACAGCCACAACACACAAGATGCGATAAGCTGCAGGAATCTCTGGAAGAAGCTCCTTAACGAAATCCTCGCTACGCTGACTTGTAGGATCATCGCCAATGGTGCGATACTCGCCTACATGTACCCAGCACGATGCAAGACCCTGATCTACGAGAGCCAACTGCAGTGTATTGGTCATAAGCGCTGCGTTGATCTCCCACATTGGACTCGCCTCGCTATCACCCATAACAACGATCGCAGCACTTGCCTCAGCAAGCAGACTTGAGCCATAATCGCGCAACGCAGCCAAGGCGTGCACCTTCTCGAGGTTGGTTACAGCCATAAGGCGCGTAGAGCGCGTATTCTTTGATGATGGAGCATACAAAGCAAGCTCCATAGCTTCCCGAAGTTTCTCTATTTCAACAGGTTTACCCGTATATCGACGTGTTGAACGACGTCTTTTAATCACCTCTTTTAGTTCCATAATCGAGTAGTATAGTTTTATGGTTGAACTTTTTATTATGTTATGTTTGCAAAAATAGTGAAAATTTCGTACATTTGAGCCACTGATACAAAAAATTATATAATGAAAGAGAAGATTACCGTAGCCCTTATTTACGACTTCGACGGCACGTTGGCTCCAGGCAACATGCAGGAGTACGACTTTATACCCGCCGTAGGCAAGAGCAATATGGAGTTTTGGCAGGAGGCCAACACCTTAGCCGAAGAGCAGGATGCCGATCAGGTATTAACCTACATGGCACGCATGCTACAAGCAGCGCAGTCGAAGGGTCTATCGCTACGCCGTGAGGCCTTCCGCGAGTCGGGACGCAACGTAGAGTTCTACCGTGGCGTTAAGGAGTGGTTCAGCCGCATAAACGCCTATGGCGAGAAGCTCGGCATACGCATCCTCCACTACGTAAACTCCTCGGGACTTAAGGAGATTATCGAGGGTACGGCTATCGCACACGAGTTCAAGAATATCTACGCCTGCTCATTCCTATACAACGTTGATGGCATAGCCTATTGGCCTGCCGTGGCGGTAAACTACACGAACAAGACGCAGTTTATCTTCAAAATCAACAAGGGCGTAGAGTCGGTATTCGACACCACCGACGTAAACCGTTATATGGAGGAGAGCAAGCGCCCTGTACCCTTCAGTCGCATGATATATTTTGGTGATGGTACTACGGATATCCCCTGTATGCGCTTAGTGAAAAACTTCGGTGGACACTCTATCGCTGTCTACAACCCCGAGGAGGGAGGTCGCCGTTCACTCCTCAACGATCTTATCCGCGACAACCGCGTAAACCACGTTTGTCCAGCCGACTATTCAGAAGGCTCAGAAATCGACATCGTAGTGCGCACAATCATCGACAAAATCAAACTCGACAGCCGTCTTGCAGAGCTTGAAGTAGCACGCGAGGAGGCATAAATAAAACACATGATATACACAAGGTTATGAAAATAGTTTTTGCTACGAATAACAAACATAAACTCTCCGAGGTACGCGCCGTATTGGGCGAGGGCTACGAGCTTGTCACACTTGCCGAGGTAGGCATCACGGATGATATTCCCGAGACGGGCGACACGCTCGACGAAAACGCCTCACAGAAGGCTCACTACGTCTATGAGCGCACAGGTCTCGACTGCTTTGCCGACGATACAGGCCTCGAGGTCGAGGCGCTCAACGGAGCACCCGGCGTACGCTCAGCACGCTATGCTGGCGAGGGTCACGACTTTGCAGCCAACAACCGCAAGTTGCTTGCAGCATTGGACGGTTGCACAAACCGTCGTGCTCGTTTCCGCACGGTTATTTCGCTTATTCAGGGAGGCGTAGAGCGACAGGTTGAGGGCATCGTCGAGGGTCACATCACCGAGAGTGAGTCGGGCTGCGAAGGTTTTGGCTACGATCCACTGTTCATTCCCGATGGTCACACATGCACCTTTGCCGAGATGAGTGCCGAGGCCAAGAACGCCATATCGCACCGAGGCCGCGCCGTAGCACGCCTTGTAGAGCTATTAACAGAGTAAAGGCTACATCTCCCACATCTAATCACAAATTTAATAGGGCCTGTCTAACGTTGTCGATTGTTAGGCAGGCTCATTTTGTAGGATGCAGAATATTATCGAAAGTCCCACCCTTTCTCAATTCCAAAATAATTGTTATCTTTGCCCTGCTATATGAAATATAGAGGTATCATAATGCAGGCTACAAAGATTGTAGCTAAGAGCGTGGGTGTGTTGCTCCTCGTAGCACTCCTCGCCATTGTCGTCACAAGCCCATCACCCATATATCGTTTTGCCGAGCCACAACCATTCGCAGGCGATGATATCTTCGACCCCTATCACAATATTTCACCAGGTAGCGAGTGGGCACGCGCAAATTTTCACACCCATACTCGCGTAGAAGGGCTACTCAACGAGTGCGAATACACTCCAGAGCAGACTCTCGCAGAGTATAGCCGCTATGGCTACGACATCGTAACATTCTCGAATCACAACCTTATAACCGAACATTCAGAGAGAGGACTCCATGTAAGCCTCTACGAGCATGGCTACAATCTCCTAAAGTATCATAAACTCGTGTTTGGCAGCAGCGAGGTATTCCATTTCGACCACCTTGTACCGCTCCTCGCTTCGCAAAAGCAGTGGCAGATAGCATTGCTTAGAGAGCGTAGCGACATCGTACAACTCAACCACCCACTGCGCACCCCAACCCTTAGCCACGAGCAACTAGCTAAACTATCGGGATACAACCTCATAGAACTCGACAGTGGCAAATCCACAGAAAACAGCTATTGGGATGCAGCGCTAAGCGCAGGACACTACGCCTTTGGCACCGCAGGTGACGACCTACACAAACCCAACCGTAGTGGCGCGATAGCCGTGCGCTGCACGATGCTCAACACTCCGCTTTCACACCACTCCGACCTTCTCGGCACCGCTTCGGCATCATACCCCGAGCTACTAACCACGCTTCGTAGTGGCGCATTTTATGCTATGCGTACCCCAGACTATGGCAGTGGCGATTGGAGCGTAAAGGAGCAGTTGAACGCATCGCTCCCCGAGATTGAAGATATTGGCGTGCGTGGCGATAGCATATATATACGTCTATCCGACCTGGCTGACAGCATACGCTTTACATCGAATAGAGGTCGTTGCGTAGCACTTATAACCAACACTCACGAGGCAAGCTATAAGATGGATGATGAGGATAGCTACGTGCGAATAACCGCATTTATGCCACGTGGCGAGGTAATATACAGCAACCCCTTTGCACGCTACGATGCTGCGACCGAGGATAGTCCCTTTGATAGCTCGCTACCCGAGGTTTCAGTAACGCTAACCATACTATTTAACGCATCACTACTACTTATCGCAGCGCTTCTATCAACGCTTATATACAAGTTAATAAAGCTATGATAATCAATCGACTAAAACAGATATTTGCACATCGCGACACAACTACTATAACACGTTACGCCGTAGCGTTAAGCCTCTTTACGCTCGTTGCCTACCACCTTCCATTAGCCCGATATGTTGTCGGTCACGTGGAGGCAGGCTTCAACGGCTGGGTCATCACTATTAGCTTTGCGGTGCTTATGCTCACCGTCAATTTTATGATCTACACGCTCCTACTGCGCCTCCTCGGCATCGTAGGACGAGTGCTCCTCGCGCTTCTCTTCTTGGGTAATGCCATAGCGCTCTACTTTATAAACACCTACGAGGTGCTTATTACAGATATGATGATGGGCAACGTCTTCAACACACGTTTCTCGGAGGCCTCGGGATTCTTCTCCGCATCGCTTATCCTATACCTTTTATTCACAGGTATACCTCCCATCCTCTATATCTTTATGCGTAGATACAAGCGTGGTACATGGCGTCGATTTGGTCTAAGCATAGCATCATCGTTGGGCGTCATACTGCTTTTGGCTACTGCAAACTATAAGAACGTGCTGTGGATAGATCGCAATGCTACACAGATAGGTAGCCTTATCATGCCATGGTCATACGTAGTAAACTCATTCCGCTACTATGGCCAGCAACAGCGTCTTAATCGCGAGGCAGAGCCACTTCCTGATGCTCACATCATCACCGATAGCCGCGATGTATGCGTTCTTGTTATTGGCGAGTCGGCACGTAGCATGAACTTCTCTCTCTACGGCTACAAACGTAACACATGCCCACTACTCTCGACTAACCCTATCACCGTATATCAATCGAAGTCCTCGGCGACCTACACCACAGCAGGCGTAAAGGCCATCCTCGACCATAAGCCCACAAACGAGCTATATGAGATTTTGCCCAACTACCTATCTCGTTCGGGCGTAGAGGTCATCTGGCGCACGGCAAACTGGGGAGAGCCACCTCTTAAGGTCGACACCTATCTCGATCGTAAGGCCTTAGCCGAGCTATACCCCGAGGCTGATGAGCGCTACGATGGATTACTTTTCGAGGGCCTTAGAGAGCAGATCGAGACATCGTCAGCCGATAAGCTCTTCGTAGTTCTCCACCTCAGCACCAGCCATGGCCCGACATACTCCGAGAAGTACCCTGCCGAGTTTGAGCAGTTTACCCCCGTATGCACTACGGTAGAGATGTCCGAGGCCGACCATTCTGAACTGATCAATGCCTACGACAACACTATCCTTTATACCGACTATCTGCTACACACGCTTATCGGCGAGCTATCGACAATCGAGAATCGCCGCTCAGCTATGCTCTTTATCTCGGATCATGGCGAGTCGTTGGGCGAGGGTGGCCTCTATATGCACGGTATGCCTATGGCCGTAGCCCCTGCTGAGCAGACTGCCATTCCATTTATCGTATGGGAGAATACCTCAGATATGACAACTGCCGATTTAGAGGAGGCGGGACACTACCACATTTTCCACTCGGTGCTCAACTTCCTCGGCCTAGAGAGCGAGATATACGATGCCGAAATGTCGGTTTTCAGAACAACGAACAACAACTAAACTATTAGATAAATTAACGTATTGCAAAATATTGTAAGACTATGAAATATAACGTAGATGATAAGTTACCATTTGGAGCTATGGCTCTATATGGTATGCAGTGGTTTATCCTGGCCATTGCCGTAGTTACGACAAGCGTCTTTGTCGCCACGGGAACACCCGCCGAGAAGCTCTTTTTCGCTCAAAAACTCTTTGCAGTGATGGGTGTTACGGGCCTTGTACAGGTACTCTTTGGTCATCGTCTACCTATCGTTGCAGGCCCTGCTGCGGTACTTCTCGTAGGCGTACTCTCGGCCATTGGTTCGGGTGCATCGAGCAACGCCATTTATAGTTCTATCGCTGTAGGTGGTGCACTGCTACTACTCCTAAGCTTTGGAGGCCTTCTACCCTACGTTCAGCGACTATTCTCGGCCCGTAGCGTGATTGTTATCCTCATGCTCATAGCACTAACACTTGCCCCAGTCATCCGTGACCTAATATTTCCTGCAAGGGCGAGCAGCGAGGAGCACACCTTTGGTCTTATCTTTACGTTTATAGCTCTGCCGCTAATGGTCTTGATGAACGGTCGTCTGCGTGGCGTGGCAAAAAGTTTGACGATACCTATTACCTTGGCTCTTGGTAGCGTAGCCTATGGAGTATGCTTCGGCTATGAGCTTAACACCGCGACCTCGGCGAGCCTCTCAACGCTATTTATCTCGGGGTTTGAGTTTGATCTCGGCGTGATGATAGCCTTCATTATTTGCTATATCGCACTACTTATCAACGATATCGGCTCCGTAGAGTCGCTCGGCGCTATGCTCGGCAGCGACAAGATGGAGGATCGTCTAAATCGTGGCATCCGCCTAACAGGCGCGATGAACATCGTGGCAGGCGCATTGGGTGTATTAGGCCCCGTGAACTTCTCGATGAGTCCTGGCGTAATCGCCTCTACGCGATGTTCATCGCGCTATGCGCTTATACCATCGACACTACTACTCATAGTATGTGCGCTCTCACCCGATCTTATTGCACTACTTACAGCCATACCCAATACGGTTATCGGCGTAATTCTGCTCTTTTTGATGGGTACACAGCTTGCTGCATCGTTCGAGATGATGCACTCGACACGTGCTATCGCTTCATTTGGCGAGGCACTCAACGTGGGTCTGCCTCTTATGGTTGCTATGCTCTGCCAGCTCATGCCTCGTGGAATTGTTCCTTCGGTCATCGAGCCGCTTATTTGCAACGGTTTTGCAATGGGTGTAATCACGACACTGCTCATGGAACATGTCATCAACAGAGGCAAAAGATAAAAATGTCGCAAAAAAGAGGTATAGTTTGACAATCTGTTGAAAATTTTGGGCGATTGGTGATACGGCATATTATAAAATTTATTATTTTTGTAGCCGTATAATTATGTCTTGGTAATAGATTGACAAAAAATATTGATACTATGAACAACACATTGGTAGTTGTAGGTGCCCAGTGGGGCGATGAGGGTAAGGGTAAGATTACCGATTTCTATGCCGGTAATGCCGACGTTGTAGTACGCCACCAGGGCGGTAATAACGCAGGTCACACCATCGTTTTCGACGGCAAGAAGTTTGCTTTGCAGTCGATTCCTTCGGGCGTTTTCAATCCCCACATCATCAACATCATGGCCAACGGTATGGTCATCAACCCTAAGTCGCTTATCGAGGAGTTGGAGAGATTACACAGCGCAGGTATCACCGACTACAAGCTCTTTATCTCGGATCGTGCGGCATGCGTTATGCCCTACCACTCAATGCTCGATGGCGCATACGAGTCATTGAAGGGTGGCCGTCAGATTGGTACTACAAAGAAGGGTATCGGCCCAGCATATACCGACAAGTATAGCCGTGTAGGTATCCGTATCGGCGACCTTTTGGACAAGGAGTACTTCGCAGAGCGTCTTCAGGATGCCCTCGTTCAGAAGAATATCGAGCTTCAGGCTCTCGGTATGGAGAAGTGCGACTTCGACACTATCTACAACGAGTATCTCGCACTCGGCGAGAAGCTCCGCCCTATGATTTGCGATACATCAGTGCTTATCAACAAGCTCGCAGAGGAGGGTAAGAAGATTTTGTTCGAGGGTGCTCAGGGCGTTATGCTCTGTATCGACCACGGTACATACCCATTCGTAACATCGTCAAGCCCTACGGCAGCAAGCGTTCCTGTGAATACAGGTCTTGCACCTCGCTACATCAACAACGTAATGGGCGTAGCTAAGGCTTACACCACACGTGTAGGTGAGGGTCCATTCCCTACAGAGCTCTTTGACGAGCGTGCTGAGTACATTCGTGAGCGTGGACACGAGTACGGCACAGTTACTGGTCGTCCTCGTCGTGTGGGTTGGCTCGACAGCGTGATTCTCAACCACGTACGTCGCATCAGCGGTGTAAACTACCTCTCATTAATGCTCTTTGACGTGCTCTCAGGCATTGAGAAGATTCGCATCTGCACAGGCTACAAGCTCGATGGCCAGCATATCGACTACGTACCTTCAACCATCGCACAGCTCTCACGCGTAGAGGCTGAGTATATCGAGGTTGATGGTTGGTCAGAGGATATCACAGGCATCAAGAGCTACGACGAGCTTCCCGAGAATGCTAAGGCCTACATCCGTAAGGTTGAGGAACTTACAAAGACCGAGGTTGCTATCGTTTCTGTAGGTCCAGACCGCGAGCAGACAATCATTCGCAAGCCTATCTTCTAATTCGGAAATAAGCATAAAAGACAATCGCCCGAGCATCATAGCTTGGGCGATTATCATTTACATATGTTTTACAACTACATCATACTACTCTAGAGTTATAAACTCTGCTGTGTAGCTCTCCTTGCAACGGGCAATCTCGGCTGGTGTACCTTCAGCCACAACCATACCGCCACCGCGTCCTCCCTCGGGGCCCATATCTATAATATGGTCGGCGTAGCGTATTACATCCAAGTTGTGCTCGATGACAATCGCCGTGTTACCACAATCGACAAGACGATTGATTACGTCCAACAACTGACGAATATCCTCGAAATGAAGACCCGTCGTAGGCTCATCCAAAATATATAACGTACGACCTGTTTCACGCTTAGCAAGTTCGGTAGCGAGTTAATACGCTGCGACTCACCACCCGAAAGCGTTGTACAGGGCTGACCGAGGGTCAGATAACCCAAGCCAACCTCCTGTACAGCCTTCAGTTTCTGATATATCGAAGGGATATTCTCGAAGAACTCTACGGCCATATTCACCGTCATATTGAGCACATCGTTGATACTCTTACCCTTATACTTAACCTCCAGCGTCTCACGATTATAGCGATTACCGCCGCACGCCTTGCAACGCACATATACATCGGGCAAGAAGTTCATCTCGATAGTCTGCTGACCTGCACCACGACACTCCTCACAGCGGCCACCCTTCACGTTAAACGAGAAGCGACCCGCCTTGAAACCTCGTGTCTGAGCATCGGGCGTCATCTCGAAGAGCTTACGTATATCGGCAAAGAGGTTGGTATATGTCGCTGGATTGCTTCGTGGCGTACGACCAATAGGCGACTGATCCACGACCACAAGTTTGTCGATATTCTCCAAACCCTCGATACTATCATAGGGCAATGGCTGATCGTATGAACGATATAGATGGCGCGACAATATAGGGCGCAACGTGCCATTGATCAACGACGACTTACCCGAGCCCGAAACACCCGTAACGCAGACAAACTTACCAAGCGGAATGCTAACATCCACACCCTTAAGGTTGTTACCTCGTGCGCCACGCAATGTGATATATTGTCCACTACCCTCTCTTAATGGCGTAGTGCGCTCGATGCGACGACGACGATTGAGATACTCGGCCGTAATCGTATCGCTTTTAAGTATCTCCTCGAACGTACCCGAGGCAACGATATTTCCACCTCTACGACCCGCCAACGGACCCACATCAACGATGTAATCCGCCGAGCGCATCATATCCTCGTCATGCTCAACGACAATTACGGAGTTACCCGCATCGCGCAGACTCTTAAGACTATCTATCAGTTTACGATTATCTCTCTGGTGTAGGCCGATACTCGGCTCATCGAGAATATAGAGCACATTGACCAACTTCGAGCCAATCTGCGTAGCCAGACGGATACGCTGCGCCTCACCTCCCGATATGGTTCGCGATGCACGCGACAACGACAAATAACCAAGGCCCACATCTACCAAGAAGCCGAGACGTTCGCGGATCTCCTTGATGATATCGCGCGCAATAATCCGCTCCTTCTCCGAGAGATGCTCCTCGATATGTGACATCCACTCCGAGAACTCCACGATGGACATCGCCGACACATCGGCTATGCTCTGCCCACCTATACGGAAGTTTAGCGACTCTTTGCGCAGACGACAGCCACCACACGACGGGCAGGTCTGCATAACTAGGAACTGCTCACGCCATTTCTGACCTTTCTTCGACTCCTCATCGACATTTCGCATGATCCACTCCGAGAGTCCCGCCCACTGCGTAAGCTGCGTACCTCCGACAGACGAGAACTCCGAGAAATTGACCATAAGTGGCTCCGAATCGCCATACAATATAGCATTCATACCCTCGTGCGAGATTGACGACACGGCATCTTCGAGCGTGAAGTCGTAGCGATGACCGAGCATCGCGAGCATCGCAAAGAGCATATTATTCTTATACTTACCAAAGGGCTCTATCGCACCATCGCGCAACGAAAGGCTATCGTCAGGTATAATCTTAGCCATATCGAACACTGCCCTCTCGCCCAAGCCATTACACTCGGGACAAGCGCCCTTAGGCGAATTGAACGAGAATGTGTGAGGTGCTGGCTCCTCGAAAGCCTCACCCGTAGTAGGACACATCAGGTGTCGAGAGTAGTATCTAATACCCTCTGTGCCATAATCATAGAGCATCATCGTACCCTTACCCTGACGCATAGTCTCGCGCAACGATGTCATCATACGCTCTCGATGCTCCTCACCTATCACAAGGCGATCGATAACCATATCGATAGTATGAATCTTGTAGCGGTCGAGCTTCATTCCCGCCGAGAACTCTCGTATCTCACCATCTATTCGTGCATAGATATATCCTTTGCGAGACATCGACTCGAACAACTCGCGGTAGTGACCCTTACGTCCCTTAACCACCGGAGCGAGGAAGGCTACTCGCCTACCACCGAAGCCCTGAATCATCAAATCACATATCTGCTCATCGCTATAGCGTACCATCTCCTCGCCCGTAAGTGGCGAGTAGGCACGCGATGCACGCGCATACAGCAGACGTAAGAAATCGTTAATCTCAGTCACCGTACCCACGGTCGAACGTGGGTTCTTATTCGTCGTCTTCTGCTCGATGGCCACCACGGGGCTAAGGCCCGTAATGCGATCAACATCGGGGCGCTCCATAGAGCCGACAAACTGACGTGCGTATGCAGATAAGGTCTCCATATAACGACGCTGACCCTCGGCATAGATAGTATCGAAGGCCAACGACGACTTACCCGAACCCGAAAGGCCGGTAATGACAACGAGCGAGTCGCGTGGTATGCTGACATTTACATTTTTGAGGTTGTGCACACGTGCACCAATAACCTCAATTTTGCTTTTTGGCATAGTTCGTTAGTAGATATTCTACAGAAGATGCGACATAATATCCTGCAACGATATCCATCCCATAAGGTCGATAAAGAATACGACAATGATAAACAGCGTGAACCATCGCACGAATTTAACACCCCAGTTCATTGCCCAATGTGACGCAACAACTGCACCGAGGATATTTCCTGCTCCGTGCAACAATCCAGCCATCCACTCCACCTGGCCATTATAGATGAATACAGCAAGAGCAAAGGGTGTAGAGAGAAATATTACAAAGCCCTTGATGACATTTGCCGTGATTATATCGAGATGCATGGTCGAGATTGTTATCGCCAAGATAAGAAAACCAAGACCGATATATATATATCCGCCATAGAAACCAATCACGAAGAACCAGATATAGTGCCACCACTTAATCTTAAGGCCATGACCACCCTCCACACTCTGCTTATCCTTTCCGAGAAGCAGATATACAAGAATTATGGCCAGCACCACGCTAAGGCATATCTTAAATATTGCCTCACTAACCTCCATGGCGACCATAGCACCTAAGATATTACCCACAATCGCAGGTAGCGACAACAGCAGACCGCTACGCAAATGCAACATTCCCTTGCGTAGGAAGGCTACCGTAGCCGACAAATTTTGTAGCAACACTGCTATACGGTTGGTACCATTAGCAAGGCCAATAGGCATGCCCATAGCCATAAACAGCGACATGGTAATTACCGAACCACCGCCTCCTAACGTATTGATAATGCCGACGATAACGCCTGACACCAAAAGTAGAATTATCTCGTTTACACTCATAGCCACACTCTATTTAAGTTCAAAATTATCGGCATCGCGCCACACCGCAAACTTCTCTCTGAAGCCGTCAAGTGCCTCCTTATCTATCTCTGCGATTGCAATACCCGACTTATCGCCCATATCCTCGACCGCCTGACCAAAATAGTTTATAACAGCCGAATCACCACTATATTGCAATCCCGTAGGCTCCTCGCCCACTCTATTTACACCTACAACATAGGCCTGATTCTCTATCGCTCTCGCTCTAAGCAACGTGCGCCACACCTCTCTACGAGGTTTGGGCCAAAGAGCCGAATAGATCATCGCATCGTAATCGTCCCTACATCGACTCCAAACGGGAAAACGCAAGTCGTAGCATATTGCCAATAGGTATCTCACACCTCGCCACTCGACTACTACACGCTCTCTACCTGCCGTAAAGTGTCGTGACTCGCCACCAACAGAGAAGAGATGAAATTTATCATAATGTAGGCTCTCTCCATTGGGTTTTACGAAATACATTCTATTGCGGTACTCCTCACCCTCGCGCACAGCGACCGAGCCTACCACTGCAGCATCCAACTGCCGAGCTATGCGCTTCATCCATTCAAGAGTCGCACCTTCGTCGGCAATACCCTGAGGTTCAGTCACAAAACCCGTCTGAAACATCTCCGAGAGCACAACAATATCAGCCTCGACACCGGCCAACTCACGCTCCAAGGCCTGAAGATTAGTCTCGGCATCCGACCACGTTATATCACGCTGAACTATTGCTACTCTCTGCTTCATCGCTACTTTGTTGCTATATAGAATAGGTCGAAACTACCCTCTTCGACCTCAGTTACTCTGTAGTCATTCATCGCTATACCCTCCGTAAGTTCACGATTTGCACTATGAAGTCTACGGCGATTTAGCCTGTTCATCACATCATAGGGCAAACGCAGCAGCCACGCGGGCAACCACCACTGCATACGTAGAATATCGAAACGCATGATGCGATGCACCGACTCTCTATTCTTCTCGTAGTATGCCCACACCTTCTCGTTGCCACTCACGCCACGCGCCTCGACCGAGCCGAAACCCGACAGCAACTCTCTGAGCTGCTTGGCGGTATACTCTCTCACGTGCCATGGGTTACGCGTAAGCGACATCGGCCTATTGGGAGTGCTCACAATAAAGCGACCACCTGGTTTAAGCACCCTGTGCACCTCCTCGACAAATGCTCTATCGCGACGTATATGCTCTATCACCTGAAACGACACGACATAATCGAAACTCTCATCAGCAAAGGGCAACGGAGGCACCGTAGCCTCGACAAACTCCACATTTGCTGGCAACACACCAAGGTCTGGCGAGCGGAACTTATCGAGCGTTGTAAAGTGCTCGGCATGCGGAGCGATAATCTCGATGCCATATCCCGTGCCTGTGCCAATCTCGAGCACACGCCCCTTCACCTCGGCCGCCGCAGTGACGTAGGCCAAGCGCGAACGCTGATATACAAAGTTCTCCGCCGCACTGCGCGACACTCTCTCCGCCGTCTTCATCCTCTCTACTTTATGCGCTCAATGCCGTGCTCAGTTTGACGCACCTTGCCCTGCTTGAGCAACATACCCAACGCACGCTTAAAGACCTTCTTGCTCATTCCCGTAATGCGTGCAACCTCTTGAGGCTCGCTACGGTCATTGATAGGCAACACGCCACCGTGCTCCTCGAGGAGCTTAGCGAGTTTAACCACCGCAGTCTCCACCTCGGCCAAACCTGTCTGCTGCAAGCTTACGTCGATACGCAAATCCTCGGTAATGTTACGCACCCAGCCGCGCTTACGATCGCCGATGTGTACTGGCGAGAAGAGCTGATTCTTGTAGAGCATAGCCCAATGGCGGTTGTCGATAACCACACGGAAGCCCATAGGCATCTCCGACGCCACAAGGATATCGACCTCGTCACCCACCTTTACGGTCAAAGGATACTCGTTATATACGAATGGCTTAATCTTGTTCGTTGCCACGCAACGGCCCGTACGCTCGTCGATATACATATAGACCACCGTCTTCTGACCTGCGATTACGCCACCATGCTGGTTGCGATTGGGCAGGAAGAGGTGCTTACCCGAAAGTCCCCAATCGAGGAATGCGCCATGTATGCTCTTATCTACCACTTTGAGTGCTGCCACCTCGCCCGCTTTGATTAGCGGAGTCTCGGTAGAGGCCACCAGACGATCCTCCGAGTCGTGATATACGAATACGGTAACCTCGTCACCCACCTTCATATCGAGGCGAGTAAATCGGTTTGGGAGGAGCACCTCTGCACCCTCATCATCGATAAGGAATAGACCATAGTCCGATATGCGCGACACCTTGAGGGTCTGTATTTCACCTGTTCTCATAATTCAATAAATATGTTAAGTGTGTAAAGATAAGAAAATAAACGGAAATTTCCAAAAATGAGGGTTATACGGATAAAAAAATAGCGGATAATCCGCCACTGATCACAGCGTTCACAGCGCATTGTCGCGTAGGAGATCCTTCACTGCGTTCAGGATGACAGGCGAGAGCGACACGACAATATGCCATGTACTCTTGAGCAGAGTGATCCGCATCCGCATCAACCAAACGCACACACCACACACACGCATCAACCAAACGCACACGCATCGACCATAAACAAAAAAAAAACCGAGCCCGACGAAATGTCGAGCTCGGAGAAATTTATCAATTAGAATTATTCTAATAGTCTATATTAGAACTTGAATCCCAATCGAATGGTAGGAGCTGCAAGGAAGCTAACGTTGTGGTTGTCAGCTGCCAAGTTACCCATACCTGCCTGAGGCTTGTACGCTACATAACCGTATGTATAGGTTACGGGATCTACCGAAATACCTACATACATGTTAGGAAGCACGAAGTAGTCAACACCTGCTGTCAAAGCTGCACGGAGATTGAATGTCTCAGCCGAAGACTTAGTAAGCCACTCCATCTCTCTGTACTGCTCGTTTACAGCGTAAGCGTAACCTACGCGAGCACCAGCGTACAACATCAAATTCTTGACGCCTTTCAATCTGAAATAACGATCAACACCAAGGTTTACATTGTAACCAAACGTATATGCGTCAGTCACAGCCTCGTAACCTGGGAGGATCATATTTTCATCCATATAGATGGCGTCCATTCCACTATAACTTGGGTTATTAGTGAAAGTCAAACCTCCACCCAAAGTCAGCTTCCAAAGGTCAAGGAAGAACCAGCCACCCTCGATACCAACCATCAACTTCTTATCTGACCAATCAGTCGAGAAAGCCGAAGCTGAATAGCTATCCTGGCCACCGGGCAATGCCTGAACCGTTGTAAAGCTGTTGTATCCCACGGTTGCAGCCACAGTGAAGTCGTTCTGCTTAGGTGTGTTATCACCCTGCTCGACCTCCTGTGCTACAGCCGTTGTTAGAAACAATACGGGTAGAACGGCCGATATTAAAAGCTTCTTGATATTCATAACTTTATCTTTTTTTAGCCGTTTCAAATACCGTGATTAAAAATTACTCAGCATCCTTCCATGCAGCCTCAGCAGCCTCAAGACGTGCAGAGTAGAACTCTACAGCAGCCTCAGCAGCCTCGAGGTTCATCTTAGCGAACTCAATTGCGTCCTCGTAAGTTGCAAGATCAGCAGCAGATACCTTACGAGCCTCAAGATCCTTGATCTCCTCGTTGTAGTCCTCAATCTCCTCAGCGTAGTACTCGAGCTCCTCCTCTACCAACTCAGCGTCACCGACAGTCTCGTAGAGAGCATTGTACGCCTCATAAGAGAGGTCATACTTGAACCAAGCGATCTCCTGATCGAGAGCAGCCTCAGCAGCAGCCTTGTAAGCAGCGTTGAATGCAGCAAGATACTCAGCCTCGTCAGCAGAAAGCTCCTCAGCAGTTGCCAAGAACTCAGCGATAGCCTCAGCGTCAACAGCAAGAAGCTGCTCATACTGTGCCTCGTACATTGCAACATCAGCATAAGCACCAGCAGTATAATCAAGCCAAGACTCATACTGGTTTGACACGTAATAGTATGTGTCAGCACCTGTAACCTCATTATAATACTGAGTGAAACCAAGATCTGTACAATACTGCTTGTAGTATACATCATATGCATGCTTAGCAGCCTCAACAGCCTCAGCAGCTGGCTCAACCTGTGCCAAAACAGCCTTGTACTCCTTCTCAGCAGCCTCATAAGCAGCCTTAGCCTCCTTAGTCTTAGCCTGCGCAATTACATAATCATCATTAGCATACTCAGCAGCGCGCTTAGCCTCGTTGTAAGCCTTCTCAGCCTCAGCAGCAGCAGCCTTCTGCTCCTCAGTTGCATCAGCAGCCTCAGCAGCCTTCTTTGCAGCCTCATAAGCAGCCTTAGCCTCAGCCTCAGCAGCGTCAGCCTCATCCTTAGCAGCCTTAGCTGCCTCCTCTACCTGCTTAGCACCCTCAACTGGGATCTCCATACCTGTCATAGGATGAACAGTGAAACCGCCCTCATAAGCCATCTTAGCAGCAAGATACTTACCATAAGTTGTATAGATAGGGTTCCACTGCATATCGTAGCCATTTGACTCATAAGTCACATCTACATAAAGTGCATTGTAAATCTCCTCAGCCTCAGCCCAAGCCAATGCCTTCTCAGCAGCACCCTTGAAATATGGAAGAGCCGCTTCGTACTCAGCAGCAGTTGCCTTAAGACCCTCAATCATCTCAACGAAGTCAGCCAGGTTCTCTACAAGATACTCAGCATACTTAGCGATATTCTCTGCGTTGTAAGCACCAAGAGATACAGCCTCGTTGTACTCCCAAGCGAATACCTGATCCTCGTAAGTCTTCTCTACGAGAACAACCTCCTCAGAGTATACAGGATAGAAGTAGTACTCATACTCATAAGTCATCTCGTTGAAGACCTCAGCATAGTAGCAAGTGTAGAGAGGTACGAAATCGTACTCCTTAGATGCTGTCAAAGGATCATCGTTGAGTACAGCATAACCATACCAAGGTGTACCATCGATAACCTCAACCTCATAAAGACCAAGTGGGTTCTCAAACAAGAACTCGTAGAAAGGATGTACCTCAGGATACAAGAACTCGAGAGCATCTGCAAGAGCGTTAGCCTCCTCAGAAGTAGCCTCAGCAGCCTTACGAAGATCAAGACCCTCAAGCTCAAGCTCAACCAAAGCAGCCTCGATCTCAGCTACTGTAGCACCCTGATACTTCTTAACGATCTCAATAGCACGCTCAAAGATAGCGATAGCACGCTTGCACTCCTCGATCTCCTCATCGATCTCAGCGATAACCTCATCACGATACTCCTCAGCGTCAACGAGCTCAGTCTCAACAGCTACGAGCTGTGCCTTCTTAGCAGTAACAGCAGCCTTAGCCTCGATCAACTTCTCTACAGCCTCAGTGTAAGCGTTGAACAAACCTACCAAGCGAGCAGCCTCAACAGCCTCAAGGCTCTCTACGCTTGCGATGAACTCCTCCTGAGCCTTGTTCAAAGCAGCCATAGCCTCAAGAAGAGCAGCCTCTGCCTCAACAGCAGCCTTCTCCATTGTAGCCTCCAAAGCAACCAACTGTGCCTCAAGCTCAGCAAGCTTAACCTCGAGCTCAGCCTTTGCGTACTCGAGCTCTACCTCAGCAAGCTGACGCTCGATGTCCAAAATCTGGTTCTGAATCTTCATAGCCTCAGCCTCAGCAGCCTTCAAAGCAGCCTCAGCCTCAGAAATAAGCTTCAAAGCCTCTGCCTCTGCGTTAGTCAAAGCAGCCTCAGCAGCCAACTTCTGAGCATAAGCATCGTAAATACGATCTACAGATGCAGATGTCTCATCCTTAATACAGCTGCTAAGCGCCATTGCGAAGCAAACTGCAACAAGTAAAAACTTTTTCATAATCGAAAAATTTTTGAGTGAATAAATAAGTTAATTAAAAAATTTGGTTTGGTTTTCCATTATTTTTTTTGTTTGCATTACTGCCAAATATTGGGAACCACAATGCGATATTACAAATACTGAATATCCGCTCTTCAGCAAATCAATCGTGCCACACGGGCATCATCATAAATCAATATTTCAATATGCACACTGCATTAAAAATACGCAATACGCACTGCGAATCAACTACTTACAGCAGTTTGATGTCGCAGCGTGTCGTTTACACGTCCTTTTAACAATAACAAAGGTAATTAAAAGTTTTAATTCTGCAAATAATACATCGAAATATTTTTTAACAAATTTACATAAATATTGATATAAATTTGCATATCGCTCGATATAAACAGCGTTAAAGCACTACTAATCAACATATTAGGACTATGTCAATAAATGCAAAAATCGACACACGCTCAAAAAGTTTCAATAAAATGCCATATTTCCCCTATATTTAGGTCAAAATATCCACAAAAGAGCGCTACAGCAACGGCCAAATTGTGGGTGGCTGCACAGCGACCCAGCGAGCACCATTACCCGACGAGGTAGAGGTGATACGCACAGCCTTGATAGCACGCGCAGGAGCATCTATGTAATATACACCACACGCAAGATCGCCGACACGCTCGAAATGGATGCCATCGTAGCTTAGCTCGACATAGCCATTCTCGAAGAGGTAGCGCGGAAGTTGGAAGTTGCCCGTAGCGACCTTCATACGGCGGCAAGCGACAGGCTCGTCGAACGTAAACATAATCCAATCGCCCGACTTCGCGGCGCGTGACGTGCGGGCCAGGCGACCATAGCCCTCGGCCTTAGCAAACGAGAAGCGCTCGCTATCGCCCATAGAGGAGCTGATATGGAACTTTGGCTGGATAGTGCGTAGGCGTGCCTTAGTCGCCACCTCGGGAGAGTGTGCACGACCACGGCGCGACACAAAGCTATACTTTGCAGCATCGGCAAGGCGCATATCGCCATTATATACGCGCTCCGAGCCATCGTCCGCCACGCAATAGATGGTGGAGCCGTCGTCGGTAGAGAGTTTGCAGGTATCGCCATCGGCAGTGAGCGTCGGTGGCATAAGGCGGTAGGCAACACCCATAGCATCGAGCCTATCGTAGTGTGCGACAACCGAGCGGTAGAAATCATCCCACGCCACCCTATCGTTGCTACCCCACGCCACAGCTGCAAACGACAACATACGAGGGAAGGTCATATAGTGGAGATAGTCGGCCGTATCGGGGTTGCTCGAAGCGTATATCTCACTGAAGAACGTAGCCTCGAAACCGACAACATTGGCAATTTCGGCAGAGGTAAATTCCGCAGAACGGAGCGACAAGCCATAGGTCTTGCTTAGATCGAAGATCGCAGCCCAATCGTGGCCAGGCTCACGCGCCGACTGCTTCATATCGAAATAGAGGTATTGGCCAGCAACAACAACCGTAGGATAGCCCTCGGCAGCAGCCGCACGACACTCCTTAAGTCCCTCCCAGCCGTAGACACGAGTATTGGCAGGTAGCGCACCGCCCTCGACAGCCTCGTTCCAGACGGCTGGATGCTTGCCATACTTAGCCAAAATATCGCTCAGGCGACGCATCATATAGGCCTGCAGTGCGGCAGGAGAATCCATACCCTTGGCACGCATAAGTGCCTGACAATCGGGACATCGCTTCCACTGTGTCATATCGACCTCATCGCCGCCAATGTGGATGTATGGCGTAGGGAATAGTGCGCATATCTCGGATAGAATATCCTCCAAAAGTCTATAGTTTGCCTCGCGCGAAGCACAGAAGACATTGCGGTCGTCGTAGCCCAACGAAGCTGTAGTATCGGGCGTATAGAGGCACAATATTTCAGGGTGCATAGTAGCCATACAGAGACTATGACCAGGAAGATCAATCTCGGGAATGATATCGACATTGCGCGTGGCGGCATAGGCGATAATCTCGCGCATATCCTCCTGCGTGTAGTAGCCACCCCACCTCTCGTTCCACTTAGCATAGCGTGGCCAGATAGGGCTATCACCACCACGGAAGCCTCCAACCTCGGCAAGTTCGGGATGCGACTTAATCTCGATGCGCCACGCCTCGTCGTCGGTGAGGTGCAGGCGCAAGACATTGACCTTGTGGTAGGCCAACAAGTCAATATATGCCTTGATAGCCTCCTTATCGATCCACGTGCGGCATACATCCAGCATAAAGCCACGGTAGCCAAACATCGGAGCATCGTCGATGGTGCAGCAATCCACGCTACATGGCAGCTCAAGCGACCTATCGTACACCTCGGCAGGCAGGAGTTGCAGCAAGGTGGCAATACCACAAAATAGACCGCCATAGCTACCGCCCACTACCCTAATACCGCCGTTGCTGACCATAAGGCGATATGCCTCAGCATCAAGCATTGTATCAACATCGAGATATATCGCCGAAAGGAGCGATTTTTGTTTGGCAGCAACCTCCAACGACAGATGTTCAGCAAGATAGTTGGCTGCAGGTCGAAGCTCCTCGCAGCCTATGGCAATAGTTGTCTCGGGGGTGAGCGTAAAGTAACCCTCGGTAGCCGTATAGCTACGAGGCGTAGGTATAATATGAGGTTGTGCGCCACATATAACTATGGCGCACAACAAAGCAATAATCGTTAGACCGAATCTCATATTATGAAACTCTCAAACGCTGACCGATACGCAAAATCGAAGTCGACTTGATACCATTGAGCTGACACAAGCGCGTAACCGTAGTTCCATACTTGCGAGCAAGCGTACTGAGGTTATCGCCCGAGCGTACGGTGTGATACTTGATAGCGGCAGCAGCCTTACGCTCTGCCTCCTCTTCCTTCTCGGCCTCTACCTCGTCATCAAAGTTCTGCTCATACTTCGAATAGATGCTAAAGTGGCGACGCTTAAGCAACATCTCGGCACGACGCATCTCACCTGTACTAAAATCGATAAGATGCTCTGGATCAAACGATTGACCACGATAGCGTACCTCAAAGTGGAGGTGTGGACCAGTGCTTCGACCTGTATTACCACCCAAGCCTATCTGCTGACCAGCAACAACCCACTCGCCAACCTCTACGGTACGCTTCGAAAGGTGTGCATAATAGGTCTCAAGGCCATTATTGTGGCGGATAACAACGAGGTTACCGTAGTTGCCTGCAAGTTTCGAAACTCGCACCTTACCATCGAACATCGCGTAGATAGGATCACCGATAGTTAGAGCTAAGTCGATACCCTGGTGAGGGCGACCACGACGCGGGCCATAGCGCGAACTGATACGTCCCTTATAGGGATAGTGGTAACACGACAACGAATCTACGAGATGGAGAGGAATAGTCTCAGGAAGCGAGCTTAGCTCTACATCCGAATAGGCGTGAATCTGCTCGATATTCCAATGATCGCTAAATATCGTAGTGTCTGGCTGATACTTCTCTGAAAGCACATAACGCCACGTATTATCATTGAAAAGCATGATTTGCAACGCCTCACTCTCCGTAGCCAACGTGTCGATAACCGACACCGAGCCGAGCGTACGAACGGGCTGTACACTACGTGATTTGATACGACGCAACGAATCGACAGCATGCTCCAATGACGCAATCTTACGCGCCATAGCGATACTATCTTTATTGATAGGCTCAGCAACAGAAGCAAGGTTTTCTACCGAGGTAGTCTCCTGCGCCGATAGAGGCATGGCCGCAACGAGCATTGCGACCAAAATAAAATATCTTAAATTACTCATAATCTTTATTATAGCGACGTGCTATTTACTCTCCTTAAGCATCTCATCGGCAACCTCAAGCTGGCGATAGAACTCCTCACCAAAGGCGCGAATAATAGGCTCCTTAAGTCCTTTATAAACCGTCATACCAATCTTCTTACCGCACTCTCTTGCCGACGAACATACTGCCCAACGGTGGTAGTTAAGACCCGCCGAGCCATTGCGGAAACGAATAACGCGAATAGGATATAGGTGGCACGACAAAGGCTTGATGAAACTGCACTTACCCTCACGGTAAGCTCGCTCAATAGCACAAAACGTAATACCATTCTCCTCGAAAGCATAAGCACACGCTGCATTATCGACCAAAGGCGTAGTGTAGTCACCATCGACATCTACAACCATAAATCCCTGCTCCTCGACAGCCGCACGACCCTCCTCGGTCATATAGGGAGAGTAGTTATCCCACTCCTGCTCCAAAATATCGACCTCGTCGATATCGAGCGGAGCTCCCGAATCGCCCTCGACACAACAAATACCCTTGCACTTACCCAAGTCGCAAGCAAAGCCCTCACGTAGAATATCGAGGCTTACAATTTTACCATCTATCTCAATCATAAGAGTTTAGAATCAAGGGTTATAAATATCTTTGTAACGGAACGACAATATCTCGTAGATCATATCGTGCAACTGCTTAGCCTCCTCATTCTCGGGATCAAGACGCTTAGCCGTATTGAAGTCGTTGATAGCCTTACCCCACTCGTTATGACGATAGTAGAGCTTGCCACGCTCAACAAACAAGTCTGCACGCTGAGCACCCGCCTCGATCATCTGCGTAAGACGAACAATGTTACCCGCAACCGTCCAGAGCTGGTTCTTCTTGATGTAGGCCTCTACCGCTGGCGATACCATAGCGCTAAGGTTCTCACCACGCTCCGCAGCACCACGCACCTCGGTAGACGAGAACTCCACGAATGGAGCATCCTCCAAGATTGTCACACGATCGGCAAATTTCTCCACTGCGTAGCCCTTGCGAGGATAGACATAGATCTTATACTCGTTCAAGATGCGCTCGTAATCCTTCCACTCATCGAAACGTTCCCAGATGTCGCTACCCGTAATAATCGAGAACTCCATATCTGCGCCGTGGTTCTCCTGAAGGAAATCGAGCGTGTTGATCGTATATGATGGTTTCTCCAAGACAAACTCCACTACCGAAGGTAGAATGCGGTCGGGATAACGCGTCTCCTTACAGGCCAACTCTGCCATCTCGTAGCGCATAACCTCGGGGGTCTGCAACAAATCCTTCTTGAAGGGATTTTGAGGCGAGATAATCAATGCCACCTCATCGGCAAGACCCTTATCGAGAGCATACTCGGCCAATGCTGTGTGTCCCTTGTGGATGGGATCAAACGAGCCGAAATATAGTAACATTCGTTTTTTCATCACTTCTACTTTAAGAAATTTTCAATAATCGAGGCTGTCTGCTCAATAGCTACCTGTAGATCGTCATTAACCACCGTGTAGTCAAACTCCGAAGCCTTAGAAAGTTCAAACTCAGCCTTGCCTATACGCTTGAGTATCACCTCTTCGCTATCTGTTCCACGGCCACGCAAACGACGCTCGAGCTCCTCCACCGATGGAGGCATAATGAAGATCGAGCAAGCATCATCACCAAAGATTCGCTTGAGGTTGATACCGCCCATGACATCCACGTCGAAGATAATAATGTTGCCATTTGACCAGATGCGCTCCATCTCGCTGCGAAGTGTACCATAGCAAGTACCCTGATATACCTCCTCCCACTCTACAAACTCGTTGCGCTCGACACGCTCGCGAAACTCCTCGTTTGATAGGAAGTAGTAATCGACACCATTCTGCTCAACACCACGTGGAGAGCGAGATGTTGCCGAAATAGAGAACTCGAAGCGAGGAAAACGCTTCAACAACTCTCTTACAATCGTTGTCTTACCCGAGCCGCTGGGGGCTGAAAATATCACTAGTTTACCCATAACTCACAAATTATAAGATGTTAAGCACCTGCTCCTTAATCTTCTCCAACTCATCCTTCATCTTCACTACCAAACGCTGCATCTCAGCTTCGTTCGACTTCGAGCCCATAGTGTTGATCTCACGGCCAAGCTCCTGAGCGATAAAGCCGAGCTTACGACCTGGAGCATCCTCCGTAGCAGCCACCTCGCGGAAGTAGTTGCAATGGTTGTCAAGACGCACCTTCTCCTCGGTGATGTCGAGCTTCTCGATGTAGTAGATCATCTCCTGCTCCAAACGGTTGTTGTCTACCTCAATCTGAAGCTTCTCGATATTCTCTCGGATACGGTTCTTGATAGTCTCGACACGCGATACCTCATAAGGCTCAACATCGTGACGATACTGCTCAATGAGGTCGATACGACGCAATAGGTCGGCAATGAGAATCTCACCCTCCTGCTTACGGAACGAGTCGAGCTGCTGTGCCGCAGCCTCGGCAGCTGTGATGATTGCACGAAGCTCCTCATCTGCCACCTCCTGCTCCTCAGATGTAATCACATCGGGCATACGCAAAATAGCGTGAATGAGGGCATCGCCATCAGCCGTGATAGCGTTGTCGCCACACACCTTGCGAAGCTCCGTAGCGTAGGCCTTGAAAGCCTCGGCGTTGATATGCGCTGAGGTCTCGGCAGTTGTCGCCTCCACAGATACGTAGCAATCTACCTTACCACGCTGAAGCTCACGGGTGATAATAGTGCGTAGCTCAGCCTCGGCAGCACGATATTTGCCTGGTAGCTTAACGCTAAGGTCGAGCTGTTTAGAGTTCAGGGAGCGTAGCTCCACACGAAATCTTTTATCTGCATAAGTGGCCTCACCCTTACCGAAGCCCGTCATCGACTTTATCATATCTTCACTAAAATTTAGGCTATAATTATATTAATTTGCAAAGATACAAAACTATTTGCAAACCGCAATCTTTGAGAAAGATTTTATTTATGCACACCCTACTCTACCCGACTACTATATTCTTTCCTGCAGCCCAAATTTCTTGTCAGAAGGGAGCCGAGTGCAACACTCGGCAAAAATGGCGACGATGGGTAGTACTTTGACGTACGTCCCATTGTCGCCATTTTTTGTTAGGGGCCGCAATCGGCCCCTTATCACAAGAAACTACAAGTTGTCGCTTTCACCCTCCTCATCAATCCAAGGCACGTAGCACATATCATCAGTTGTCATCTTCTCAACCTGCTCATCAGTAAGGAATGCATCCTCACCATTGCGGAACTCGATATCAGAGAAACTGCTGACTGTTAACTGATAAGATGCGTAGTCATCGGCATTGCCTGCATAGTCAGAGCGCTGAGCATAGATACCATAGATTGCTGTAATATTAGCAACCTCGCCATCCTTACATACGTTGCGGCGTGCAAAGCGCGAATAACCACTCGTACGTAGTGCATAGACACCATCCTCCGAGCAATACTTAGCATCGGGATTGTAGGTGAAAAGTACTGAGCCATAGAGACTACGACCCGTAATCTCCTCCTTGTATGCCCAATGATACCAACCCTTAGATACGGTTGGGCGAGGATCGCTATACAACCAGCTGGGATAGATATTCTCGAACGAACCACTTTTAAGAGCTGGGCTCGTTACACCATCCTGATTGGGAACACCCGCATAGTGGCACTGCAAGCCCTTGAAGCGAAGCAGACGGCCAAACATAAGCTCGCGGCGTGGCATTGTAAAGACCTTACGTGTAACACCATTAGCATCGGTCTTATTCTCACCGATAAACTTACCCTCGAACTCGACCTTCTCCGACGACAAAACCTCCTGGAAGTCATCTGCCGTAATGGTAATGATATCTACCGCAAAGTTGTTATGCTCCCACTGGCCCAAAGAGCCTACGGTGAGTCTATCCTCCTTGCCTACAAATACGTGCTCGTCAATAACCTCCTGCAGCTCGATATTTGAGTTAGCATAGAACTTATGCTCTCCAGCCTTGTTGTACGACTCCGATGGAGCGCCACCAAGCGAAAGCATCATACGATAGTTGCCGAGATAGAGACCCTCGAGGCGAACATAGACCCAAGAGCCCTGCTTATAGCGTAGGCCCACATTGTTGTTGAGCTTGAGCTCGATACCCGTAGTCTCATCCTGAACATAGAGTGACTTATACACGTTACCCTCGTCATCGTTGCTCGTAACCTTACCCTTGATATATACATCCTGGCCAGCAAAGATATCCTCGCCGACAAGTTTGTAGATAGTGTTAGACCAGCTGCTATTTACGCCCGTATTGCTGATTGGGCCAAACGCAGCCTTGAGCTCTGCGATAGAGATATGCACCGCCTCGGGGAACATCTCCTCGAACTCCTCGTCAGTAATGTAGCCACGTGGATCAACCAATGTATGGTTCTCGTAGCATCCTACAACACCGAGAAGAAGAGCGGCAATAGCAAATATTTTTCTAAGTTTCATAAACAGTCCTTATTTGAAAGATTAGAATCGGAAGTAGATATTAAGATAGTAGTTCAAGCCATTCATATAGAAATACTTCGAGTCGAAACGCGAATATGTCGTAGGCTTCTGAACTATAGACATACCCTCCTCGGCATTTGGGAAGAGGATAGGATCTGATATCTTATTGAGTCGCATCTGCTCGTAACCACCCGTACGGATAGACTGACAGTTGAGAATGTTGTTCACCTGAAGGCTGAAGCCAAGGGTATAACGATACTTGATATACCAGTTCTTACCGATGCTTGCGCTAAGTGTATAGGCATTGCCCAACTCCTCCTGAGCACGAATGCTGTCGATAACATCTACGACATACTGCTTCTGACGACCAGACTCCAAATTCTGGAAGTCGTAGATCTTCATAATCTCCTGTGCAAGATACTGCGTACGATACATAGGGTTCATCGATAGATACAAACGATCGTAGTAGTTGAAATCAACCGATGCATACCAATTCTTAGGACCACGGAAGTTAAGACCTACGTTGATAGCTGTTTGAGGTGTGCTCTCAACCTTCATACCCTCCCACGATACTACACTATGTACGACATCTGTTGCACTATTGTCAATCATCTGCGTAAACTCGGGATTCGAGGTGTAGATGTAGTCACCAATGCTCACAGCACTATTGAGCGACAAGCCCCATGCGATAGGAACATTCATACCAAACTCGATACCCATATATCGCTTATCGATACCCGACATTGCGAAGTTGGTAAACGAACTCTGTGTATCGTCGTAGAACGAGATAACCTTAGACTGATCTAACATCTGTGTATAGTATGCCGAAAGACGAGCCTTAAACCAAGGAGTATTAAGGTTGTATGTAAGATCGAAACCGTAGATCTTCTCTGCATCGAGACCAGGTGTTATCTGGTTACGTGTACGAGCCGAAACAAAGGCATTGTTAAAGCTCGCAGGGTTCTGCATAATCGTAGCATTCGCCTCAATAGAGTGCGCACCCGAGAAACGATAGCTAAGATTTAGCTTACCCTTATAGGTGAGATTCTGGATGTGATCCGAGTCACCAAGCGATGTCAAGCCCTTAACACCAAGAGAGTTATCATTACGGAATAGACCCTTCTCCCAGAGGCCCTCACGCCACATATCCGAGTAACCTACCTCGGCACCGATATTTGCAGTAAAGCCACCAGCAGCAATCGCATACATTGCCCAAAGCTGACCCTGACGCACGTGAGCATAGTAGTCGTAGTTGTACTTATCGCCCTCACGAACCGCCTGAGCGTGACCATGCTCACGGTAGTAGGCCATATTGTTCTGATAAGCCTCCACGTTGTTACCATAATCGCGTTCTGCGAACTTATCTACATCGAGCCAATAATCGCCACCAAGCAGATCCTTAACCTCGCTATAGTACTCCGTACGATTGATACGAGCACGAACACCTGCCGTAAGTTTCGAGCCACCACGGAAGATATGCTCGAGCTGCGCTGCAAAGTTGTAGTCGATCTGGTCGGTATGACGCTCCTCGATCATAGCCACCGAGCGGTGACCTGCGCCATAGGTAGCATCAACATCTCCCATGTAGTTATCCTGAATAAGACCATCGAAGTCGATATAGCCGTTCCAACGCTGCATATACTCGATATACTTCATCTTATCGGTCTCGATATCGGTCTCTGTAAATGGCATTGGTAGGTCGTTAGCCTCGGCATAGTTGTTCAACTCCATACGACGTGCCAAGCGGTCGCCATAGTATGAAGGTAATTTACGATAGTAGTCGGGGCGTGGATCTTCGCCCTTATACCAAGTGAGTGCCGAATAGCCATTAAAACCAAAGCGTACGGATGTAGCAATCGAGAGCTCGGTACGCTCGCTAATCTGCCAGCTATAGTTCAGCATAGCGATAGGCTCGTGCATACGGCGCACACGCGCATTACGCTCCTTGCCATTCTGCATACCTACGTTGGGGTTGTAGTAGTTATCACCCCAGAGGTCGTAAGCCTCCTGTGTCGAGGCCTGCTGTGCGCCACGTGTTGTAGGCGCACCGAGAATTGTTGCCGAGAGGCGGTGACCACCACTAAACACCTTCTCTGCCGATGCAAAGTAGCCATAAGCATTGTAATATACGCCATCGACATAGCCATTACCACCCTGACGTGTCGATACTGAGAAGCCATACGACCAGCCGTTATCGAGCTGACCCGAAGCATAGCTCACCATAGCACGGAAGCGATAGAGCTGTGTAGAATTTACCACACTCGCACGGAAGCCCTTACGCAACTGTGATGCACGAGCATTGATGTTCGTAGTACCCGCTACACCACCCAAGCCGTAGTCCGACATCTGTAGACCTGAGGTGATCTCCTGGTTACGCGTAGCATCGTTCAAACCACTCCACAACGACCAAGGGCCATAGCTTGTCAAAGCATCATTGAAACGGATACCATTGAGGTAAACATCCTGATACTGTGAGTCATAGCCACGCACATTGAAGCGCATCTCCGAGAAGCGATACGATGCGATGTTGTTGAATACATCCTTTGATGCCGAGAGTGCCGAGGGCATAGCCTGCGAGTCGCTCGAGCCCTCAACCTCGCTATCGAGCTCGGCAAATGCCGAGTCATCGACAACAACTTGGTTGGCAGGTATGAGCACAACCTGCTGCATATCGTGCACAAGCTCCTTAACGCGCACCATAAGCGTAAGCTCCTCGAAGTCGAGAGTCTCAAACGTAAGGTTATACTGACCAGCAGCCAGACCGTCGATGTAGAACTCTCCATTTTCATCGGTAGTGGTCGCAATAGACTCCGATGCGATAGTGATGACTGCACCACTAATCGGTTCACGGCTATCTCGCGACACAACTACACCCTTCATACCACCCATCTGGGCAAATGCCGCAGTGGATAGTAGAGATAGAAGTGTTACAAGTAAAAGTTTCTTCATACATTATATATATTAGTTTCTTCATCAAGAGGATGTTTAGCGACCTATGTATATGTATACTGGGAAGTGGTCGCTAAAGCCATTCTGAAAATTGTTCGTAACGAACGTACGCAAAGGATAGCCCTTGTATTGTCCCTCCTGCTGAATCATATAGGGACGCGAGAAGATATTTCCCCAATACTTCATACCCTCTGTCTTCAATAGGCGCAACTCGCCATCCTTAGCATTCACCAAATTCTCCGTTACGCAGATGTTATCAAAGAGGTTCCACGAATCCTGATAAGCCAACGTACCAAGGCCCGCACGCAACATCTGGAAGTAGGGATTAAAGAAGTCACCCTCCTTAAGATCCTTAATCTTGCCCTTAGCTCCCAAGACCTCCACCAAGCTTGCATCAGTAGCATCATCGTTAAAGTCGCCCATAACGATAACCTTTGTTGCTGGGTTTGCTGCAAGCAACGAATCCTTTATACCACGAATCTGCTTTGCGCAGGCATCACGCTTATTCTGCGAAGCCTCCTTGCCACCAAGGCGCGATGGCCAGTGCGACACGAGAAAGTAGAAGGGTTCACCCTCGATTGTTCCCCACATAACAACAAGGTCACGAGTACGGAAATTAGGCATACCCTCGACAACGAGCTTAATGTTGTCCGAACCCTCCATCTTGAAAACATCGGCACGATAGAGGAACGCTACATCGACACCACGTGCATCGGGCGAGTCGTAGTGACAGATGCGATAGTTAGCGCCACGCAAATTGGGCTGCGACACCAAGTCCTCCAACACAGAACGGTTCTCGATCTCCGAAACACCAATTACTACAGGATAGTTCTTATTAATCTTGGCCATATCGAATAACACTCGCTCCATGTTCGAGAGTTTCTTCTGATACTTTGTTTCGTTCCACTGCTTCACACCCTCGGGCGTAAACTCATCATCGTGAGTCTCGGGGTCGTTGTAGATGTCGAAGAGGTTTTCGAGGTTGTAGAAGGCCACCATATGGGGCTTCTCTTGAGCAAATGATACTGCGCTGCAACAGAGCACAATACCGAGCATCAATACCAATTTTTTCATATCGTTAGTAGTTTATTAATTTTTCAACCTTTGGTTAGTTTATACCCCACAATGAAGGGTCTACGCTCGACTCTACAGCCGCCTCTATCGAGTCGTCAATCATCGGGAAGAAATCGAAGCCCGTGATACGCTCCAACTCATCGACTGTAATGCAATCCGAAGAGGTAATCGCTGTATTATTACCCGTATTTGCATGCTTCATCCAGAAGACAATAGCACGCAGCTGCGAAGCATCCTTCACCTCGTCGATGCAGTAGCCCGTATTTCCCTTACTTGTGCGAAGCAGTGCTTTATAGTAGTGCGTAGGTGTGGTACAACGGTTGCCCGATTTATCGGTTGTTGAACTATCTATCGAGCTATCATGCTCGCCACCAAACCACGCACCCGTAACCACAAAGAGAGTATCGGCACAGATCATATTACGCACCTTACCCTCCAATACACCCCACTTATTCTGATTAAAATTTCCCTGCTGTGGCGTCATATTCGTAGCATAGAATGTCTGATCCATCATCTGCTGCGAGCACTTTCGATCGGCTGCAGGGAGCTGGTGTCCTCGATCGTACCATCCTGAATATGAGCCTGCTCCAAGGTTAGCCTGATATGATGTACTCACCTCTGGATCGTAGCCGAAACTACTATTGTTACGATTACCGCTACCCGACGTGTGCGACTTGTGGAGCGGATAGGCCACCCACAACGCAGCGCGATACTCTGGCGCAAAACAATAGGTATAGTTACGAGCATTGCTATTTGTTCCCAACTGACCATAGTGCGTGTTGTAGATGTAGTCGCTCGACACCTTGCATTCAGGCAACTCTGCCCATCTGCGACTCAAGGCCACCGAACTATCGTAGCTATGCTGCGTGAAGCTGCTCTCGAAGCGCGTACCATCCGAGAACTGCACGCTAACCTCCGCCTCGCGACTCTTGCCCGAATCGTTCTTATCAAAATAGATATAGAGGATCTTGTCGCCACCCTGCATTGTATCTGCCGTATGCGTCTCACCATTCGAGAAGAGCGCCCAATCGCCATCAGACACAACGTTGGCCGAGTATGAGATACCCTGTTGTGCCTTAAGCACCACAGCGCAGTTCTTACTCTCGCCCTTAACCTCGGTTGTAGACAACAAAGCCTCGCTCTTTATCGTATCGCTACTCACACTTTCGCAGCTAACAAAAAGCAACACAGCCAATAGAAAACCTATCCAACTCTTAACCATATCTAAGATTAGTAAAACTAATATCAAAAAAAGAAAAACTCTTTAGTACTTCGGGCGTCGCCCGAAGTACTAAAGAATGTGGAATTACTCAACGTAAGTTACTGTTATCGAATTAGCTCGTACCTGAGCAGAGAGAGTTTTAATCTCATATATCTTAGAAGAGCCATCCAATGCAATAGTTACGATACCATTTTCAGCAGTGCCCCAAGCTGTTACATACTCGCTTTTAATACTTTTACAATCAATTGCAATCGAGATAATATTACCTGGAGCCTCGATAGTTACATCTGAGCTCTTATAGAAACGAGCAGGTGCATCATAGTCACCCACATTGTTTGTAGATGAACCCTTGGTATTTGTTACAGTAATACCATTCTGCTCCCATACCTGCTTATCTTCAGAGAACTCTGTACGATTTGCCTTATCAGCAAATGAGATAGTAGCACTCTTTGAGCCATCCACTACTGGCTGGTCGGTGTTGCCCTCGTCGTTACCACCTTCGTCAGTAGCACCAAAACGCTCGCCAGTCAAACCTGCGAAGTCAGACTCCTGAGCAAAGATTAGCTGCATAGCGCCATTGTTGATAGAGGAAATACCCTTGATAGTACCAGAGCCCTGAGCTACGCTCTGTGAACCATATGTCGAGTACTTTGAAGAGAATACAACAAAGCTGTTGCCATTGGCATCCTCCATGTTGATAGAGGTGTGTTTATTATTCTCAACCCATGTGCGGTTAAGGTCGGCATCTGAAACCTGAACGCCCTCGAGAGCGATATACTGTCCCTCATACTTATTTGCAAGGAAGTCGGCCATAGATACTGGCGTTGCTACTACTATGTTGCCCGTTGAGATAGTCGTAATCTTGTCGA
>JAFYXB010000010.1 GCA_017546345.1 Alistipes sp. | reverse complement strand
CTACCGTGCAGCTCTCGCCACTCGAATCGGGTGTTGTGGAGCGCATCGTTGCCGAGGAGGGTACGCAGGTAAAGCGTGGCGATGTGATTCTTGAGATGTCGAACAACTCGCTCTCGATGCAGATTCTGCAGTCGGAGGCCGACCTTGCCGAGAAGCAGAATATCTTGCGTAACACGATGATCTCTATGGAGCAGGAGCGTCTTGCCCTCCGTCAGGAGAAGCTGCAACTCGACTTGGAAGTGTCGCGATTAAAGCGTACCTTTGAGCAGAATCAGAGCCTTTATAACGACAAATTGTTGGCGCGTGAGGAGTACCTGCGTGCAAAGGAGGACTACGATCTCGCTGTTGGCAGGCGCAACTTGATTTTGGAGCGTCAGCGTCAGGACTCGCTCTACCGATCGTCGCAGGTCGAGCAGATGGAGGAGAGCCTACGCTCTATGCAGCGCAATATGGAGCTTATCCGCCAGCGTGTCGATAACCTCAAGGTGAAGGCACCCATTGATGGCGAGGTGGGTATGTTGGACGCAGTTTTGGGACAGTCGCTCCAGCAGGGCGCAAACATCGGTCAGGTGAATGACCTTACGACCTATAAGGTGCAGGCGCAGATTGATGAGCACTACATCGACCGCATCACTACGGGATTGGTGGCATCGTTCGAGCGTCAGGATACCAAGTATGAGATGCAGCTCCGTAAGGTATATCCCGAGGTGCGAAATGGTCAATTTAAGGCCGACTTCCGCTTTGTGGGCGATGCTCCCGAGAATATCCGCAGCGGTCAGACCTACTACCTCAACCTGCAACTTGGCGAGGCTGCCGAGGCAATCTTGATACCTCGTGGCTCGTTCTATCAGGCAACGGGTGGCAAGTGGATATATGTCCTTGACGCTACGGGCGAGAAGGCATACCGCCGAGAGATTCGTATCGGACGCCAGAATCCACAGTATTATGAGGTTATCGAGGGCTTACAACCCGGCGAGAAGGTAATCGTTTCGAGCTACGACAACTTTGGAGATAATGAAGTACTAATATTAAATAAATAAAAGTTTTCGATTTATATGCGGCATCTTTCGCACCTCCTTGTTGGTCAAGAATATCACATACGCTTAGTATGCTCAATCCTTACCAAACTGCGGTCGGCGCAAAATCTGCTCGCCTAAAATCAAAAACGGAAAAAAGGAATAATCAATTTAAGGAACTATGTATATCAGAAATTTTCTAACCCTACTACGCCGTTACACCACATCGTCGGTGCTAAACATTGTGGGTATGGCAGTAGCCTTTGCAGCGGTATATCTTATCGCTGTGCAGGTAACTTTCGACCTATCTTATAATCGTGTTATTAAGAATTCGGAGCGTATTTATCGTCTGGAATATCCTTCGTGGTCAATGGATGGTACTTGGTGGTGTGGTTGGAACAGAATGATTCCCGACCAACTATGTGCCGTATGTCCCGAAATTGAGACTGCAGGTTCAATAGATATGATATCTAACCCAACCTATCAAGATGAATACTCCATAAAGCGTAACTCAACCGTAGAGAATTTTACTATCAAAGTTGCCGGAGCCGAGCTTGAAGGATTGGCAGTATTCCCATTTGAGTTTGTCGAAGGTGGTATTGATGACGAGTTCAAGACCTACTACGGTATGATTATCTCGGAGAGTGTAGCCAAGCGTTGCAACTTAAAGGTTGGAGACCGCATTAATTATGGTCGTGGTGCTGTAAATCAAGTACAACGCACAATATCGGGCATTTATCGTGATTTCCCACAGCCATCTACTATGGCTATGAGTGAGGGATATATCCTTATGCCAGAGGCAGAGTTGGAGAATGAGACAGATTGGAGTACCACATATTATGTTCTTCTGCGTGAAGGAGCCTCGGTCGAAGATGTCGAGAAGCGTATGAGGGAGGCTGTAATAGATGATTGCAAAAAGAAGGGTTATTCAGAGCAAGAGACTAAACTGCAACTTGCCCGTGTTCAGCCTCGCCTCACACCTATTACCGACCTTTACTTTGCTGATGACACCCAAGCAGAGTGGATTCACGGTAGCCGTACAACGACCTACACGCTTATTGCTATTGCCGTTTTGATTCTTGTAATCTCGTTTATCAACTTTGTAAACTTCTTCTTTGCACTGATACCAAGCCGTATTCGTGCGGTGAACAACTATAAGATTTTCGGCGCGCCAACCGCCAAACTGCGTATAAGTTTCTTGTTTGAGACCGTAGGTTTGATACTTGTATCTCTGCTTGTTGCAGCTGGAATAGTAGTTATCTTCGCTGATACGCCCTTGTCAGAGTATATCTCTACATCGGTTGCTATCAATGAAAATTGGATAATTGCAGGTGCAATGGTTGTTGGCACGCTCCGCTTTGGTATTCTTGTGTCACTCTATCCAGCGTGGTATATCACCAAGTTCTCGCCAGCATTTGTGATTAAGGGCGACTTTGCAGCCTCTCGTTCGGGTCGTATCTTGCGTTACGCGCTTGTAGGTGTGCAATATGTCATTTCCATTACACTTATCATCTGCTCACTCTTTATCTATCGTCAGCATCAATATATGCTTACTAAAGATATGGG